>JAFDZK010000002.1 GCA_018267005.1 Bacteroidota bacterium
GTGATTACACCGATTTTAAAGATTACATCGATTTAGCGGGTTAGGTTTTCAACTGCTCTGTCCACTTTTTCAAAATCGAAACTTTTCAAAATCTTATCCATCGACTTCACGATATGTTCGGTTCCGAGATTGCCTATGCTGCCTTCGTGGGTGTGATTAACTTTCTTTTCGGGATTGAATTCGCCCTTTTCGATGGCAAGGCCTACCTGCTGATAAGCATCGCGGAAAGGAACACCATCGAGCACCAGTTTATTCACTTCGTCCACGCTAAAGAGGTAGGCGTATTTCGGATCATCAAGAATGTTTTTCTTGACCTCGATATGCTGCAGCATAAATTCGGCCATCTGCAGGCACAGCTTCAGATCGGTAAAGGCCGGGAAAAGCAGTTCTTTCAGTAGTTGCAGCTCACGGTGATAACCCGACGGCAAATTGGTGGTCATAATGGCTACGTCGTTCGGCAGGGCCTGCAGGCGGTTGCATTTGCCGCGCATGATCTCCCAAACATCCGGGTTCTTTTTATGCGGCATAATGCTGCTGCCGGTGGTCAGGGTATCCGGGTAACTTACAAAAGCGAAATTCTGGCTTAGGTACAGTGTCTGGTCCATGGCCATTTTGGCTAAGGTTGCCGCAATGGACGCCAGGGCCTGCGCGATGATCCTTTCGGTTTTACCGCGGCCCATCTGCGCGTAAACTACGTTATAATTGAGCTGATCGAATCCTAACAGTTCGGTGGTTAAAGTACGGTTAAGCGGGAACGAGGAACCATAGCCCGCAGCCGACCCCAAAGGATTTTTGTTGGTGATCTTATATGCAGCAAGCACGATCTCCAGGTCGTCTACCAGGCTTTCAGCATAAGCGCCAAACCACAGTCCGAACGATGAGGGCATGGCCACCTGCAAATGCGTATAACCCGGCAGCAAAACGTCTTTATGCTTTTCGCTGAGCTCCGTAAGCCTGCGGAAAAGCCTTTCGGCGGCCTCAACAACCGCCTTCAGTTCGCTGCGGAAAAACAGTTTCAGGTCTACCAGCACCTGGTCGTTACGCGAGCGGCCGCTGTGAATCTTTTTACCGGCATCACCGATGCGGCGGGTGAGCAATAATTCCACTTGTGAGTGCACGTCTTCCACATTTTCCCAGATGGAAAATTTGCCCGCGAGAATGTCTTTGTAAATGGCTTTCAGCTCCGCCTGTACCGCGTCGAGGTCTTCCTTGCTTAGCAGTCCCACGCTGTTCAGCATACGGGTATGAGCAAGTGAACCGAGCACGTCGAATTCGGCCATTTGCGCATCGAACTCGCGGTCACGGCCGACTGTAAAATTCTCAACCAGTGCATTTACATCGACGGATTTTTGCCATAGCTTGCTCATAGTGCAAATATGGTATAAATCGTAAAGAATTTAAGGATACAGTACCTGCTTAATTCGCGCAAAGCTTTTTCATGCTTTTGGCTGCACCTACCTGACCGAGTGTCGCCAGGTACGACAAATCGCTGCATGCTTTGTCTTTGTGGCCCAATTTTAGATTGCACATCGCTCTCAGGTAATGGGAATCGATATCAATGCTGTCCATTTCGATGCATTTATCCAGCAGATCGATAGCATTTTGATAATCACCGGTCCGAAATTCTTCTATCGCCTGGCGATAATTTGCATTAACGGTTCGAATATCCGCAAAGCTCAGGGGCTGGAAATCTTCGACCTGCTGTATGAAAGGATATACTATCGATATAGCGTTTAATCTGCCGGGTACGCTTGTGTACGTTAATGCCATTTCAACCCGGGTATTTACAGCGGCATTGTTCCTATAAGCTGGCCGCCAGCGTGAATCCAATCCCCGGAAAACATAAATTACTGATTTAGCCAGGTTGTCGGGAATGCTATCCCTATTTAGAATAGTGATGTCCTTGACGTTACCGGTCTTATTGATCACAAACGTTATCTTCAGCCGGAATTTGCCCTGTATGCCGGTAATAAAATTGTTCAGTTCCGTCGACCGGCCATCAAATTCGGGAAACAAAAAGTTATTTGCTACATATACGGAATCCTGCAACGCAGGGTCATAATAACTTTCGGAGCGGATTGTTTTGTTTCCCACCCTGACAAAATAATAGACCCTTATTTTTGAAGAATCCAGCCCGTTTATCATTTCCGACAACTTAAGACTATCCTCAGTTAGTTTAATGATGTGATAGCTCTCTGTACTACCCATCATCAACGCGCTATCAGCTACTTTATAAGACGTGCTAGCTTCATTAAACAATACACTTGTGCTTTTATCTACCGTTTTGTTTTTGTTAAATCTGTATTTCAGAAAGTGCATGCCGCAGCCGGTATGATCCACTATCCGGCTGCCATCCAGCATTTCAGCTTTGCATTTCACCCAAAGGCCCTGCAGGTTCCGTTCATTAACCTGTGGCAAAGAAAACAAAGGAAGTAGGAGCAAAACGATAAGGCTCTTCATTTTAATTGATTCGTGACGGTCACCGGGTGATTCTCAATTTTTGCAATACTTAGCCAGCTTTTGTGCGGCTTCAACTTGTCCCAAACCAGCCAGGATACTCCAGTCTTTACAAGCTTCCTTTGGTTTTCCCAGGCTGTTGTTGATAAAGGCCCGTAATTCATATGCGTTCAGGTAAATGTTGTCTATTTCAATGCATTTACCGACCAATTCGAGCGCTTTGTCGCTATGGCCGCTATTAAGCTGGTTTATGGCGTCTTTAAAATACTGCTGCGCCGCCTCAGCTTCATCCGCGTCAATGGGCGGATAGGGTGCCTTTCGTAAGAATGGGTACTGTATATTTAAGGTGTTAACATAGTTTTTATGGCTCAGCTTTAGGGTTACCTGCACGAGTGTATTTACAGGCAGGTTATTCTTTCGAGCCGGAACCCAGCTCAGGTCCCCGAACGCATTACCGGCTATCTTTGCAACACTTCCCGACACGCTGTCGGCTTCCAAAACCGTATATTGTTTCAAGTGACCCTTCTTATCAATAATAAAGCTCATTTTTAAGGTGCCGTCGTCGAAGCGCGTAGCCATTCCGTACATTAATTTGTTGAAACTATCCTTGCTGACCGGGAATAAAACATTGTTGGCCTGGTAAACGGAATCCTTCAGCACCACGTTAAAAGTAGCTGTGGCCGGAGGATTGAGCTGCTGAACCTTTGCGAATATGTAGACCGGCAGTTGCTTGTCCTCCGCCCCAGGCACAAAGAATGAAAGCTTCAGTGTGTCCTTCGTCAGGCTTATAATGTCATACAAGGTCGCCCCTATGATAAGCGAATCTTTTTTTAAACTATACCGGACTATAAAGTCGTCAAAAAGTACATCCTGGCTGACGTTCGCCATGCCGTCCGCCCCGAAGGTGTATTTTATGAAATCCATCCCGCAACCGTGGTGATCGACAATCCGGCTTCCGTCTTTCATTTCGGCCTTGACCTTTACCCAAAGGCCCTGGATATTTTGCTCAGCAGACTGTGCGGCCGCGAAAAGCGGAAGCATGACAAGGAGTAAAATATATTTCATCGCAATAAGTTTAGTTGCCTAAATATAGATGAAATAGCCGAACAAATCAGTGCAAAACTTTAATCGGCCTAAATCAGTGATCTCCTTTTTCCCGCTCGATAAACTCCGGCCGGTGCAGGTTGGTGCCAAGCGCCTTGTTCAATTGCTCTACCACATAGTCGCACAGCTCTGGCGAGTACCGCTCATCGTGCTGGTGCATAAAGAACCATACCGATTGCAGGCCTTGTTCTTTCCAGTCTTTGATGCGCGCCACCCAGTCGTCGACGCGTTTGTAGTCGGTTCTATCGAGGCTATTGCCTACAAAGCGGATAAAAGCATGCGGCGTTGGCAGTTCCATGTGAACACAGTCGCGGCGGCCCGAGGCATCGGTAATCACCGAGCCGATGTTGAGTTCATGGAGGGTATTGAAAAAGTTATCGCGCACCTCAGGGACGGCATACCAATCCTTATGACGCACTTCCACGAACACCGGCACATCTTTGGGCAGCTTTTCCAGGTAAGCCTTCATGTCAGGAAAACTTTTCGGCGTATAATTATCGCCAACCTGTAGAAACAACGGTCCAAGCTGGTCGCCGAAGGCCTCGATCCCCGCATAAAACTGCGTGGTTAGCTCATCCACATTTTTCAGCCGCCGGAGGTGGGTAATGCTTTGTGAGAATTTAGGACAGAACTTGAAGCCCGGGTTGCTTGCGGCTTTTTCTTTCCATTTGCTTATCGTAGCCGGTCCGTAAACCTGGTAAAAAGTAGCGTTAAGCTCGATACAGTCGAAATGCTTTACATATTCGTCCAGGAAGTTCGCTTCTTTGGTTTTAACAGGATATATCTTGCCCAGCCATTCCTTTCGTCCCCATTTGGCGCAGCCCACGTGCACCTGCAGATCGCCTTTGCCTTTTGCGGCTTTTAAAGTATTAACAGTCAAAGCGGGGTCGGGCGGAAGGGTGAAATCGATCAGGGATAATTCATGCGTGTCAACGCGTCCAAATTCCATAGGGCAATAATTTTAGGCCAAGTTAAGGTATGCGAATAGGATTGGCAATTTATTTTTCGATAAACTATTTGATATTTCGGACCAAAGTATTTAAACTTGCGTAAGTGCTTACGTAAATTATTCCGTCATGAGTTTTTATGATAAGGTAGGGAAAATGGCCATAGGATCGAGGCTGCGCGGGTTGAGCGATATGATAACCGCCGATGCGGCGCAATTGTATCATATTTACGGTGTGGATATCCACCCGCGCTGGTGGCCGGTTTTCTATTCGCTGACGCAGGCCACCGAGAATTCGATCACCGCTATTGGCATCGAGATCGGGCAAACGCATGCATCGGTGAGCCAGATAGTGCGCGAAATGGCCAAACAGGGCTTTGTAACCGAGCGTAAGAATAAACACGATAAGCGCAAAAACTTTGTCTCGCTCACCGAAAAAGGGAAGGCTGCGGCTATGAAGCTGAACGATCAGCACAAGGATGTGTCGGCAGCTATAAACAGGGCTTTTAGCGAAAGCCAGTACGACCTTTGGAAAGCCATCGAAGAATGGGAATACCTGCTGGAGCAGAAAAGCCTGCTGCGCCGCGTACAGGAGGAAAAGAAAAAGCGCGAAGGCAGCATGGTGCAGATCATTGATTATGCCCCGGAACACAAATGTGCTTTTAAGCAACTGAACGAGGAGTGGATCAGGCAGTATTTTAAAATGGAAGAGTCGGACTATAAGGCGCTCGACCATCCCGACGAATATATCATCGCCAACGGCGGCCATATTTTCATGGCGGTGTACCAGGGCGAGGTGGTGGGTACCTGTGCGCTTATCAAAATGAACGGCAAAAAGTTCGAGCTGGCAAAAATGGCCGTTTCACCCAGGGCTCAGGGCAAAAGTATCGGCACGCTGCTGGGCCATGCTTGTATTAAAAAAGCGAAAGAGCTTGGCGCGAACACTTTGTATTTGGAAAGCAATACGATATTGAAGCCGGCCATAAATCTGTACCTCAAGCTGGGTTTCGAGAAGATCACCGGCCCGCCGTCACCTTATGAACGGTCGAATATACAAATGGAGTTAACCTTGTAGAGACGCAAGATTTTGCGTCTCTACAAATTCCAGGAAAAACCTTTGCCCTTTTACCTTTTTCCTTTCACCTTTATCCTTACTTTTGCTGCATATCCATGACCGATCTGAACGCCCGCTATGCCGAAGCTGTAAGCCTGCTGCAGCAACTGATTTCCATTCCGTCTTTCAGCAGGGAAGAAGGCAAAACCGCCGATCTGCTCGAGCGATTTTTAAAGGATAAGGGCATCGAAACGCATCGTAAGATGAACAACATCTGGGCATGGAACAGGTATTTTGATCCCGCAAAACCGACCATCCTGCTCAATTCTCATCACGATACGGTAAAACCTAATTCAGGCTATACGCGCGACCCGTTCGAGGCCAAAATTGAAGACGGCAAACTGTATGGTCTCGGCAGCAATGATGCCGGCGGCTGCCTGGTTTCGCTGATACAGGTATTCCTGCACTTTTACGACCGTGACGACCTGAAGTACAACTTTTGCCTGGCAACGACAGCGGAGGAAGAGATTTCGGGGGTTAACGGCCTGGAATCCATTATACCCGACTTGGGTAAACTGGATTTCGGCATCGTAGGCGAGCCAACACTAATGCAATTGGCCATTGCCGAAAAAGGACTGATGGTGCTGGACTGTGTCGCCCACGGCAAGTCAGGCCATGCGGCGCGCGAAGAAGGTATCAACGCCATTTATAAAGCCATGGAAGATATCGAATGGTTCCGCGCCTACCGTTTCCCGAAGGAGTCGGAGGTTTTTGGGCCCATAAAGATGTCGGTTACCATCATCAATGCAGGTTCGCAGCATAACGTAGTGCCCGCTACCTGTACTTTTACCGTAGACGTTCGTGTCACTGACGCCTATCGCAACGAGGAGGTTTTGCAGATCATTCGCGAGCATGTAAGCAGCGATGTAAAGCCGCGCTCTATCCGGCTTAAGCCATCGAAAATCGAAAAAGATCATCCCATAGTGCAGGCCGGTATAGCTTTGGGCCGCACAACCTATGGTTCGCCCACTACATCCGACCAATCCCTGCTTGATATACAGTCGCTCAAAGTCGGCCCAGGCGATTCGGCCCGATCACATACTGCCGACGAATTCATTTACCTCGATGAAATAAGGGAAGGGATCGATCTGTATATCCAAATGCTGGAAAAGATCGTTTAATTTAGTATTTTTATCATCAAACCTTTGACCAATGAAACTGATCTGTTTCCTGTTTGCCGTTATATTTTTATGCGGTTCTGCCAAACCTTACCGGGAGATCGACCTCTATGATTCCACCGGAAATGCCGTTGCCTTCATCGATGATTATATTACAGACCAAGTTGTTTACCTGTGGAACGGCAAGCCGGTAGCATACCTTCACCAAAATTTTAACAACACAGATGTTTATGGCTTTAACGGAAAACATCTTGGCTGGTTTGAAGATGGAAAGCTGCGAGACAACGCCGGGTATTTGTTGGGCGAAACCAAAGAAGCCCTCGGCCGGATCACATCCGACGTTCCCATGAAAGGACTGAAGGATACGCCTCCCGAACAGAAATTCAGGGAACAGGAGCCGCCCAAACCTTATTTTTCTGATCTCTGGTCGTCCACATCGGCAAGCGATTACCTGCCAACCGGCCGGGATAATTGAACGATGAGCCAGGACGGTAATTTCCAACCGATATTGTACCTTTAGACATGCGCCTGCAAGTCGTCCAAACACAACTCGATCATATTTTGCCATTGAGGAACTTATTCCTCCAGGAATGCAATTTCCAGGTGCGGTATAATGCGGTGCATGAACGAAATTTGTCCGATTCATACCTGGTTAAAGATGGTGATGCGGCTATCGGTTATGCCTCGGTTAAAGGCAGGGACGATTTGTCGCTGCGGGATGCCATTTTTGAATTCTACCTTATGCCGGCCTGGCGAAAATATTCTTCCGCTGTCTTTAAAGAGCTTTTGTCCGTTTCCAAAGTAAGCTGCATCGAATGCCAGAGCAACGATCCGCTCCTGTCGGGCATGCTTTATGAGTTCGCGACGGGCATTTATTCGGACGTAATATTATTTAAAAACGGCCCTGTTACAGATATGCATATCCCTGGGGCCATTTTTCGCGAAAGGCAGCACGGCGACACTTTGTTCGAACATTATAGCGAGCCTGAAGGTACACACGTCATAGAAGTAGGTGGCAAAGTTGTAGCTACCGGCGGATTTCTATTGCATTACAACAAACCCTTCGCCGACTTGTATATGGAAGTATTAGAAAGCTACCGCCGGAAGGGTTATGGCAGCCTGATGATTCAGGAAGTAAAAAAGGCATGTTTCCGGGCCGGGCGGGTGCCGGCAGCAAGATGCAATATTACTAACAAGCCTTCAAAAGCTACATTGTTGAAAGGCGGCCTTGAAATCGCTGGCTATATGCTTAGCGGCGATGTTAAATCCGAATACCGATGAATCCTATTTTTACCAATCTCACTACCGAACGGCTTTTTTTGCGCGATCTGCAACCCGACGATGCCGAAGAAATATACCGCCTGCGCAAGGACGAGAAAGTGAATGAGCTGATAGGCCGGCAGAGCGCCGTAACGATAGACGACGCCCGGGAGTTTATCGGGAAGATACTGCTGCTGGCCGAAAATTACGAAGTTGTCATGTGGGCCATAACCCTCATTGGCAGCAATAAATTGGCCGGTACCATACTTTACTGGCATATTGAACGGCTGAAAGACAAAGCCGAAGTAGGTTACGAACTGCTGCCCGAATACCAGGGCAAAGGCATTATGACCGAGGCGCTGGAGAAAGTCATCGAATTTGGATTTAAAGAATTGCGCTTTAAAACCATAACTGCCAATCCGAACGGTAAAAACCTAAAGTCGATACAAGTACTTGAAAGACATGGTTTTGTTAAAACGTCGGAAGATGCTGACGGATATTGGATGTATGAGTTAAAAGAACCGGGAAACAAGAATCAGGAACCAGGACCCTGAAAATCTGTCTTAATTCTTGACTTTATAGCAATTTTATTTTGTAACAAATTATTTAGACATTTGTCTAAATATATAAATATCGAAATAGAATTGAACACGCTATTTAAAGCATTAAACGACCAGACCCGCAGGGATATACTGCAATTGCTGAAGGAAAAAGATATGACGGCCGGCGACATCGCCGATAAATTTGCCATATCGAAGCCGAGCATATCGCACCACCTCGACCTGCTGCGTCAGGCCGGCCTGGTGGTATCGGTAAAGGAAGGGCAGTTTATTTACTACTCGCTGAACACCACGGTAATGGACGAAATGCTGAAATGGATCATGCAACTCAAATCACCACAAAAAAATAAATCAGATGAAAAAGTTTAATGCGCTGGACGCAGCCGCAGTTATTGTATGGCTATTGCCCGTTGCCTATCTGCTTTACCTTTATCCCGCTTTGCCCGCTTCAGTGCCCCTGCATTTTGGCATGAACGGCAATCCCGACCGGTATGGCAATAAGAGCGAACTGATCACGACAATATCCGTACTGATGGCGGTATCGGTATTGATCTATCTTTTATTGAAATTCTTGCCGGCCATAGATCCCAAAAAATATGTTAGGTACGGGGAGGCTACTTTTCAGAAGATAGCGCTTGCCATGGTCATATTCCTGGCAGCGATAATGATCGGTATTTTATATGCTACGGCAAACAGCCATTTTAAGTTCGGCCGGTTGATATTGCCGGTCGTCGGGCTGTTCTTTGCTTTTATGGGCAATGTGATGCACAGCATCAAGCCCAATTATTTCGCAGGCGTACGTACGCCCTGGACGCTGGAGGACAACGACACCTGGCGGGCGACGCATCGGCTCGCCGGTAAATTGTGGTTTTTCGGCGGGCTTATGCTGACAGCCGGTGTTTTACTGCTGCCCCCGAAAGAGGGTACTATTATTTTCATGAGCATACTGGCAATACTGGTGCTGGTGCCGGTTGTGTACTCGTACGTTTACTATAAGAATCATCATCCAAATAAAACCGCGGAATAAAGTAATTTACTAATTTGCGGGGCGTTATCATACATTTAACGCCTTTTTTATGCCCCGGATTTTCGCCATATTTTTCGCTCTCCTTATACTTTCGGCAACGCTTTCATTTGCCCAGGACAGCACACTGCTCAAACAAATAAAAACAATCGGGCCGGACGCTCAAGGCATCGTCGGCGTATCGATCCTTAATATTGAAACCCGCGATACGGTAAACTATAATAGCCATTCGCGTTTGGTGATGCACAGCGTATTTAAATTTCCTATCGCTTTAACCGTGCTCAACCTGGTCGACCAGGGCAAATACAAGCTGGATGAAAAAATGAAGGTGCGCAAAAGCGATATGCGTCCCAATACCTGGAGCCCGTTGCGCGACAAATATCCCCATGGCGCGGAAATACCCTTAAGTGAGATTCTGGGCTATATGGTTTCACAAAGCGATAATACCGCTTGCGATTATTTATTGAAAAAAATCGGCGGCCCGCAGGTGGTTGAGGACTACATACATAGCCTGGGCATAAAAGGTATAGCGATAAAAGCTTCCGAGGCGGATATGGCTTCGGCCTGGGAGGTGCAATACACCAATTGGGGTAAACCGGCCGACTTGGTGAAATTACTCGACCGGTTCTACAACGGTAAGATATTGTCGAAGGCAAGTAACGACTTTTTATACAAGATCATGACCGAAACTACCACCGGTCCCAACCGTATTAGGGGCCTGCTGCCGAAGGACGCTGTGGTCGCTCATAAAACAGGCACATCACCGACAAACGACGCCAGATTAACGCCCGCAACCAACGATATCGGCATTATCACCCTGCCTAATGGCCGGCATTTGGCTATCGCTATCATGGTTTGCAACTCCACCGCGGATGAGGCTGCCCGTGACCGTGTCATCGCCAGGATTGCAAAAGCAGCCTGGGATTATTACGGGAAATAGTATCACGGAATTGCCATCTGTTAAAAGCCGCCTGACAACATAAGACATAACTGTTATTTTTACCCGGATGAAAACCGGGACCATAACCACAACCGAAACGACCCAGGCTGAGCAAACTGTGTTCCTCATCTTGTTTGCCATCAGCTTTTCGCATTTGCTCAATGATATGATACAGTCGCTTATGCCGGCTATTTATCCTATCATTAAAACCGATTTTCGTCTCAATTTCTCCCAGATCGGCATGATCACGCTGGTGTTCCAGATGTCGGCATCGATTCTGCAGCCTTTTGTCGGACTTTATACTGACAAGCGATCGAATCCATATTCACTGCCTGTCGGTATGGCTTTCACGCTCATTGGCTTGCTATGCCTGTCGCAGGCACCGTCCTACACCATGATCCTGGTTTCGGTCGCGCTTATCGGCATCGGTTCATCCATTTTTCATCCCGAATCCTCGCGGGTGGCCTATCTTGCATCGGGCGGCAGGCGGGGGCTGGCGCAGTCTATTTTCCAACTCGGGGGCAACCTGGGCAGCGCGCTCGGGCCCCTGCTGGCAGCCTGGATCATTGTGCCATCGGGCCAGAAAAGTATTTCATGGTTTGGCCTTGGGGCGGGCCTGGCGATATTGGTGCTCATCAGGGTCGGAAACTGGTATAAAGCGCATTTGATAAAAAGGATGGCCGTTCGCAAAAGCGGCGCTCAAACTTCGCACCCGGAGTTCTCGCGTAACAAGGTGATCTTTTCATTGTTCATCCTGCTGATACTCATTTTTTCCAAGTTTGTATACCTGGCCAGCATGAGCAGCTATTATACTTTTTACCTGATCGGTAAATTCCACGTCTCTGTCCAGCATTCGCAGTACTTCCTGTTCCTTTTCCTTGCGGCGGTGGCCGTTGGTACAATTGCCGGCGGGCATCTTGGCGACGTGTTCGGCCGTAAATATATCATCTGGCTTTCCATCTTAGGCGCCGCGCCTTTTACGCTGCTGCTCCCTTATGCCAACCTGTTCTGGACGGCTATCCTTTCGGTTTGTATCGGTTTGATCATTTCATCGGCATTTTCAGCTATAGTGGTTTATGGGCAGGAGCTGATACCAGGTAAAGTAGGCTTGGTTGCGGGTTTGTTTTTCGGTCTTGCCTTTGGTATGGGTGGTATCGGTTCGGCCATGCTGGGCAGCCTCGCCGATCGTACAAGCATTGATTTCGTGTACAAAGTATGCTCGTTTTTGCCTTTGATCGGTATACTGACGGCATTTCTGCCTAATATCGAAAGCAAACGCTTTTAGCACATTTGTCAATAGGCGTTGTTAAAATTGTACAAAAAGTCAAGTCCGCCATCGTCCGTCACCTTGCATCTTATCACTATTCGCGAAAGGACGGGCTCGCCGTTAAAGGTTGCCGGTATAAACTCTTTGTCCTCTTCTTTTAATAACCCCAGGCTCATAGTTATAGTCTGATCATAATCAAGGAAATTTGAAGCGACATGGATTTTAAAGTCAGCAAGCCGCCCCATCGGGCTTATCAGTAATTCGACCACGGCAGCGGCGCCATAAGTGGTGTATTGGCTCGGATCGAAAGGTGTTTTAAAAAGGCCGAGATAGGGGAGGTAACCGAAATACCGCCCACCGATCTTGACCGGCTTCGTTATCCGGTCGGTGTCCGATACGTTCTTGTCAAGCAGGTAGCTGATATTACCGACGGGATTGTCCTTCGCCTCAAATTGAAGTGTCCGGGTACTGTAGTCGTACATTTCCATAATGCGGCCATTCGGGTCAAAAAAACGCCATTTGCCTGCTTTTTTGCCGTTGTTATAAATGCCGTATGCAACTATGTGCTTTCGGTGATAATAAGCGGCGTATTGGCCGTTTTTTATTTCGGTGCTGTCTTTGAGCACAAAGAATTTTTCGGTGATATCATCATTCAGACGGTCTTTTTTTCCGATGACCTCCTGCCCAAGGCATTGGACTGTACCCGAGAGTATAATAATTGCACTGATAATCGTTCTGACAAACATATGAGCGGACAAGATAGGGTAAGCCGCATAATATTTCAACAAATCAATACGTATATTGGCAGAATACTGACTAACACCATATAAAAACCCGCAAAAAATGGCAGAGATTCCAGCACCGCCTCCGTTCCGGCCGGTCAGCTATTCTGAAACGGTCATCACCGAATTAATGATCCCTTCTTATTCTAATTTCGGAGGGAAGATACACGGGGGCATCATATTATCGCTTATGGACAAGGTAGCCTACGTGTGCGCAGCCAAACACGCAGGCAACTATTGCGTTACGGCGTCGATCGACACGGTCGATTTTTTACAGCCCGTCGAGGTAGGCGACCTGGTATCGCTCATGGCTTCGGTAAATTATGTCGGCAGAACCTCGCTCGTTGTAGGAATAAGGGTGATATCCGAAAATATCAAGACCAACAAAATATATCACACCAATACGAGTTATTTTACTATGGTTGCCAAAAACGAACAGGACCGGCCTGCTCTGGTGCCCGGTTTGATACTGGAAAACCGCAACCAGGTACGCAGGTTTATAGAGGCAAAGCGGCGAAAAGAACTAAAGCTGAGCTATAAACAGGCGGCGGACGAAATAAAAGTACCGGACGATGAGCATATGTGCAGGCAAATGCTCGAGGGTGAGCGGTGTGAAATTATGTAACCCGCTGAAAATTAATATATATTATCAAACTCTTTTTATTGTTTTATCGTATTAAGCGATATGCGGCCCCTAATTGGTTTCATTTTGATGCTTATGCTTCAGGGAGGAGCTTTTACCCAAACGGCAGCGACCCCTGCGGCTGGTGATGGGCCAGACACTTCGGTGCATAGTGTCATCGACCATTTGAACGATATCGCATTCAATATTTATCTCGAATCGCCCGATTCCGCGCGTAAAGTTGCCGAAAAGGCCCTGCTGATGTCTGAGAACGCTAAATATACGGTGGGCGTTGGTAGTAGTTTTCTAAATATCGGCCATGTCTATTGGTCGCAATCTTATTATCCCATCGCCTTATTTTATGTCAAAAAAGCTTTGATGGCTTTTCCTCAAAACAGGCCGCTTTACCTTTCAAGCTGCTATAATCTTTTGGGCAGGATATACGCGGACCTGAAGGATTACAAAAGCGCCCTTGCAAACTTAGACAGTGCTAAAAGGTATGCCCTTCGGGACCCCGACCGGTTAGCTGAGATGTATAGCGAGCGCTCGTTGGTTTACAAGCGTCTCGGTATTTACGACCAGGCCATTGAGGATGCCGCAAAGGCACTGGTGCTGAACCGGACAGCGCACGACGAAAGCAATGCGGCGGTTGTATACGGTCGTTTAAGCAGTATATACCGGCTAAAAAACGAATTGCCCGCGGCGATTGCTTATTCCGATACAGCGCTTACTGAAAGTTACGTTACGCATAATAAGCGCTTAAGGGCTACAACGTATATTGAGTATGCCGATATATATCGCCAGTTGCATGATTACGACAAGGCTATAACTTTTGCGCAGCGCGGTGCGGCTTTGGCCGATAGTATTGGTGTTGTTGATGCGATTTCGGGAGCCTATAAAACATTGATAAGCAGCTATGAGGATAAGCACGATATGGCCCGGGCCATGTCTTTTGAGAAAAAATATAACAGCGTGCAGGACAGCCTGAATGCCTTTAATAAGTTAAAAAACGCTGCGCTTATACTCGACTATTTTGCGCTTGACAACCGGCTGAACAATATGGCGGCCGCTGAGCACCATACGGCTGCGATGCGGGATAAAGTAAAATTGCAGCGCGTCATTATCGTCATACTGTCTTTTTCGCTGGCTTTCGTGGTTATATTGCTTTCTGTAACATATTATTTCTACAAGCAAAAGAAACAGCTCAGCCATCAATTGAACGAGCAGAACGGCGTATTGAGCGGGCAGAAACAGGTGATAGAGGCCCAGGCCGAAAACCTGGAAAACCTGAGCAAGGTTAAGGATAAATTGCTCGCAGTGATTGCGCACGACCTGCGTACGCCCCTGGCCAACCTGCGTAACATCGCCGATATGTTTGATACCGATTACCTCTCGAATGAAGAGGTGCACTGGCTGATGAAGGACATTAACCCGATGGTGAGAAGCGCCGAGCTAACGCTTTCCAACCTGCTTGAATGGGCTGGCAACCAGATAAAGGGGCGCAATGTAAATTCATCGCAGCTTGATATCTTCCTGCTTGGCGTCGAGATGGAGCAGACTTTTACCCACGCGCTGCAGAAGAAAAACATCGAGTTTAGCAACCAGGCAAGCCCGGGCAGGTCTGTGCTGGCCGACGAGAATCATATCAAGGTTGTATTACGCAACCTGATCAGCAATGCGATAAAGTTTACCGATACTAACGGATGCGTTACCTTAAAATCCGAGTACGAAGACAGCAAAGTCGTTATCAGCGTGCAGGATAATGGAAAGGGAATGAGCCAGGAAGAAATAAGCAAGCTGTTTTCGGTTCAGACCCATTTTTCGCAGCGCGGCACGTCGGGCGAGAATGGCATGGGCATCGGCCTGCTGCTTTGCAAGGAATTGATCGAACTGAACGGCGGTAAATTATGGATCACCTCAACCCCGGGCGAGGGCAGTATCTTTTTCTTTAGCCTGCCGCTGAACAAGGAATACGCTTAAACCTGAAATCCGTCTCTTTCGCTTGGGGTACATATAAAAAGAAAGAGGGACTATAATTCGTCCCTCCTGGCGCTTGTGCTTTTCTTTCCCGACTTCACCTTACAATCTCACTGCATCTTCACTCAAACATCACTATACAAGCGCTCGAAATTTATCAGTTCGGGACGGCGGTTTGCTGCTGCCCGGTTACTTCCTTGATGATCACTTTAAATCTTTTACTGCCGAACGAATTGCCATCGGCTTTAACAACACTAAAGTTGTAGTTCTTCGAACACATATTCGTGCTATCCTTTAAGTACAGGTCCTTTAACCATACCTGTGTATTTGGCGGCAGTTGACGCTGGTAACTCATTTTCAGTGCATATGCGCCATCCGATTTTGCCTCTACGTCCAGTCCTACCGCCATGTTTTGTGTATACGGCAGGCTGTATATGGCCAAATCCCGGTTATCGTTCGAGATGGTGGCGAGGCTTAGTTGTCCGAAACCCGGGAAATAAAGTCCATCCCTGTCGGGCGAATAAACCAGTCCCGCGGCATGATCGAACTGGATCATCGTTTCGTCGTGGTTAATACTGTCCTTATACAATTCTATCCTAAAGGCTGCCTTATCAGGAATGGTGTCCTGGTTAGCAGTTGCCACGGCATTTGATTTTGCTGATGCGGCCTTCGGCTCGATTTTTTCCTCCTTGCGGCAAGCTGCCAGCGAAAGGAGTGCCAGGCCCAATACTACACTTGTTTTCATCACTTTTGATCTTGATGTAACTTCCTTAACTGCTCAAGCCCTGATCGGTCTTGATTGTAGAGCGGCTGGCACGTATACCGCCACCCGTCTACATTTCTTCCTGGAATAATTGCTTCAAAGAATTGAATGAACAGATTGAAATAAAATACTCCCCGGCTATGATCTTTTTCACTTTTCTTTCGCCCGGTTACATAGTTTCGGGGAATATTGTTATTTCTCATCTCTCCCTGTTTTTGGGTCTTATTACGTCGGCATTTCCTTGCAGGTTAATACCTAAAATAAGGTACGCCTATGTAACTTGACTCAAATCCAATATATTAAAATACTTTATATAAGATCTATATAAATTTAATAGTCAGTAAATTATAGATATTATATAAACTATATTGATGATATAAATTGGTATTTATACAAATATAATATGAAACTGATCCGGATATTTGCAATTTTTTGCAAAAATTTTTCAATTATGACATGAACGTCAGAAAAAAGCCTTCGAGGCCAAAATGGGTGTTTTAACCCTTGCAGAGAATATATGAATTTTAATAAATTAGCAGACCGCTAATTAAACTAACACACCATTTCGAGGTATGCTAATCAAGCTCGGCTTAATTGAAGACAGCCCGACGCTCAGGGAGTATTTCGTAGATTTTTTTAAGAGATGCCCTGAGTTTGAAATGTTATTCGCTGTCAGTGATCTGAAAGACCTTTACCGCGTAAACAGTGCGTTACGCCCTGACATTATTTTGTTAGACATTATGCTGCCTTCGGGCAACAGCCTGAAATCTATCGGGAAAATCAAGCAGCTTTTCCCTTATTCCCACGTGGTCATCCTGTCGGCGGTCGACGACCCGGCTGCTTCCCATACGGCGCTTATCAACGGTGCTAAGGGTTTCTTATCAAAAAACAGCAGCTCGGAATTTATCAAAGACGCCCTTCTGAAAACTTTTGAAGGAGGAACGCCGCTTTCGCCTTCTATAGTCAATCATTTGATCGATGTTAAAGGTTCGCGGCCGCAAAACCTGACGGATATATTTCCCGAGCTTACCAGGCGCGAACTCGACCTTTGCAACCTGATCGTAACCGGTATGTCGAACAAAATGATCGCCTCGACCATGAACATCACACCCTTTACTGTAAATGAGCATTTAAAGCACATCTACAAGAAGCTGAATATTAATTCGAAGGGCGAGCTTATTTCGCAGATCATGCGGGCATAAGGACATTTGGTTAAGATTTTTTTATGGTTAATCATTCCGGTCCTTTCCACATTCCGGCTCGTGCTCCAAATCGCTTTTGTAAAAATTACGTGAAGTATTTGCAGGTTTTGCAGATGTAATTTATAAATTAGGGAGCTCCAATTATAGTGTACGCCAAACACCATTTCCCGATGAAGAAAAATTACTTTTCCTGGCTTTTTTTTACTATACTTTGTATCGCCTTTATTAGCCCGAATGCGCGGGCGCAAAACAGTACATTAGGCATATTCGATAACCAGTCCGATATCGGCCTCGTCAAACACTCCGGAAACGCAACTTACGACGCTTCTATGCAGAAATACAGCATAGAGGGCTCGGGAGCTAATGTTTGGGCCACGCATGACGAGTTTCACTATTTATGGAAGAAGATGAAGGGCGACTTCATCCTTCGCGCCAATGTTAATTTTGTCGGTAAAGGCGTCGAGGAACACCGCAAAATTGGCTGGATGGTGCGCAGTTCGCTGGATACCAACGCAAAGCACGTAAGCGCGGTGGTGCATGGGAATGGACTCACTTCGTTGCAGTACAGGAGCACGACAGGCGGAGTAACCCAGGAAAAACAATTTAAGCTTAGCGGAGCGGACGTCATTCAACTGGAGCGTAAGGATGGCGTTTATATCATGTCCGTTGCCCATAAGGGCGAAACCTTCGTTAGTGAAAAATTAGATAGTGTAAGTCTTGGCGATGATGTTTACGTGGGTTTATTCATCTGCGCTCATAACGCTAATGTTGTAGAGAAAGCTACATTCAATAATGTGCGCATCGTGGTGCCCGCACCAAAAAATTTGGTTCCTTACCGCGAATACCTCGGCAGCAGCATCGAAATACTCGACCTGGAAGATCAGAACGCTAAGATCATTTATCAGATACCGTCATCCTTACAGGCGCCGAACTGGACCAAAGACGGCAAGTCGCTTATCTACAATCGCGACGGCACGCTATATAATTTCAACCTGGCCACCGGAACGCCGACGGCTATTAACACCGGTGTCGCCAACAAGAACAACAACGACCATGTGATCTCGTTCGATGGGAAAATGCTGGCCATCAGCAGCGGTAACGGCGAACACGGTGCTTCGTTAGGTTTTACAGTTCCGATCGGCGGTGGCGAAGCCAAACAGATTACGCCGACCGGTCCCTCGTACATGCATGGCTGGTCGCCTGACGGGAAATACATCGTATTCTGCGGCGACCGGAACGGCAACTTCGACGTGTACCGGATTCCGTCGGGCGGCGGTCCGGAAGTAAGGCTGACCGATGCACAGGGCCTGGATGATGGTCCGGAATATAGCCCCGACGGTAAATACATTTATTTTAATTCAGTCCGCAGCGGGCTGATGCAGGTATGGCGCATGAAGGCAGACGGCAGCGAACAAACCCAACTGACGAACGACGATTTCGACAACTGGTTCCCGCATGTATCGCCGGATGGAAAAATGCTGGTATTTATTACATTTAATAAGGATGAGGTATCGCCCGGCGACCACCCGTTTTATAAGCATGTTTACCTTAGGGTAATGCCTGTGGGCGGCGGACCGATTAAAACTGTGGCTTATTTATACGGCGGCCAGGGCACGATCAATACGCCTTCGTGGGCGCCCGACAGCAGGCACCTGGCATTTGTGAGCAATAGCAGTTTGTTGTTTCCGGTGTTTCCGGAAGGCAAATAAACGGCGCAGACCATACGGTTTACCCTCGACAGGAGCTGGTGGTAATAGGGCGTGAGCCCGGCATTTAAGATCAATCAATTAAAACCTATAATATGAACTCTTCACGCAGAAATTTTATTAAAAATACCGCCCTGGCGGCGGCCGGCGCAACCTTGTTGTCCAGGACGGATCTTTTCGAAGCAGCAACCGCCGCCTCGCCCAAAAAGATCGAAAGGCTGGGCGTACAGCTTTATTCGGTGCGCGATGCCATGAGTAAGGACCCCAAAGGCTCCCTGAAAAAGATTGCCGACATGGGTTACCATCATGTCGAACACGCCAATTACATCAACCGGAAGTTTTACGGATATGATGCCAAAGACTTTAAAAAGTTATTATCCGATCTGGGTTTGCTGATGCCAAGCGGCCATACGGTAATGACGGAGCAGCACTGGGACGACTCGAAGAATGATTTTACCGACGCTTGGAAGTACACGGTTGAAGATGCCGCTGAAGTGGGCGAAAGGTATGTGATCAGCCCCTGGCTGGATAACAATCTGATCCACGATACCGATAAGCTGAAGAAAATGATGGACATTTTCAACAAATCCGGGGAGCTCTGCAAGCAGCACGGTCTGCAATTCGGTTACCACAACCACAACTTCGAGTTCAAAAACAAGGTCGGTGACGGTACTTTGTACGACTATATCCTCGCCAATACCGACCCGGAATTGGTTATTCAGCAAATGGATATCGGCAATATGCTCGGCGCCGGCGGTATAGCGATGGATCTGCTGAAGAAATATCCCGGCCGGTTCGTATCCATGCACGTAAAAGACGAGATCAAAAGCGATACCGGGCAGGGTATGGATGGTTACGACAGTACGATATTGGGCCAGGGAGTTATGCCGGTTCACGAGATCGTTAAGGAAGCAAGGAGATCCGGCGGTACCTCGTGGTTCGTTATCGAGCAGGAATCGTACCAGGGCAAGGATCCGTTCGATTGTGTAAAAATTGATTTACAAATGATGAAGAAATGGGGCTTTTGATCCCTTATCGCTAAATTACAGGCAGATAAATATCCCATAGGATGTTTTTATCAGACTATGGGATATATTTTTTCGTTTTTGTTTAATAATGTCAATTATACACTATATTGGCCGCAATTTCTCCGAGATTTACCCCAACGGGTGTTATAAACTAAATTAAGAATGGACCGTCGTACGGCTTTAAAGAACCTGGCTTTGGTCATCGGCAGCGCCGCATTGCTGCCCCGGTGCACCGAACACAACCCGGTTACGCATTTTAAAAATTTTGATGTTACCAACGATCAGCAATCCCTGGTAGCGGATATGGCCGAAACCATTATTCCCAAAACCGGTACACCGGGGGCTAAAGATCTCATGCTGGATCAGTTTGTTTGGCTGATGCTGGACGACTGCACAAAAAAGGACGATCAGAAAACCTTTTTCAAAGGAATGGGCGAGTTTAATGATCTGACTAAAAAAACTTATAACAAAAGCTTTGCCGACCTGGATAAAAAGCAAAAGGAAGACCTGCTGAACACCTTTGAAAAGAAAAGCAACGGCTATTCCAAAGAGCTAAATGGTTTCTTCAGCACCGTTAAAGGATTGACGGTTTTCGGTTATACCGAATCCAAATACTTTATGACCAAAGAGATTGTTTACGAACTCATCCCGGGCCGGTATAACGCCTGGTTACCCGTTAAAAATAATATAGCTGCTAAAAATGGCTAATCTAAATATTGACAGCGCGAAGGACCGTACCTTCGACGCAATCGTTATCGGTTCGGGCATCAGCGGGGGCTGGGCCGCCAAAGAATTGACAGACAAAGGCCTTAAAGTATTAATGCTTGAACGCGGGCGCGATGTAAAACACATTAAGGACTATCCCACCACCAACCTGTATCCCTGGGAGTTTAAGCACAGGGGCGAGGTCCCGATGGACATCCAGGAGGCTAACCCGATAGTAAACCGCTGCTATGCTTTTAAGGAGGATGCGATGCATTTCTTTGTAAAAGATCACGATCATCCTTATGTGCAGGAAAAACCTTTCGATTGGATACGCGGCTACCAGGTAGGCGGCAAATCGCTGCTTTGGGCCAGGCAAACCCAGCGCTGGAGCGACTTCGATTTTGAAGGCCCCGCGCGCGACGGGTTCGCGGTTGACTGGCCGATACGTTATAAAGATATTGCCCCGTGGTACAGCCATGTGGAGAAATTTGCAGGCATATCAGGTAATAGAGACGGTCTAGCCGAACTCCCTGACGGTGAGTTTTTGCCCGCTTTCCCTTTGAATGCTGTTGAAGACTATTTCAGCAAGCATGTAAAGGCGCATTATAAAAATCGTTACGTCATCAGCGCACGATGTGCGCACCTGTCAAAACCTAACCAAATCCACCTGGATCAGGGCCGGGCGCAATGCCAGGAGCGTACGCTTTGCCAGCGCGGGTGCCCGTTTGGCGGGTATTTCAGCAGTAATGCATCAACTATACCATGGGCGCTTAAGTCGGGCAATTTAACCTTACGACCGTTTTCAGTAGTTGAGTCCATCATTTATGACGACAATAAAAACAGGGCTACCGGCGTACGCATTGTAGATACCAATACCAAACAAACGGAAGAGTATTACTCAAAGATCATCTTTGTTAATGCTGCGGCCATCAACACAAATCTTATTTTACTCAACTCGAAGTCCAAACGTTTCCCGAATGGTTTAGGTAACGACAGCGGCGTGCTTGGTAAATACGTGGCTTTCCATAATTATTCGGCGCACATCGGCGCCGACGTTGAAGGTTTTGAAGAATGGGCAACGGATGGCCGTAACCCGGCAGGCGGTGGCTATATTCCGCGTTTCAGGAATATATTCAAGCAGGAAACTGATTTTCTGCGGGGTTATGCCAGCGGATTATATGGATACCGTGGATACAATCACAAATGGGAAGGTGTCGGCGAAGACTTTAAAGCAGGCCTATCCAAAAAAGAATACGGTCCGTGGCGGATAGGTTCGCACTTCATGGGCGAAACGATACCCAAAGAAACCAATTTTGTAACGCTCGACCCGAACCTGAAAGATCAGTGGGGCGTTCCCCAACTCAGAATATCGGTCGATTATGACGACAACGATATGAAGATGCAGAAAGACTACGTCGAACAACTCACCGAAATGTTCACAAGCGCCGGGTTTAAAAATATTAAGGCCGAAACGAACCACCAGGCGCCGGGGTTGGATATTCACGAGATGGGCGGCGTGCGTATGGGAAACGACCCGAAGACGTCGATGCTGAATAAATGGAACCAATTGCACGCATGTAATAATGTGTTTGTAACGGACGGAGCGTGCATGACGTCTACGTCATGTCAGAACCCGTCGCTTACTTATATGGCTATTACAGCCCGTGCCGTAGATCATGCGGTAAGCGAAGGAAAAAAAGGGAATGTCTAAGATCATTTTTTATCCGAAAAATATTTATATAAAACATACCCAAATGGCGTTTTGGGCGCTGTGAAGGCATTATTGTGTTAAAAAAACACAATGAAATTAGCTGAGAAAAATTATTTTTTTACATTAGTCGGGTTAACCGAAAAATAAATCAAATTACCAATTATAACATGTCAACAAACACATACGATGCGATCGTTATCGGCTCAGGGATTTCTGGTGGCTGGGCCGCAAAAGAACTGACGAAAAATGGCCTGAAAACGATCATGCTGGAACGCGGCAGGGACATAGTACACGTTAAGGATTATGTAAATGCCAACAAAGCGCCCTGGGAGTTTCCGCATAGGGGTGGCCGCACAGTGCAGATGGAAAAGGATTATCCTGTATTAAAAAGAGACTATCCGTTGAATGAAACCAACCTCGACTATTGGGTAAACGAAAAGGAAAGCCCTTATGTTGAGATCAAACGCTTCGACTGGTTCCGCGGTTATCACGTGGGCGGCAGGTCGCTGATGTGGGGTCGTCAGAGTTATCGCTGGCATGATGTGAATTTTGAAGAAAACGCCAAACAGGGCATAGGTGTCGACTGGCCTATCCGCTATAAGGACCTGGAACCCTGGTATACTTATGTAGAAGGGTTTGCAGGCATATCGGGCAACAGGGATCATGTAGAGATCCTGCCGGATGGCAACTTTATGCCGCCTATGGAAATGAATTGCGTTGAAAAGGATGTGGCTGCACGTATGAATGCCTATTATAAGGACCATGATCGCCACATGATCATCGGCCGTACAGCTAATATTACTAAACCGCTGCCTGGCCGTACCAATTGCCAGTACCGCAACAAATGCTGGCTCGGCTGTCCTTTCGGCGCCTATTTCAGCACACAATCGTCAACGCTGCCTGCAGCCGTTGCTACCGGCAACCTGACGGTAAGGCCATGGTCTATCGTGACTAAAATTTTATACGACAAGGACACTAAAAAAGCTAAGGGCGTTGAGGTATTGGATGCACAAAACAACAAGACCTACGAATATTACGCCAAGATCATCTTCCTGAATGCGTCGACGCTGAACAGCGCTTGGGTGCTGATGAATTCGGCAACCGATATATGGCCTGACGGTTTGGGTTCGAGTAGCGGCGAACTGGGTCATAACCTGATGGACCACCACTTAGGCGTTGGAGCAGGAGGCACAGTTGAAGGCTACGAAGACAAATACTATTTCGGCCGCCGCGCTAATGGTATTTACATACCACGTTACCGCAACCTGCATAATGAAAAGCGCGATTATATTCGCGGATTTGGCTACCAGGGCGGCGCAGGTCGCGAAGAGTGGGGCAGGGCAATACCAGAAATGGCGATAGGCGGTGCATTTAAGGACGCGTTAAGCGAACCCGGCGAGTGGACGATGGGTATAGGCGGTTTCGGCGAAACACTGCCTTACCACGAAAACCGCTGCTACCTCGATAAAAATGTGAAGGATCATTGGGGCCTTCCGGTACTGGCAATCGACGCAACCTGTAAGGATAACGAGCTGAAGATGCGTATCGATATGGCAAATGATGCCAAGGAAATGCTGGAAAACGCCGGTGTGAAGAACGTACAAACCTTTAACAGCGAACCGGTGCTGGGCCGCGGCATTCACGAAATGGGTACCGCCCGTATGGGTCGCGATCCGAAGACCTCGGTACTGAACGAGTGGAACCAGGTTTGGGATGCCAAAAACGTTTTCGTTACCGATGGCGCTTGCATGGCGTCGGCCGCTTGCCAGAATCCTTCGTTAACTTACATGGCATTAACCGCCCGCGCTGCTAACCACGCGTTTGAGGAATTGAAGAAGGGGAACGTGTAATTGGTGATCAGTTAACTTGTAATTAGTATAACAATACAGCAATTTAATACAACAATTGGAATCAACAATTCAATAATTAAATACAGAAGCCAATGACTGAAGAACCTAAAGACGCGAATCAAAATCCCTCCAGGCGGGATTTTATAAAGCAGAGTGCGCTTGCTGCTGCAGGATTTATGATCGTGCCGCGCTACGTATTAGGCGGCAAAGGTTATCGCGCTCCCAGCGATATGCTTAATGTTGCCAGCGTTGGAGCCGGCGGAAAGGGCGAAAGCGATATTTTTATGTTTAACAAAAGCGGCAAGGCCAATATTGCCTATTTATGCGATGTTGACACCCGCCGCTGTGCAAAAACCGTAAAAAACTTTCCGAAAGCGAAATTTTATACAGATTGGCGCGAGCTGTTTGATAAAGAACACAAGCATTTCGATGCCGTATCGGTATCGACACCCGACCATAACCATGCTATCATTGCACACAGTGCTATGCAGCTCGGTAAAGGCGTTTACGTTCAGAAACCTTTAACGCATGATATCTGGGAAGCACGTTTGCTTACAGAAGCTGCCAAAAGATACAAGGTAGTAACCCAGATGGGTAATCAGGGCGCATCAAATCCCGGCACGCGTCAAATGGCCGAATGGTATGACGCGGGCGTAATCGGCGATGTGCACACGATATACTGCTGGACAAACCGCCCGGTATGGCCGCAGGGTATTCCGTGGCCGCAGCCCGATCCGAATGTTCCGAAAGAGCTTTCATGGGATTTATGGCTGGGCACAGCGCCATATAAGGAGTATGTGGACAAGCTGGTGCCATTTAACTGGCGCGGCTGGTGGGATTATGGTACCGGCGCATTAGGCGACATGGGCTGCCACCTGGTTGAGGCCCCGTTCAGGGCGCTTGGCTTGCAATATGTAAAAGATGTGCAGGCCAGTGTGGGAACGGTATTCGTTGATGAGTTTAAAGAAGGCCATTTCCCTGATAGCTGCCCGCCGTCGAGCCATATTACCATGACCTTCCCTAAGACTGATAAAACCCAGGGGGATATTACGCTGCATTGGATGGACGGTGGTATAGAACCTGAAAGACCGGAAGAACTCGGACCCAATGAGGCCTATGGCGGTGAACCAGGAAACGGAACGCTGTTTATCGGCACTAAAGGCAAGATGTACGCAAGTACCTACTCGGATGCGGCCACGTTGCTGCCCAAGTCGCGGGATGCGGAAGTTAAAGTGCCCGAGAAATTTGCTCGTGTACCCGGAGGCGCCGAAGGGCATTATGCTCAATGGGTTGAAGGCTGTATTGCCGGTTACGGTAAAACAGAGTTAAGCTCGTCTTTCGACAAAGCAGGACCGTTAACAGAAGCGCTGCTAATGGCCAACCTCGCCGTGCGCGGGCACAGCCTGAACGGCGGCCAGATAAAACTGGAGTGGGACAATGAAAATCTAAAAGTGACCAACTTCGATCCTGTTAACCAGTACGTGCACCGTAAATACCGCGACGGCTTTGTGTTAAAAGGATAATCGGAATTCAGTAAGACGGAAAGTCCGAAAGACTCAAATTATTGTAAATTAGTTGTATATTTCTTCCGGACTTGCCGGCTTACGCGGACTTCCGGACCAAAAAAAACCAGTAATTCATTAATTCAGTAAATCAATAACTAAAATGAATAGAAGAGAAGCCATCGGAAGAGTTGCCCTCATTATGGGTGGTACGCTCATCGGCGCGGAATATTTACTCTCAGGCTGCAAGCCACATACTTCGGCTAACTCGGTATCCGAGTTGTTCGACCAGGATCATGAGGCGTTCCTGAATGAGGTAGCCGATACCATTTTACCTGATACGCCAAGCAGTCCGGGCGCAAAGGCGGCCGGCGTTGGGCCGTTTATGGCGGTAATGGTAAGGGATTGTTATGAAACTCCCGATCAGGACGTGTTTTTGAAGGGTATCGGTAAGATCGACGAAGCTGCTCAGAAGAAGTTCAGCAAAGGCTTTATGGATCTGGATGCAACCCAGAAAACCGCCTTGCTGACTGATCTGGACAAAGAGGCAAAAGAGTACGCCAAAACCCAAAAGCCGAAACAGCCGAACCATTATTTCCGGATGATGAAGGAACTTACCTTGCTGGGCTATTTTACGTCCGAGGTAGGTTGTACCAAAGCGTTGCGCTATGTACCGGTTCCCGGAAGATTTGACGGCTGCATCCCTTACAAAAAAGGCGACAAAGCCTGGGCGCTGTCCTAGGCCCAACCAACCTTCCCCCAGAGGAAGGTCTTTAATTAAACCTGAATATTAATTTTTACCTAATCATAAAAGTCTCCCCGCCGGGGAGACTTTAAGCGACTATATGAGCAAAAGAAAATTGCGCATGGGCATGGTTGGCGGCGGTAAGGACGCTTTTATTGGCGCTATACACCGTATTGCCGCAAATATGGACGGCCAGATAGAACTGGTATGCGGTGCGCTTAGCATACACGAGGACCTGGCCAGGGAGAGCGGCAAAATGCTGTTTCTACCGGAGAACAGGACTTACCTGAATTATGAAGAAATGATCCGCGCTGAAAGTAAAATGCCTGTTGATCAGCGCATGGATTTCGTTACTATAGTTACCCCGAATTTCGCGCATTTTGGCCCGGCGATGATGGCGCTGGAGAACGGTTTCAACGTTGTGATCGAGAAGCCGATCACCTTTACCCTCGATGAAGCCAGGCAACTGAAAAAGAAGCTTGACGAAACCGGGCTGATGTTGTTATTAACGCACACCTACTCGGGTTACCCCATGGTAAAAGAGGCGAAGCAATTCATTAAAGCATGTAAGCTGGGTAAAGTAAGGAAGATATATGTAGAATATCACCAGGGCTGGCTTAGCAAGCTTTCAGAGCGCGAAGGCAATGCGCAGGCCGCCTGGCGGACGGACCCGAAACGTTCGGGCAAAGCCGGTTGCATGGGCGACATCGGTACGCACGCAGCACACCTGGCTGAATATATCTCGGGCCTAAAGATCACGCAAATGTGCGCTTCGCTAAACACAGTGGTCCCCGGGCGTTTGCTGGATGACGACGGAGCAGTCTTACTCCGCTTTGAAGAGGGCGCCACAGGCGTGCTGACTGCGTCGCAAGTTGCCGCAGGTGAAGAAAATGCTTTGAAAATCCGTGTTTACGGCGAGAACGGCGGCCTTGAATGGGCACAACAGGAACCGAACACGCTAACCATACGCTGGCTGGATAAACCCGCCGAGACTTTGCGGGCGGGCAACAATTACAAGGCCTGGGAATCGCCGTATGCTACATCCAATTGCCGTACCCCCGGGGGCCATCCTGAAGGTTACCTGGAAGCATTCGGCAACCTGTACCATAACTTTGCGCTGGCTTTAAGCGCGAAGATCAACGGCGAGGAGCCACACGCCGAATGGCTGGATTTTCCCGGTATAGAAGATGGTATACGCGGCATGGCGTTTATTGATAACGTTGTAGCTTCGGGCCAGTCGGATCAAAAGTGGTTCGATCACGTAGTAGAGTAATATGCGGATTACAGGCTTACGAAGTTTCAAAAAACTCCCTAAGCCTGCTATTTGATTAATGAACTAATGAACTAACCCATGAGAACCATTAAAGGACCCGCCATATTCATCGCCCAATTCATCGGCAATAAAGAACCATTCAATAACCTGACTTCGATATGCAAATGGGCGAGGGACCTGGGTTATAAAGCTATTCAGCTTCCAACCAACGATCCGCGTTTTATAGATCTCCAGAAAGCGGCGGAAAGCAAAACTTACGCCGACGAGCTGAAGGGGCAGGTAAATGATTGCGGTGTCGAAATATCAGAGCTTTCTACCCACCTGCAGGGGCAATTGGTAGCGGTTCATCCGGCCTACGATGAACTTTTTGATGCCTTTGCGCCGCAACAGGTAAAAAATAATCCGGCCGAACGGCAAAAATGGGCCGTGCAGCAATTAAAATACGCGGCAAAGGCTTCGCAAAATTTAGGACTAAATGCCTGCGTTACTTTTAGCGGCGCATTCCTGTGGCCCATGGTGTACCCCTGGCCCCAGCGCCCTGCAGGTATTGTAGATACCGGCTTTACGGAGTTGGCTAAACGCTGGAAACCCATACTTGATGTTTATGACGAGTGCGGTATCGATCTCTGCTACGAAATACACCCCGGCGAGGACCTGCATGATGGCATCAGCTACGAGATGTTTTTGGACAAAGTGAATCAGCACCAACGCGCCTGCTTATTATACGATCCGTCGCACTTTGTGCTGCAATGCCTGGATTACCTGGAATATATCGACAACTACCACGAACGGATCAAAATGTTCCATGTAAAGGATGCCGAATTTAATCCAACCGGAAAACAAGGTGTTTATGGCGGTTACCAGGGATGGGTGCAAAGAGCCGGCCGTTTCCGCTCATTAGGTGACGGACAGGTTGATTTTAAATCGATTTTTAGTAAATTAACCGCTTATGATTATCCAGGCTGGGCAGTACTTGAATGGGAATGTGCCCTCAAAAACTCGGAAGACGGCGCGAGAGAAGGCGCCGAATTCATAAAAAATCATATTATAAGAGTTACCGAAAAGGCATTTGACGATTTTGCGGCTTCCGGTTCGGATGAAGCATTTAACCGCAGGACTTTAGGTCTGAAATAACGATAATGCAACCAATTTAACCTAAAACAATAAGATTCATGTCAGCAACAATCAATCGTACACAGTTGTTCAGGGCAAGCTGCCTGTCACTGCTGGTAACGTCACTCTCGTTCGGCATCCGTGCGGGTATATTAGACCAATTAGGGAGCCACTTTCAGTTGGACACAGCACAATTAGCTTTGATTACATCAACGGCATTCTGGGGATTTCCTATCGCGGTGGTGATTGGCGGAATGATCGTGGATGCCATCGGCATGAAGAGGTTGCTTGTAATCGCCTTTTTGCTCCATTTGCTGGGCATCATACTAACCATATTCGCGCAGGGATTCTGGACTTTGTATATTTCAACCCTGTTTATCGGGTTAGCAAACGGAACTGTGGAAGCTTCTTGCAACCCCTTAGTGACTACCCTCTACCCCGAGAGTAAAGCAACAAAGCTGAACCACTTTCATCTGTGGTTCCCGGGCGGCATCTTCATCGGCACCATTATCGTCTTGCTATTCAACAAAATGGCTTTGGGCTGGCAGATACAAGTCGGTGTAATGCTTATCCCTACCCTGATCTATGGCTACCTGTTCTCAAAGCTGGATTTCCCGGTAACCGAACGGGTTTCGTCCGGTGTGTCGACCGCGGGAATGTATAAGGCCGTCGCATCGCCGTTGTTCATCTTTATGTTTATTTGCATGTGCGGTACTGCGGTAACCGAGTTGTATACCGAACAATGGGTGCCGGTGTTGCTGAAAAATATTGGCAATCCGATACTTATCGTTACTGCAACCTCGGGCATCATGGTAATCGGCCGGGGGCTTGCCAAGCCGGTGTTAGGCCAATTTGCGCCGCAAACGGTTTTGTTGATGTCCACTATCATCGCGGCTGTTGGCTTATACCTATTGCAATCGTCAACCGGGAACGCTTTTGTTGATGCCATCGTATTCGGCATAGGGGTTTGCTTTTTCTGGCCTACCATGCTGGGATTTGTCAATCAGAATCTGCCTAAAACCGGCGCACTGGGCTTAAACCTGATGGGCGGGGCCGGAATGTTTTCTGTATCCGTTTATACAATTTATATGGGTAAGCATTACGATACGCTTGTAAAGCAAGCCAACGGGGATACTTCATTTGCCGGGCACCAGGTTTTATATATTACGTCGTTTATACCAATCGTACTGATCGTCGCTTTTGCCGGCCTGGTGGTATATATGCGCGCCAAAAATAAAACAAAACCATTACAGCAGGTGGTTGTATAATATATCTGATCGGATTGTTAAATTGCGCCAAAAAGCTAACAACATATTCAATCAACTCAACACACTAAACATTACAATGAAAAAAGTATTTATCATCATCGGAATAGGTTTAACGTTAGCCGCCTGCGGCGGGAAAAAATCGGGCAGCGGGTCGGCCGATAGCACGGACGCGGCAAATAAAACGGCGGTAGCCACCAACTCCGATGCTGCGCAGGATACCGCGGCAAGCCATAACGGCAGCGAAACCGTGGGCACTGCTGCTTCATCTCCCGGCGCCCAACTGTTATCTAAGTATGACTGCCTGACTTGTCATAAAGAACAGGAAAAGGTTGTTGGCCCGGCTTATGCCGATGTGGCCGCCAAGTACAAATCGGCTCCTTCCGGCATAGTGGACACGCTTGCAAACAAGGTGATCAAAGGCGGAAGCGGCAATTGGGGAACCACGCCGATGACTCCTCACCCGGCTGTATCCATGGACGAGGCGAGAGCGATGGTAAAATATATCTTGTCGATCAAAAAGAAATAAAGCAAGCAATCAATGACCCCATTCGTCAGGCTTAAGCTTTCGACCATGATGTTCCTGGAGTTTTTTATCTGGGGCGCATGGTTCGTAACTATGGGGACTTACCTGATGACGAGCCTGCATGCCTCGGGCACGCAGAACGCGGATGCTTACCTGACGCAGGCCTTTGGCGCCGTCCTGGCCCCGTTCATCATCGGTCTGATTGCCGATAAATACTTCTCGGCGCAGAAAATACTCGGAGTGCTGCACCTCATCGGTGCGGCACTTTTATTTTATGAATCCATCGCGCCGGATTTTGCCAGGTTTTATCCCGGCATTCTCGCGTATATGATCGTTTACATGCCCACGCTGGCATTGGTTAATTCCGTTTCATTCAAACAAATGACCGACCCCAGCAAGGAGTTTCCGTGGATACGTGTTTTCGGCACCTTAGGCTGGATGGTTGCCGGCTTTGTTATCGGATGGCTCAACTGGGAGCAAAACGGTTCACTGGCGCTAACCTTTAAAATGGCCGCCGGCGCATCGTTGTTACTGGGCTTGATCAGCTTTACGTTGCCTGATACGCCGCCCGGAAAAAAAGGACAAAAAACCTCGGTCGGCGATATTATGGGCCTGGAATCGGTCGGCTTGCTAAAGAACCGGTCGTACCTGGTCTTTTTTCTTGCGTCGGTTGCCATCTGTATCCCGCTCGCATTTTATTACAACTTCACCAATCCCTTTTTGAATGAGGTTGGTATGAAACGCGCTGCCGCCGTACAGGGGCTGGGACAGTTTTCTGAACTATTCTTCATGGCGGCCATGCCGTTTTTCTTCGTCCGGCTGGGCGTTAAAAAGATGCTTGCAGCGGGGATGCTTGCCTGGGGCTTAAGATACGTTTGTTTTGCTTTTGGTGATTCAGGGGCGAATTATTGGATGCTGGTTGCCGGTATTGTATTACACGGTATCTGTTATGATTTCTTTTTTGTAACGGGCCAGATCTATACCGACAGGTTTGCCGGCGAACGCTTTAAAAGCGCGGCACAGGGATTTATTACACTGGCGACTTACGGTTTGGGCATGATGATAGGGTATTATATTTCAGGACCGATCGTGGACCATTGGAAAACCGGGCCCGAAATGCACGACTGGAAAGCGATATGGCTTATACCCGGTGCTATAGCGGTAGGCGTAATGTTGCTTTTCCTGCTGTTCTTCACCGATAAAAAAAGAATTGAAACAGAACCAGGGCTGGATATCGAAGAGCCGTCGCCCCAGGTTGAGATATAAAAATTATTTAACAATTCTCCCTCCGGGGAACCAAATGGGCTAAACCATGGGTAACCAAAACCGCAGATCAGCCATTAAAAATATGCTTGCAGGTACTGCAGCCATCACCGCATCTGGCATGCTATCGTCATTTACCGTAACAGGAGAAAAAGAACAATTTGCGCCCTTAAAAGGCAATATTCACCATTCGGTAAGCCCATGGTGCTACAGTGAGCTGACCCTCGATCAGCTTTGTGAAGTGTCCAAAGGTATCGGGATAACCGGTGTGGATTTATGCGGCCCGAAGGATTGGCCCACACTGCAAAAGCATGGCATGTATTCGTCCATGTGCAACGGCGCCGAATTGGGCCTGTACGATGGTTTCAACGATACCAAATTCCACGATAAGCTGGTTGCAAATTATACGGAGATGATCCCGCTGGTAGCTAAGAACGGTTACAAGAACCTGATTTGCTTCAGTGGAGCGCGCCGGGGCATAGATGATGAAACAGGCTGGAAAAACTGTGAGGCCGGCATAAAAAAGATCATATCGCTGGCGGAAAAGAACAACGTAATCCTGTGCATGGAGTTGCTGAACAGCAAGATAGACCATAAAGATTACCAGTGCGACCGCGTAGAATGGGGCGCTGAGCTGTGCAAGCGCATCAGTTCCGATAATTTTAAGCTGCTGTTCGATATCTATCACATGCAGATCATGGAAGGCGACATCATCCGCAATATAACCGACTACCACCAGTACCTGGCGCATTTCCATACGGGCGGTATCCCGGGCAGGCATGAAATAGACGATACGCAGGAATTATTTTACCCGGCTGTAATGCGGGCCATTGTAGCTACCGGGTTTAAAGGATATGTCGGACAGGAGTTTGTGCCCAAACGCAAGGACAAGATCGCTTCCTTGCGGCAGGCCATTCAGATTTGCGACGTATAAACGAAACTAACTAAACTATAATCTAAATGACGACCAGGAGAACATTTTTAGCCCAGGCCGGCCTTGCTTCGGCTGCAGTACTGCTTGCGCCCGAATTGCTGAAGGCCGAGGGCAAACACAATGTGGGCATCCAGCTTTATACGCTGCGTGATCAATTGCCCAACAACGTAAAAACGGTAATACCGAAAGTAGCCAAAGCGGGTTACCAGGAAGTGGAGACTTTTGGTTATGATATGAAAACCGGTTACTGGGGCCTGCAGGCAAAAGACTTTAGCAAGCTGCTGAAGGACAATGGCCTGAAGACGCCAAGCGGCCACTATGGTATCGACTCGTTTTTCGATAAAGGCGATACTACCGAGCTTAAAAAGTATATGGAAGTAGCTAACACGCTCGGGCAGACTTTTTTGGTGATTCCTTCTGTAAACGGCGAGTTTATCAAAACTGTCGATCAGTGCAAAGCCGTCGCCGCCAAAATGAACAAAGCGGCTGAAATTTGTAAAACGTCAGGATTGAAATTAGGTTATCACAATCACAATTTCGAGTGGAAACCGCTGGGTGGCGGCGCTACCTTTTATGACACGATATTAAAAGAAACCGATCCGGCGCTGGTTCACATGGAAATGGATATTTTCTGGGTAGTTCGTGCCGGCCAGGATCCGATCAAAATATTGAAGAAGCACGCCGGACGGTATGCACTTGCGCATGTTAAAGACAGGGACAAAAAGAACCCCGACATTTGCACAGAAGTAGGCAAAGGCAGCATCGACTTTAAAGCTATTGTCCCGGTAGCACGTGCGGCCGGCGTAAAACATTTTATTATGGAGCAGGAGAACTTCACCAATATCGACCCGTTTGTGAGCATTACAGAAAGTTGTAATTACATGAAAAACACCTTGCACATATAAACTTTAACCAATTAATCGAATCAAATATGAAATACAGGATTATCTTAACAACGCTGATGGCAGGTAGTTTACTGATGGCTAAAGCGCAGGACAAAGCAAAACCCGAAGACACCGAAGTATGGGACCCAATCCCAAAAGTAGTAACACCGGGCGAGCATTGCGGCGACGCGCCGTCAGACGCGATCGTTTTATTTGATGGCAAAAACCTGGACGAATGGGTTCAGAACAGTGATGGATCGCCTGCTAAATGGGATGTTCACGATGGCATATTGACAGTAAATAAGAATTACGGCAACATCGAGACCAAACGCAAATTCACCAACTATCAACTTCACATCGAATGGCGCGAACCGTCTGACCTGGAGGGTGAAGGCCAGGGCCGCGGTAACAGCGGTGTGTTCCTGGCATCAATAGGCAAGGGTGATGCTGGTTATGAACTGCAGGTGCTGGATTCGTACAAAAACAAAACTTATACGAATGGCATGGCCGGCAGCTTGTATAAGCAGGCAATCCCGTTGGCAAACCCCGCGCGGCCCGACGGTCAATGGCAGACTTATGATGTGATCTGGACTGCGCCGACTTTCAATGAAGACGGCTCGCTGAAAACACCTGCCTACGCCACAGTATTTTTTAACGGCGTTTTAGTCGAAGATCACTTTGAGCTAAAAGGCCCTACGCTGTATATCGGCAAGCCACAATATAAGGCTCACGGCCCGTCGCCGATCAAATTGCAGGCGCATGGAGACAAGAGCAAACCATTAAGTTTCCGGAATATTTGGGTACGAGAACTTTAGTTTTCAACATTTTAATTTCGCTAAAACGGCCTTTCTGTACAAAGAAGGCCGTTTTTGTTTTACGAGTAAAAAGATGGGTATTACTTTTCGATTTATGGGCCTATCGGTTCCTAACCTGTTGTCAGCCTTTTCGTATAAACACCTGATATGTACTATCCTGCGAATTGGCCCTCGCGGGAGACCTAATGTATGGCATTCTGGCGTTTTGTGTAATGTGTGTTGATCTTAAAGTGTCCGGCTTGTTAAAAGCCCTGGCGTTCGGTGTTTTTTTAACAATTCCTTTTTGGGGGCTTGCCCAGCGCAGCAATCTCAGTTTTGAGCATTTTGGTACGCGCGAAGGGCTCTCGCAGGTGAATGTGAATTGTATAATACAGGACAGCCGCGGTTTTATGTGGATCGGCAGCCGCAATGGTTTGAACAGGTACGACGGCTATAAATTTATTGCATACCGGACTGATCCGAAAGATAACAGCAGCTTAAGCAACAATATGATCCAGGATCTTGCCGAGGACAAGTCCGGCAATATCTGGGTGGCAACGCAGAACGGTCTCGATATGTACGACCGTGCCAGGGGAATTTTTGTCCGGTACATGCACGACGATCATAACCCCAATTCGATCTCGAATAATATTCTCGCCAGGCTCGCCTTTGATTCAGATGGCAGTCTTTGGGTGGCTACGCAAAATGGCGGTCTCGATCGTTTGGACTTTAAGAAAAAGGCCTTCATCCATCATATGTATTCGGATATGAATGCTAACAGCATTGGCGACAATACCGTGCGCACGGTGTTCCGGGATAGCCAGGGCCATATCTGGATCGGTACGGCTTCTGCCGGCCTAGAAATGTTCGACAGGAAAAACCATCGTTTCCTGAAGTACCTTTTCAAAGACCCGGTTAGCCACAGAATATCAGGTAACAATGTGATCTGTGTTATCGAAAACAATCAAAACCAGCTATGGCTCGGTACGCAGGAAGATGGCCTCTTTCTTTTCGATAAAAGAGACCACTCATTTAAACGCTTTAAGCATAACGACCAGGATCCTAACAGCCTTTCGAGCAATACCATTTACAGCCTCAATAAAGATGAGGAAGGGAAGTTGTGGATAGGGACTGAGAACGGCGGGCTTTCCATTATGGATACAAAAACCGGTACGTTCAGTGTTTACCAGCATGATGAAGTGCAGTCGAATAGTTTATTGGGTAACTCCATTTACGCTGTCTGCCGCGACAGGGCGGGCAACATGTGGCTTGGGGCGTTCAGCGGAGGGGTAAACCTGTTTAAGAAAACTACGGAAAGTTTTGCGCTGTACAGGCATAATTCTTCGCCTGCAAGCCTGTCGAATGATTTTGTTCTGACCATGTTTGAGGATAATGACAAAAGTATCTGGGTTGGAACAGACGGCGGCGGGCTAAACAAGTTTGATCCGCGCGACGGCACTTTTAAGCATTACCTGCATCAGGATGGGAAAAAAAGTATCTCGGGTAATTATGTGCTTATCGTGAATAAGGATGCTGACGACAATCTTTGGCTGGGCACCTGGGGTAACGGGATTACCATCATAGATCCGCGAACAGGCAAATATACTTATTTGAACCACGACCCGGTTAATCCCAATAGCCTCTCAGGCAACAATGTCTACAACCTTATACATACACGTGACAAGAATACCTGGATAAGCGTTTTTGGAGGCGGCCTTGAACTTTATAACCATACGACAAAAAAGCTAACCGATTACAAACTGAATATGGGCGACCCCCATAGTATTGCCAGCAATTACATTTATGCTTTGCTGGAAGACAGGCGCGGAAATTTGTGGATAGGCACATCCGATGCAGGCTTGGACCTGATGGATCGTCGGACGAATACATTTACGCATTTTAAACATTCCGAAACCCGGAACAGTATCAGCAATAATGGCGTAACAGATATATTCGAGGATAGTAAAGGCAATATATGGCTCTGTACACTTTCTGGTCTCGATCTGCTGGATCCTCAAACCAGGCGCTTTACCATTTTTAGCAAAAAAGAGGGCCTTGCAAGCGACATTACCTATTCCATCAGAGAGGACGATTACGGCAAATTATGGGTAAGCACCAACGGCGGATTATCCATGTACGATCCTCTTAGTAAAAAGTTCCAAAATTATACGACCGAGGATGGCGTGCAAGGTGAAGAATTTAAACCGCATTCGGCGCTCAAAACGCGAGATGGCAAACTTTACTTCGGTGGTATAAATGGTTTTAACGCATTCTATCCTGAACAAATATTGAAGCCGGCGGGTTTTTCACCGCTTGTGGTAACCTCGTTCGCGGTGTTTAATAAGCCGCTTGCAATAGCAAAAAATGCAAATGATCCATCGCCGTTGAAGCGCGATATTGCGGATACGCGGTCTATAACGCTATCTTACAAACAATCAGACATTTCATTGGAGTATGCTGCGCTTGATTTTGGTTCGATCGATAAAAAACAATATGCTTACAAGTTAGAAAATTTTGATAGCGAATGGATCGAGCCTGGCAGCCGTAACTCCGCATCGTATACCAATCTGCCTCCGGGCCGGTATACATTTAAATTGAAGTACCGGAACAGCGCCGGATTATGGTCGCCGGCAAAAGATGTGCTCCAGATCACCATTGTTCCGCCATACTGGGCCACCTGGTGGTTCCGGGTGTTGGCTGCGTTAGCATTCGCCGCGCTTATTTATGGAATATTCCGTTACCGCCTGCGTTCGGCGCGTTTACGGCAGATGGAGCTGGAACAAATGGTTGAAGAGCGTACAGAGCTGCTGGAGAAAAAAACCATCGAGGAACGGCGCTCACGCGAAGAAGCCGAAAAGGCACGCGAAGAGGCGGAAAGGGCTAATAAGGCGAAGAGCATTTTCCTGGCCACCATGAGCCACGAGATCAGGACGCCAATGAACGGCGTAATCGGCATGGCGACGCTCTTATCGAGCACCAAACTTACCCAGGAACAGGAAGAATACACCGAAACCATTAAAAATTGTGGGGACGCATTGCTTACGGTCATCAACGATATACTTGATTTTTCCAAGATCGAATCGGGCAATATGGAGCTTGACGAACAGGACTTTGATCTGCGGGATTGCGTTGAAGGCGTATTGGATGTTTTTGCGGAAAGCGCCTCGCGCCTTAACCTCGACCTGGTTTACGAGATAGAACACAATGTGCCGACGCAAGTTATCGGGGACGGAATGAGGTTAAGGCAGGTGCTGATAAACCTGGTAGGTAATGCGGTGAAATTTACCAGTTCGGGTGAGATATTCATCGGCGTGAAGGCTGCTAAACAGAAAAATGGCGATCCTGAATTACTTTTCAGCGTTCGCGATACAGGGATTGGTATACCCAAGGATAAGATTGACAGGTTGTTTAAACCCTTTTCGCAAATCGATTCAAGCACGACCCGGAAATACGGTGGTACGGGCTTAGGCCTGGCCATCAGCAGCAAACTGATCGAACTTATGGGCGGAAAGATAAGTGTGGAAAGTCAGCCGGGACAAGGTACTACCTTCTTCTTTAACATCAAGCCCAAATTAAGCTTAAAAGCTGCCCGCACCTATGTGCATATCAATGTGTCGGAAATTGAAAACAAGCAGATATTGATTGTTGACGATAATGCGACCAACCGCAACATTATGGTTACCCAGCTAAGGCAGTGGAAGTTTACACCTTTGGTAGCCCGGTCCGGGCAGGAAGCGCTTGAAATATTGTCGGGTAATAAAGAGATCCCCCTGGTAATATCGGATATGGATATGCCTGGCATGGATGGCGTAGAGTTGGCGAAAAGCATAAGGAAACAATTTCCCGGAATACATATTATCTTGCTCAGTTCTGTAGGTAACGAGCAAAGCAGGGCCGAAGCTCACCTGTTCAACGTGATACTGAACAAGCCGGCAAAACATCATTTGCTTTACAAACACATCGTTGATCAGTTGAAGGACGGAAAAATGGTAAAGGAGGCGACACCTGTAAAAACCGAACTTTCAAATGATTTCGCCCACCACCATCCGCTGGAAATACTTATAGCTGAAGATAATCCCATCAACCAAAAGCTGACGGTACACATTCTTTCGAAAATGGGTTACAAGCCTGACGTGGCATTCAATGGACATGAAGCTATTGATATGGCAGCCAAGAAGCGCTACGATATGATACTGATGGATGTGCAGATGCCTGAAATGGATGGTTTGGAAGCTACCCAGTTTATACGCGCACACATGACCGAGCAACCGGTGATCGTGGCGATGACAGCTAATGCCATGCCCGAAGACCGCGAGATATGCCTTAAAGCAGGTATGAATGATTATTTGAGCAAGCCGATGAAGCTTGCTGACGTGATTATCGTATTGCAGAAGTGGTGCAAGCAGTTGCAATAGCTACAGATAAAACATTTAATTTTCAGCATCAAAGCAGCTTAACATTTTTGTTACGGACGAGTTTGGGAAAAAATGCCTGTTTGCAAACAGCATTTTAAATTATATTTGTCGCAGTTAACCCTGACTAAATTAATCTTAAACCCGTATTTGCGTTCATGAAAAAGCTCTTTTTAGCGACCTGCCTTTTATTTATATCTCCCTTTATTTATGCGCAGGCCTCAAAAGCGCCGGCTTACCCGCTGATAAACCGTAATACGTATTTCAGTATCTGGTCGTTCGGCGATACGCTGAACGCGTCGACCACGAAGCATTGGACGGGTAAAGACCAATCATTGCTGGGTTATATTAAAGTGGACAACGAATATTATCGGTTTTTAGGCAAGGAAGCCAAAAGTTATCGCACTATTTTGCCGGCGTCCGATGAAAAGCCTTATCTATGTAAGTATACCGAAACAACGCCTGCCGCGGGTTGGCAAAGCATTCAGTTCAACGATAGTAAGTGGGATACCGGCTCAGCGCCTTTTTCAGACGACAAAACCCAGGCGAAAACGGTTTGGAACAGTAAGGATATTTGGGTAAGGAGAACATTTACACTGGATAATCCAAATGTGAATAAGCTTTTATTGAAGCTTTACCACGACGATAATGTGGAAGTTTACCTGAATGGGACAGAAGTGTTCACCAATGTGGGTTGGACCAGTGATTTTGAGCTGATCCCGTTAAAGGATGTGGCAAAAACCTTACTAAGAAAAGGAACCAATGTGCTGGCGATCCATTGTGCCAACACGGCTGGCGCGGCCTGGCTGGATGCGGGTTTGTTGGACGAGGTGAAGGAAACTCCGGATAAGATTGTTCAGCCGGCAAAGCAGACCGGCCTTGAAATGAATGCCACACAAACCATTTATAAATTCAGGTGCGGTAAAGCCGACCTGGTGCTGACCTTTACATCACCGTTGCTGCTTACCGAAAGGTCCGTATACGAAACACCGGTATCTTATATTTCTTACCGTGTAAGATCGAACGACAATAAACCCCATGATATAAAGGTGCTCCTGAGTGCGTCGACTGACATTGCAGTGAACAAGCCCATGCAGGACGTGGCGGCCGAGGCTTATACATCAGGTAAGTTATCTATTCTCAGGGCCGGAACCATAGATCAGCCTGTGCTGAAGAAAAAGGGTGACGACCTGCGTATCGACTGGGGCTACATGTATGTGGCGGCACCCGCCGCGGACGGAGTTGTCCAATATATTTCGAACGGCAGGGAGCAGGTAAACCCCTTATTAGCGAAGGCAACGGTAACAGCCGATACGATCAGGGGAAAAGAATTGTTCCTGAACTCGATTATTCCTTTCGGACATGTCGGTAAAAATTACGTGGACAGGTACATGGAACTGAGCTATGACGATCTGTTCTCCGTTGAGTTTTTTAACGTCCCCCTGAAACCCTGGTGGAAAGCCGACGGCACCAAAACGATGGAAAAAGAACTGGCAAAGGCCTCGTCTGATTACCTGTCGGTTATGAAAAAATGCGCAGCGTTTAATCATCAGTTGTACCAGGATGCTCTGAAAGCCGGCGGTGATAAATATGCCAAATTGTGTGTCATTGCTTATCGTCAAAGCATTGCTGCGCATGTGCTGGTAAAAAGTCCGCATGGCGACATTTTGTTCCTTTCAAAAGAAAATTTCAGCAATGGTTCCATCAATACGGTTGATGTGACCTATCCTTCGGCCCCGCTTTACCTGGCTTATGCGCCCAAGTTTATGGAAGGCATGCTGAACGGTATATTTTATTACAGCGAGAGCGGTAAATGGAAAAAACCTTTCGCGGCTCACGACCTGGGCACTTATCCGCTTGCTAACGGACAGACTTACGGCGAAGATATGCCGGTGGAGGAATCTGGTAACATGCTGATCCTTACCGAAGCCATAGCCCGCGCGGAAGGCAATGCCGACTATGCTAAAGAACACTGGCAAACACTGACAACGTGGGCCAATTACCTGGTAAAAGCAGGGTTCGACCCGGCTAACCAGCTTTGTACGGACGATTTTGCCGGCCACCTGGCGCATAATGCTAACCTGTCTATCAAAGCTATTGTCGGCATAGCTTGCTATGCAAAACTGGCAGAACAGCTTAAACAACCACAGGCAGCCGCAAATTACAGGAACATAGCCCAGGCCATGGTCAAAAACTGGTTAAGAAAGGCCGACGCAGGAAACCATTATTCGCTGGTATTCGGCGACAGGAATACGTGGAGCCAGAAATATAATTTGGTTTGGGATAAAGTGCTGGGTTTGCACCTGTTCCCGCAATCGGTTTATGATAAAGAAATAAAATACTATCTCACCAAACAAAATAAATTCGGTCTGCCGCTTGACAGCAGAAAGACTTACACAAAGTCGGACTGGATCATGTGGACAGCGACCCTAAGTAACAATTTGGCTAACTTTAAGGCTTTAACCGATCCGGTTTATAGATTCGCTACCGAAACGCCGACCAGGGTGCCTTTGAGCGACTGGCACGAAACAACGAACGGCAAGCAGGTGGGTTTCCAGGCGCGCAGTGTCGTAGGAGGATATTTTATGAAAGTGTTGGCCGCTAAATGGGGTGTTAAATAAATCAGCTATGAAAATAAGATCGAACAGTTTATTAAGCCTGTGTGGCCTCTTCTTTGTGCTGTCTTTTCAAAAGTCAGTAGCACAGCAATATTATTACCGTATCCGTATCTATCATTACAAAACCCAGGCCCAGGAGGAAAGGCTGGATAACTATTTCAAAAATGCGTTGCTGCCCGCCTTGCACCGGGCGCATATTCCGAACGTGGGCGTATTTAAACCCGTTGAGCAGGACACTGCTGACCGGAAAATTTATGTTTTTATTCCATTCAAAAATGAGGATGAACGTAACAACACGCATGAACGTGTTTGGAATGATAAGCGATTCCTCGAAGCGGGAAAAGATTTTATTGACGCAGCGTATAACGACCTGTTATATTCCAGGATCGAAGTGATCGAGCTCAAAGCGTTTCCTACATGGCCTTCCCCAACCGAACCGCATCTCACGGCGCCCAAAGCTGAACGGGTTTACGAATTACGCAGTTATGAAAGTCCGTCCGAAAAACTGAATGTCAATAAAGTAAAGATGTTCAATGACGGCGGAGAAACAGTTCTATTCAAACGCCTTAATTTTAACGCAGTGTTTTATGGCGAGGTACTGTCCGGCAGTCACATGCCCAACCTGATGTATATGACGACCTTTGAAAATAAAGCCGACCGCGACAAGCATTGGGACACTTTTTCCAACGATCCGGAGTGGAAGGCGCTGGTAGCCAAGCCAGAATACGCGCACAATGTATCTAAGGCCGACATTCTATTTCTTCATCCCACGGAATATTCCGACTTTTAACGGTATCGTTAAACAGCCGGAATAACTATGAAGCTTGAAAAGCGCGATTATGATGCGGTAGTTGTCGGCTCGGGACCAAACGGCCTCGCGGCAGCGATACTCCTGCAGCAAAACGGGCTATCGGTTTTAGTCGTTGAAGCGAAAGATACCATAGGCGGCGGCATGCGCTCCGCCGAACTGACATTGCCCGGCTTTATTCATGATGTTTGCTCCGCCATTCATCCGCTTGGGGTGGGCTCGCCATTTTTCGAAACGCTGCCTCTCGCTGATCAAGGATTAGAATATATCTACCCTGAAATTGCTGCCGCGCACCCGTTTGACAGCGGAAAAGCGGCGGTTTTAAAGCAATCGTTAAGTGAAACCGCTGCCTTGCTCGGAAAGGACGAACGTGCTTATAAGCGACTCATAAAACCTGTCGTAAAAACCTGGCCCGGGCTTGCTCCCGATATACTCGGCCCGCTGCATTTCCCAAAGCATCCGTTGGCAATGGCGGCGTTTGGACTGGTTGCGTTACGGTCCGCCGCTTCAGTTGCCAAAAGCTTTAATACCGAAGAAGCAAAAGGACTGTTTGCTGGCATGAGCGCACACTCCATGCTGCCCCTGAATAAATTAAGCTCTGCGGCGATCCCGCTGGTGCTAATGGCCAATGCGCATTTGAAAGGCTGGCCGATGGCTAAAGGCGGTTCGCAAAGTATCGCGAATGCGTTAGCATCATACTTCATGTCGCTGGGCGGTAAGATCGAAACTAATACCTACGTGATGTCACTGAACCAATTGCCGTCATCGCATGCGGTTTTGTTTGACATCGGCCCGGGACAGCTTTTACAGATAGCTGGTCACCATTTTTCCGTCGATTACAGGCGCCAATTGGAAAAATACAGGTATGGCATGGGCGTTTTCAAGGTCGATTGGGCGCTTGACGGGCCGGTGCCGTTTACAGCCGAAGAATGCCGGCATGCCGGAACGGTACATATTGGTAATACCCTGGAAGAAGTCGTTTTATCCGAGAAGCAAGCATGGGATGGAAAAATATCTCCAAAACCGTTTGTGCTTTTCGCGCAGCAAAGCCTGTTTGACAAAACAAGGGCGCCAGAAGGAAAGCATACCGCCTGGGCTTACTGTCACACACCAAATGGCTCATCGGTTGACATGACCGGCGCTATTGAAAGCCAAATAGAACGCTTTGCGCCGGGCTTCAGGGAGCGGATATTAGCCACGCACACCATGAATGCCGTACAGGTGGAAGAATATAACCCGAATTATGCAGGCGGCGACATAAACGGCGGCGCTATCGACCTGGGCCAGTTATTTACCCGCCCGGCCCTGCGCTGGTCGCCATATCGCACGTCCGCTAAAGGCTTGTACATCTGTTCTTCATCAACGCCGCCTGGCGGCGGGGTACATGGCATGTGCGGTTACTATGCGGCTAAAAGGGCGTTAAAGGATGTGTTTGGGATTAGCATAAAGCCCCTTTGACGCCTTGTGTCCTGTTTTCAGGGCGTTCCACCTATGGGTACATCACTATGGAACACCATAATAGTTAAAAAATTAACCATTAGTTTTTCATCCCGCTTTTGCCTTTACCTTTAACTTTTACTTTAACTCTTCTACTTTACTTCCATAACCTTCGTCCGCGCCGAAATGCCATTCTCATTAAACGCTTCGATCTGGAAATAGTAGGGCAGGTCTTTATCCATTCCGTTAAAGAAATACTCATTTTTACCGTAAACCATAATGTTGTTATACAACTTATCCGGCGCAATACCCGTGTAAATGGTATAGCCGATGGCATTATCCACCGGCTGCCAGCGGAGCCAGGCGTTGTGCGGTTCACTGCTGCCGCGAAGGACGATCATTTCCTTTACTGTATCAGGCTTTGCTCCTGCGCCTTTGCCGAAGGCCCTGAACCCCGACAAAGCGAATTTGCCTGTAGGCATGTGGACATTAACGATCTTTAGGTAACGCGTTTTGATGGGTTTATCCAACTGGATATAATCGTGCGGCACATCCGTTTTGTTTTTGCTCTTGTCGATCAGCAACTTCCAATTTTTGCCGTCCTGCGATGAATAAATTACGTATTGCGTATAAACGCCCGTCGATTTCCCCATAAACTGCGCATCCTGGTCGGCATAGTTTACCTGTATTGCATTTACGGTGCTTACCTCGCCTAAATCCGACATCAGCCATTCGCCTTTGTTGGCGGTTTTGGCGCTCCAGTAGGATTTAATATCCTCGTCTACAGCATTGTTGGGCTCATACCCGCCCAGCGTCGACGATACCTGCACCGGTTTATTGTAATTCAGTATCATCCAGCCGGTAAAATTGCCTTTGAGATGATCTTCTTTACCGTTCGGCAAATATTGCGGATAGTCACCGTAAGCGGTATTGCAATAAAGCACACCGTCGTTGTCAAACCCGGCCGGCCAGAAACCGATACGCCGTTCAAAGTTGTTCTTCACATTGACCACCATGGTCGAGATATGCCAGTAATTGCCGTATTTATCCTTCCATGTCGCGCCATGACCCGCTCCTTTGGCAAAACCGCCTGGTTTATAAGAAAACGGATTGTGTTTTTGGTAAGTGAACGGCCCAAGCGGTTTATCACCGACAAGTACGCCATCACAATAGCCTTTGCCTTCGGTGCCGGATCCGCCGAATTGCAGGTAATATTTGCCATTGTACTTGTTCATCCACGACCCTTCCATAAAGCCGGTCAGAAACACATTATCGTTGTTTTCACCGAAGCGTTCCCAGCCGTATTTCTGCCAGTCAAGTCGTGCGGTTTCCACTTTCGGGCCGATGGGGTCAAAGGTTTTCCGGTCGATCTCCTGTCCGTACAAAGGCAGTGTATTGCTCGATCCGTGGTAGATATAAACCCGGCCGTCATCATCCAAAAACATGCCCGGGTCCCAGGCGCCTACCTGGAAATAATCCTTCGCCGCCTTCCATACATTATGCACCGGGTCGGTGCTCATCCAAAGCGTAAAATCTTTATTGTAGGTCGAGCCGATCACCAGCAGGGTGTCACCTAAAACCAGCGTCGCCGGCGCGCAAAGGTTGTCGCCCTGGTTCTCGTTGTAGGGTCTCAGGAAACTCCGGTAATTGAAATGCCAGTGCAGCATATCATCGCTGTACCAGTAACCCCACTGGTTGGTGGAAAAAAGATAGTACTTACCCTTATACAAAGTAACCGTCGGGTCGGCCGTGGCGCGGTGCTTGCCCCATTTGGCGAAATTTTTGAACGGCGTATAACCGTAATCCAGGTTAAGCGGGTTACAGTAGGTTTGGCGTTTCTGCTGTGCGCTTGCTTGAACAAGGAACAATAGTGCTGAACAAAGCAGAAAATACCTGGAAAGCTTCATGGAGGTAACTGTTTATAACGCGACTAATATAAGTCAAACCCCACAATATTCCTTCGGACTTATGCGGACTTTCCGACTTTCGGACTAACTAAGCGATTTCTCTATTTCTGCAGCAAAATCGATGTCGTTTTGCGTTACACCACCGGCATCGTGTGTGTTCAATTTCAGCGTTACTTTATTGTAAACGCCCGACCAATCCGGGTGATGGTTCATCTTTTCTGCAATGAATGCCGCCTTGCACAAGAGCGCAAATGCATCGAAAAAGGTAGGCAATGTAAAATTCTTTACAATAGCGTTATCCCGGTACGCCCAGCCGTTCAGGCTACGGAGGCTGGCGTTTATTTCCTGTTCGCTGAGTTTCTTCATGATGCGGATTTTACTTTTTCAACAATCAATAGGGTGTCGGTTTTGATCAAAGTCTTACGGTTGCACGCACGCCGGCGCACTTCTGGTAGGTGGTCTGATCGAAAAAGACCGCAAAACGCAGCACATGTTTTTGATAATCCATTTGGTAACCAACATTGAAGGAATCGGCCAACTCGGTATTATTAAAACCCGGCTCGGCGGCAAAGCCCACACCCAGGTCGATACCTACGAAAACATTTTGCGGTAACAGGTAACTGCCCGTCGCCATCACGTCAAAAATGCGGCTGCCCGCATTGCTGACACCATACTGTGATTTGCCGAAAAAGTATGAAGCGCTCACGCGTCCGCCTACGTCCAGGTTTTCGATAACCGGCGTCGTTATGGAGCCATAAGCGCCGACGCCAAACAGGCTAACGTAATTCAATTGCCTTATTGGCAGGGCTAATGAAGGTCCCACGTCAATTTTTAAAGCGCTGGTATTGATCGTGGTTTGCGCGTTGCAAATCGAAGGCAAAATAAACACAAGCAGCAGCAGGGAGAATAATAGTTTTTTCATGGCTTTAAAGGATCGGATGCTGGGTTAAAGTTACGTATCACGCCTGAAAAAACAAGCGACATGCATTTCGGTTCGTGCACGAAAAGCAAATATTCCGGCAAATTTCTGCGGCTCATTTTATATCTTGGTCTATCCGCTTTTTGCCAATTATATCCTCATGAAAAAAGCCTTACTGCTGCTACCGTTTTTGTTGGTCTTCCTGTGCGCCCGTTTTTCGGCCGGACAGGAGACCAAGATGAGTTCATTCCCTGTGCGTGGTTTTCACCTCGACCTGCGGATACAGGTAATGCCTATGCCGGAATTAAAGGAGTTTGCAAAAAAGCTGAGCGGATATGGCATCAATACGCTCATTATGGAGTGGGAGGGCACCTATCCGTTCGAAAAGCATCCGCTTATTTCCAATCGTTTTGCATACACAAAGGCGGAAATCGTCGACTTTATCAAATACTGTAACGGGCTTGGGATCGATGTGATACCGTTGCAGCAAAGCTTCGGGCATGTCGAATATATTTTGCGTAACGAGCGCTATAAAGATCTGCGCGAGGACCAGAAGGATTATTCGCAGGTTTGCCCATTGCAGGTTCGGCAGGACAGCCTGCTCTTCAGCGATCTGTATAAAGAACTGGCGTCGACGCATACTTCGAAATATATTCATATCGGCGGAGATGAAACCTATCTGCTCGGGCACGACGAGCGCTGCCGGAAAAAGGTAGGTGCAGAAGGCAAATCCAAATTGTACATCGATTACATACGGATGTTGTGCAACATCGTGATCAAAATGGGCAAGCGGCCAATTATCTGGGCCGATATCGCTATGAAATACCCGGAGGCGATCAAACTGCTGCCAAAGCAAACCATCCTGGTCGACTGGAATTACGGCTGGAGCATGGACAATTTCGGCGATCACCAAAAGCTAATGGACAGCGGGCTGGAGATATGGGGGGCGCCGTCACTCCGTTCGCACCCGGATAACTACTTCCTGACACAATGGGAAAAGCATTTCAATAACATCAGGAACTTTATTCCTGCCTGCCGCCAATTGGGTTATAAAGGGATCGTGATGACCTCGTGGTCAACCTCCGGAGCATATTCGCCGCTTTGGGAAACAAGCGAAAATATTCTCGATCTGTACGCCATTAGGCACGATTATCCCATCAGCGGGTTCAATATGCTGCTGGCCGCCTATGCCGAAGCTATCCATTCTGATCAGCCGCTTGATGTCGATAAATTCGTCGCAAACTACTGTAGGAGCGCGTATGGATTTGACGAGGCACAATCGGCAAAGTTTTGGAAAGCGCTGAAGACCGCGCCATACGAGGTAATGCAGGGAAAAGTAATGTCTCCGCAACCGATGTCGGTAAAACAATTACGGGATAGCGCCTTGTATGTGAAAGGAGTGCTGGATTCGCTCAAACCGGCAATGAACCAACCCGAATTTGACCATTACAAGCTCATGGCCAATATCAGGGCATATTATTTATCGTATGAAGAAATAGAGAGCCGGGTAAACTCGGCTGATTTTTCGCCTGGACAAATCCCGGAAGTGCTTGGCGAACTGAAAGGCTTGATCAGTGACAGTAAGGAACTGGATGCCGGTTTTATAGCATTGAATAAAGACCATTTGTACCCGGCCGAACTGGCGCAGGAGAACGACCTGCGCGACGCGAAAGCACGTTTATTGTATCAACGCCTGTCACGAAAAAAATAGCATGCAGCTAAAAATATTTAACGGGCAGGTTATTAGGCCGCAGGGCATCCTGAGAAACGGTACGGTATTGGTGAACGATGGCGTCATCACGGAAGTTTCAGCGAAGAATATCGATGCACCCGGCGCGAAAGAGATCGACGCGGGCGGCAAATATATATCCCCGGGCTTTATCGATATCCACGTCCATGGCGGCGGCGGTCATGATTTTATGGATAACACCATCGAGGCATTTTTAGGCATTGCCAAATTGCACGCCCGTTTTGGGACAACGGCCATGCTGCCAACTACGCTTAGCTGCGAAAAAGCCGACTTGCTTGAAACCTTGCGTATTTACGAGGAAACGGATAGGCAAAATTCATCCGGTTCGCAGTTTATCGGTATCCATATCGAGGGGCCATATTTTGCAATGAACCAGCGCGGAGCGCAGGATCCGCGCTATATCCGCGATCCCGATCCGGAAGAATACCGGGAGATACTATCGGCGTCAAAACATATTAAACGATGGAGCGCCGCGCCCGAGCGGCCGGGTGCCATTGAATTCGGAAAGTATATGGTTTCGCATGGCGTTTTGCCGGCTATTGCGCATACCGATGCCATTTACGAGGATGTGGTAAAAGCCTTTGATAGCGGCTATACGCTGGCCACGCATTTTTATTCGGCTATGTCGGGCGTAACGCGCCGCAATGCATTCCGTTACGCCGGTGTAGTTGAAAGCGCTTACCTGATTGACGATATGTTTGTGGAGATCATTGCCGACGGTGTGCACTTACCTGAGCCGCTATTGAAGCTGATCTATAAAATAAAAGGCTCCGGTCATA
>JAFDZK010000300.1 GCA_018267005.1 Bacteroidota bacterium
TGTATTTGTAGCCGTTCTTGTCGTTCACGTTATTGATCAGCGTGGTGGGGTTGTTCAAAAACACGATGTACATGAGGAACAGGTTATTCGGCGACGTTTGCGAAAGCGGATTTTTCATCGTATCGTACTGGTAGGCGCCATCATTAACGATATTGATCGAGCCGTCGGCTTTATACGACTCCGTCAGTATGATATTCCCGCGGTTATCGTACGCATAAGTTTCAGATCCCGAATGCTTTGAAGCAATGCGCGATACCTGGTGGTCGCTGTTGAAGGTAATGTATGAGGTATCGGCAATGACGCGTGAAGGCGCGTAAAAGAAATACCCGGTTGTATCAGGCCCGTAGAAAAAATCATACTGGGTGACGGGATTGCCGTTTTTATCCAGTTTCTGGCCGTGCAGCACCCGGTTTTGGCCGTCAAACGCGGTTATCCTGAACGTCAGTTTATGCGGCGCTATACCGTCGGTTACCGATATAACCCGGTTGTGGTCGTCGTAGGTGAAATAGGTGGTGTCCAGACCGCCGCCGTTCTCGCGTGTATCGGTTATGGCGTGGTCCAGCAGGTATACCTTCGCGTTTTGATAGTCTTTCCGGCAACCGAAGGCCAGGAACACCGCCAGCACCCACACGTAACTAATGGTCTTTTTCACACTTCAGATTTTTCTAACCGGTTTTGCAAAGAAAGAAGCCGTTTAAGATAGGGATATTTTCGGGAATAAAAAGCCGATTTTACATTTTAATTGCCCGCGCTTTTATAACTTGCGTACAAACAACGCCCGTTTTAATGCACAGCGGCTTCTTTTTCAGGATATTTTTATTCAGTACAATTATCAGTTTGCTGCTCGACTGGTATGTGTTCAGCGGGCTCAAAACATTTACAGCCGGCTGGCACTCGCACCGGCTCCGATCGGCGGTTTTGTGGGGCTACCCGGGCGTTTCCATGGGCATTATCGTGGTATTCCTTTTCGGTATGCGCAGCTTTGACACGGCGCGCGGCATGACGCCCGTGCACGAATGGGTGCTGAGCCTTTTCCTGGTGCTGCTCGTTTCAAAGCTTATTTTTTGCATTTTCCTGTTCATCGGCGACCTGGGACGGTTCTTTTACGGCATTGGAGACAGCCTTGTCCGCACGCGAAAAAAGGGCGAGCCTTTTTTTCCGGCCAGGCGTAAGTTTATCAGCGATATTGCCGTTGCGGCCGCTTCAATTTCAGTTACCGGGTTTTTATATGGGATGACGCGCGGCAAGTACGACTTCAGGCTGCACCGGGAGACTTTTTATTTTGACGACCTGCCCGAGGCGTTCGACGGGTTTACCATTACGCAGATATCCGATATCCATTCGGGCAGCTTTGACAGCGACGACGGTGTAAGGAAAGGCATTGAACTGGCCAAAGCGCAAAACAGCGACCTGTTTGTATTCACCGGCGACCTGGTGAACAACGCCGCCTGGGAGATAGAGCCTTACATCGAACATTTCAGGCAGCTCAAAGCGCCTTTTGGGCAATATTCCATATTGGGCAACCATGATTACGGGGAATATGTGCACTGGGCTACGCCCGAAGCGAAGGCTGCCAATTTTGAAAAGGTAAAACAGCAACATAAAAAACTGGACTACCGGCTGCTGCTGAACGAGAACGTGGAGATAGAAAAAAACGGGCAAAAGATAAGCCTCGTCGGGGTGCAAAACTGGGGAAGGGGATTCATCCAGGTGGGCGACCTGGACCAGGCGCTGCAGGGTGTCGACAAGGATGCATTCAAGATTCTACTCTCACACGACCCTACGCACTGGGAAGAGAAGGTGCGTTATCATCCTACCAAAATTCATCTCACCCTGTCGGGCCATACACACGGCGCGCAATTCGGCGTCGAAACCGGCGGCCTGCGCTGGAGCCCCGTGCAATACCGTTACCTAGATTGGGCCGGGCCGATGGAGCAAAACGGGCGGCAGTTGTATGTGAACCGCGGGTTTGGTTTCCTCGCTTTTTCGGGCCGCCTGGGCATTTGGCCGGAGGTGACGGTGATAACTTTAAAGAGACGAGCTTAAACGAAGTCAATGGTGCATGGTGAATAATGAATTTTTTCATCACCCATTAATGATGTACTATCACCATTGACTATTGACCATTCACCATTGACTATTGACCATTCACTATTTCACGCGCTCGCGGCTATCGCAAGGCTGCCCACTTTGCTTACCAGTTCGTCCAGGCCAAAGGGCTTGATGATGATGTCGTCGCAGCCGAGGGCCGAGTAATCCACATCCCGGTACAGGTAGGCAGACGAAAGTATAACCGGCACATGGCCGAATGTCTGGTGCCATTTGATCTGCCTGCAGATATCTTCGCTGTTATGCCCGGCCATTTTATAATCGAGTATAAACAGGTCGGGCTGGAACATTTTGGCTATTTCGATGATGTTTTTACCGTCTGAAGTGACAAGCACCTGGAAATGCTCGTAAGTGAGCGCTTCTTCGACCACGTCGAGCAGGTGCTGGTTGTCGTCCAATACTAAAATACGCTTTAACATAAGTATTATGAGTTTTATAGGGGTTGTAATAGTGCGTATACGTTTGTCATTGGACCAGCTGATCGTTGTTTACTTAAGTGTACCTATGACTGTTATAACAACCGCAGGTTTAAACGGGTTTTAAAATAATATTATTGTCCATTACGCAGTTATGCCGCGGCATGCGACAATACTGTTTAAAAACAATAATTTGGACGCCGGAATGGCAAAACCCAATTTTAATACGTACTACTTCGCGGCTGTACTTTTCGGATTGATCATCGGACTGGTGACCGAGGACAAATACATCGGCATGCTGGTGGCGATAGCCCTGGTGCTTACGGTTGCTGGTTTGAGGCAAAGGTACCGGCGGCGGTAATGGAGATTATACCGGCAGCGTCACAATAAACTCGGTAAACTCGCCTTCCTGGGTATTTACATCAATCTTTCCCCCATGCCCCTTTACCACAATATCATAGCTTAAGGATAAACCCAGCCCGGTACCTTCACCCGTTGGCTTGGTGGTAAAGAAAGGCTGCAATATCTTTTCGCGGATGTTTTCAGGAATGCCGGCGCCGTTGTCTTTTACGGAGATGATCACAGAGCCATTTTGCTGCGCGGTGCTTACCTCAACCGACGGTTGTAATCATTCCCGGCTGTTTTGGCTTTTTGCTGTGTGGCATAAAATGCGTTATTAATGATATTAAGCAATACCCGGCCGATGTCCTGGGGAATAACATTGGCTTTAGGCAACTTCTCATCGAAATGCGTGATCAATTCTGCATTAAAATCTTTATCCTTTGCCCGCAGGCCGTGATAGGCGAGGCGCAGGTATTCATCAGCAAGGATATTCAGGTCGGTCGGTTCTTTCTGGCCTGATGACGCCCTGCTGTGCTGCAGCATGCCCTTCACTATGGCGTCAGCGCGTTTACCGTGGTGGTTGATTTTTTGTTCGTTTTCTAACAGGTCATTGATCAGTTCTGCTTCCAGTTGCTCATCTCTTTCAGCTTTCGGCTTTATGCTTTCTGCTTTCAGCTCCTCCAGCATTTCCTGGTTCACATCCGAAAAATTATTGACGAAGTTCAAAGGGTTTTGTATCTCATGTGCGATACCTGCTGTCAACTCGCCCAGCGAAGCCATTTTTTCCCGCTGCACCAGTTGGGTTTGAGTGTTTCGAAGCTCTTCCAAAGCTTGTCCCAGGTTGTCGCGCTGGGTTTCTATTTCTTCTTTTTGCGCACTTAGCAGCAGGTTGGTGCGTTTTTGCATTTGGTTGTTTCGCAACAGGATGATACCGATAATGAGCAACACCACCGCGGCTCCAACGATAGCGTACATGCGCAGGCGGGTATTTAATTTTTCCTGTGCGGCAATTGCGGCATTCTTCAGGTCTATCTGGTGCTGTTGCTCGTTGAAAAGCAGGTTGGCGGTTTGCTGGGTTTGCTCAGTGTTGTCAAGACTGTCACGCAACTTGTCGGCCTGTTGCTGGTATTCAAATGCGTTTTTATACCTGCCTTTCGCTTTGTATATAGCAGCTAGAATACTATATAAATGCGCCCGGACAGATAAAATTAATTTGTCCTTATTTGCCAAAGCTTTATTGGCATACATCAGAGCGGAATCTACCTGTTGCACATTAAAAAGCTGAAAAGCGTATTTGACCTGAATGGAGTAAATAGCCGGGTCGTGCTGCCTGGCAGCGGTATCGATACTTTGGCGATATAACTCAAGCGCTTTGCCGTGGTCGCTTTTCGTAAAATATACATCAGCCAAATATTGCATAGCTGTGGATTTAGAATAGTCAAGGTGATATTTATCATGCAGTGCAAGCGCACGCTGCGCGTAATACAAGGCCGAATCCAGTTGTTTGTCCTGCGAAAATAATGAGGAAAGGTTCAGGCTTCCGAAAGCATCGTCAAGGTGATCATTAATCTTTACAGCCAGTTCCCGTTCCATCCTGTAATATTTGTAGGCATTTTTCCAATCTTTCTGAGCCCGGTAAAGGTGGCCGATACCATTATAGGTGTTAGCGATATTCACACTATCCTTTATCGATTCGAAGATGGCTAAGGAGACAAATGTCAGTTTCATGGCACGCACTAAATTACCTGTATGCATATAATAAAAGGCTATATTGCCATCAGCGTACCCCTCGGCACTTCTATCTTTTATTTGTACCGCCAGTTTATATAACGCCTTAGCATAATATAAGCTGCTGTCGGCGTTGATCTCACTGTAATCGTCGCTCAGGGCGGTGAGTATTTTGATCTTTTGCTTCGCATCTTTGCTCGTCGCCAGTACATGCTTAAGGCTGTCATCATTACTTTGGGCAAAAGTATTCGTGGCTGAGGCGATCAGTAGCAAAAAGTATAGTATCTTCAAATATTTCATATGTTTCGCTATTAAACAGGTAAGCTGATGTTGAACACAGAACCATGCCCTTCGGTAGTACCCATATCTATTTTGCCGCCGTGCCCCTTCACCACAATATCATAGCTCAACGATAAACCAAGACCCGTTCCTTCGCCGGTAGGTTTGGTAGTGAAAAAAGGCTGCATGATCTTGTCCTTAATGGCTTTTGGAATACCATTGCCGTTATCTTTCACCGA
>JAFDZK010000301.1 GCA_018267005.1 Bacteroidota bacterium
GTTTTTTATGGTCGCTACGGCGGCAACTTCGATCATCAGTTATTTGAAAATTGCCCATACGGTATACGACCCCAATAGCTTCGCCAAAGATCGCGACCCTTTCAGTATATTCAATCTCGGTTATTTCATAAACCTGGGTTTTTTGTTCATCGAATACACCGCCATCCACGTAACGATTCTATGTTACATGACACTCTATCGAGCCAAACGGAACGCTCCGCCCGATACAGAAGAAATGTGGGGCTATTTTAAGTTTTTTTATTTAAAGGTGTTGCTCGCCAGCTTCGTGCTGCTCGTTATCAATGCACTGGGCTTGGTTATGTGTATCCTTCCGGGCATCTATTTTGGGGTCGTTTTTTCCCTGGTGGCGCCGGTCATGATCGTCGAAAATACCAGCTTTGGCTATGCCTTTAATCAGAGTTTCAGGCTCATCAGGAACAATTGGTGGGTAACGTTCGGAGCGTTGGTCATAACCGGAATCATTTGGTATGTGGCGCGTGTCGCTATTGTTTTCCCGGCTGTTATTCTTGGTTATGCTAATATTTACTCCCAGTTTTTAAGCACCGATGCCGCGAGGCTGACCTCGCAGGTACTGACGATCGTATTGGAACAGGTTGCTACTATTTTCGATATCATCATCGTAATTACAGCAGGCCTGTGTTACTTCAACCTTACCGAAAGCAAGGACGGTACCGGTTTGAAGGAACGTATGGAACAGTTCGGCAAAACGGATACGGATAATAATTTGGTCCCCGAAGAATATTAGCATGCAGCGTTTTTTGTACCTGGTATTTTTTGCATTGATGGCGGGCTTAAGTTTTGGCGCCGGGCATAAGTCCGTTCATCAGAAACCTGCCGTATTGCGCGAGGATTCAGCTTCCGCCATCACTGTGCGGACTTTGGATACGGCTGCAATAAGGGCGTACAGCAAACAGCCTGAATTTAAGTACAAGGAAGATGCAGTTGCACCAACGCTCTGGACGCGTTTCTGGCGCTGGTTCTGGAACTGGATACGACGCGTATTCAAGTCTACCTCGCCCAAAAAAGGCGGAAGCGTGAGCGCATTCTGGAATGTATTTTTTAAATATTTGTTTCTTGTGCTTGGAATCGTCGCGGTCGTATTCCTGGTTTTCAGGTTAGTTGGTGTGGATATGCAAAACGTTTTCAGGCGAAGGCCGAAGGCGGTGCCGGTTCCCTATTCTGAGTTCTTCGAAGACATCAACGCCATCAGGTTTGATGAAGAGATCGAGCATGCGCTGGCTAAGCACAACTACCGCCTGGCAGTGCGCCTGCTTTACCTGAAATGCCTGAAACAGCTTAGCGATGCCGGCCTGATCGAGTGGCAGATCGATAAAACCAACAGCGATTATGTGAACGAACTTGCAAACGCTGACCAGCGTTCGGCATTCAGGTTTCTTACCCGGCAGTTCGAATATGTATGGTATGGCGAATTTTTGATCGACAGGCCGGTATATAACGATATCAGCGGATCGTTCCACGACTTTAATAAACACGTGGCATGAAGGATTTCAAAATATATATCTGGGCGGCGTCCATTTTGCTCGTAGCGTACGTTGTGGCGCAATACAACAAGCCGTCGCCGGTGAACTGGGACCGTACGCTGTTTTATAAACATAAAATCCCTTATGGGACATATATCCTTTACAACCAGCTTCACCAGCTTTTTCCCGGTGACAGTATAAGCAATACCAACAGCAACTTTTACGATCTTTTTCATAACAAGGACGTTCCGGCCAGTAATTACCTGGTAATTGCTGGGCAGGTAAACCTGAGCAAGTACGATTATAAGCAGATGATGGATTATGTACGCAGGGGTAATTCAGTTTTTATAGGTGCATTTACATTCGGACAGGTATTGATGGATACCCTAAAGCTGGAGACCGGGTATGAATATTCAGGAAAGAAGGTCGGAATAAATTTTTCGAACAGTAACCTCAGGCGCGGCAATGATTACCAGTTTGATCTCACGCTGGCCGATGCTTACTTTTATAAGTTCGACACCGTACACGCTGTAGTGCTTGGCAAAAACAGCAATGGCAACAGCAACCTGCTTTGTTATAAGTTCGGAAAGGGTAGCCTATACCTATGCCCCAACCCGTTGTTGTTTAGCAATATCAGCCTGTTGGATAGCGCCGGGGCCGATTACGCAGCAAAAGCGTTATCGTATCTCCCCGCAAAGGCGCATATTTATTGGGATGAATATCAAAACAGTGACATATCGGAGAATGTATCGCCGGTGCGTGTTTTCCTAAGTCATCCCGCTCTGCAATGGGCGTACTATATCACGCTTGGCAGCTTACTGATCTTTGTTTTTTATGAGATAAAGCGGCGGCAGCGTATCATACCGGTCATCGAGCCTCTTAAAAACTCGACCGTAGAATTTGTTAACGTGGTAGGGCAGGTTTATTACGAACAGCGCAACAACCTGAATATTGCCCAAAAGAAGATATTGTACTTACTGGAGCATATCCGAACCCGGTATTTCCTGAAGACAAATCCCCTGGATATGGAATTTATAGACCGGCTTTCGCAAAAAACGGGCATCGACCAGGCTTTTATAACAAAGTTGGTCAACCATATCAATCATGTTAGCGTGCAGGCGCAGATCAGTGACCATGAACTGATATTACTTAACAACCTAACCGAAGAATTTTATACCAAAGCAGGATAAACTATGGAAGAAGAAATATTCAGGCAACGCACCGACCTGGGAAAGCTAAATGAAGCCATTGAACAAATAAAAGCTGCCATCGGCACGGTCATCATCGGTCAGCAGGATACTATCGAGCTGCTAATAGCCGGCATATTGGCCGATGGGCACGTGCTGATTGAAGGTGTTCCCGGGGTCGCAAAGACGCTTACGGCCAAGCTAATCGCCAAGGCGATAGATGCCAAATACTCGCGCATACAGTTTACCCCTGACCTGATGCCATCGGATGTACTGGGGACATCGGTATTCAACCCCAAAACGATTGACTTCGAATTTCGCCGCGGGCCGGTATTCGGCAATATTATCCTGATCGATGAGATCAACCGGGCACCGGCAAAAACGCAGTCAGCCCTTTTCGAGGTGATGGAGGAACGGCAGATCACCATCGACGGGCAAAAGTATATCATGGAGGAGCCATTTATAGTGCTGGCCACGCAGAACCCGGTAGAGCAGGAGGGCACGTACCGGTTGCCGGAGGCTCAGCTCGACAGGTTCCTGTTTAAGGTCGAGGTAAAATATCCGTCACTCGAGGAGGAGATATCCATTATCACGCAGCAACATCAGAAAAATACCACCGAGCAAGTTGCGGATATTAAACCTGTATTGTCGCAGGCTGACATTATTTCGCTGCGCGGGCAGGTGAGGGGCCTGCACGTTGAGCCTAAGATACTGGAGTTCGTAGCGAAGATCATCCAGGAAACGCGCAACAACAAATCGCTTTACCTTGGTGCATCTCCCAGGGCCTCCCTGGCCGTGGTAAATGCGGCTAAAGCGCTGGCCGCCATTAAAGGGCGCGATTTCGTTACCCCCGATGACGTGGTTTGGGTTGTGCCGCACGTACTGAGGCATCGCATTATGCTTACGCCGGATAAAGAAATGGAAGGGGTAAGCGCGGATGATGTTTTGAAGCAGATCGTTCAGAAAATAGAGGTACCGAGGTAGTGAAAAAGTTCTTCAGGCTGTTTTACAGGGATCTTTTTTTAACCAACAGGCTGTTTATGGCCGCAACAGGCTGCGTCGTATTCTTTTTGTTCTCGTTCTTCTTTCCATGGCTGGGCATTTTACCAGAAATGGCATTTTGGGTATTGCTGGCGCTGGTTTTAGCGGATGCGCTGATGCTTTTCCGCGCGTCGAAAGGGGTTTTTGCCAAAAGGCTTGCTCCCGAACGTTTAAGCAACGGCGATGATAACGAGTTGAGTATCTATATCGAAAACTTATACCCATTTAATATTGCCGCAGGAATTATCGACGAGATACCTTTCCAGTTTCAGCGCAGGGATGTGTTATTCCGCACAGCGCTTAGGTCGGGGCAGAATAAGCTGATAAATTATTTTTTGCGGCCAACCAAGCGGGGGGAGTATGAATTTGGCCTTATCCGGGTATATGTAAAATCCCCGCTTGCCCTTATTCGTCGTCGTTATGATTTTGGGCCCGGCGAAGTGCTGCCTGTTTACCCTTCGTTCCTGCAAATGCGGAAATACGAGCTGATGGCTATATCCAACAGGCTGAACGAGGTTGGCATAAAAAAAATACGGCGTGTCGGTCATAGCCTGGAATTCGAACAAGTAAAGAATTACGTACCCGGTGACGATTTCCGTACTATCAACTGGAAAGCCACAGCCAGGCATGGCAACCTGATGACCAATCTGTATACGGATGAAAAATCACAGCATGTATACTGTGTGATCGATAAGTCAAGGGCTATGAAGATGCCCTTCGAAGGGTTGAGCCTGCTCGACTATGCCATTAACGCCAGCCTGGTATTATCGAATGTCGCCATATTGAAGGAGGACAAAGCAGGGTTGATCACTGTCGCCGAAAAAATTGGCTCGGTTGTGCCTGCCGACAGGAAAGCCGTGCAAATGAACCGGATACTGGAAGTTTTGTACAAGGAAAAGACGCGCTACCTGGAAACCAATATGGAATTGCTTTATGCAACTATCCGGAATGTGCTTAAACAGCGCAGCTTAGTGGTGTTTTTCACGAATTATGAAAGCATGCCCGCGCTGGAACGTCAACTGCCTTTTTTGAAGCGTATCGCCAGGTTACACCTTTTGCTGGTGGTATTTTTTGAAAATACCGAATTGAAAACATTGAGCGAAGAACCAGCCCGCAATGTAGAAGACATATACATTAAAACTATCGCCGAAAAATTTGCCTATGATAAGAAACTGATGGTTAAGGAACTGGCCAGGCATGGGATACAGTCGATACTGAGCACACCGCAAAACCTGACCGTGAATACCATCAATCGTTACCTGCAGCTAAAGGCCAGGCAAACGATTTAGTGGTGAATGCTCAACAGTCAATACTGTTCACTCTTCACGTGCCCGGCAGTATAAGGTGATGCGAAGGCAATTTCACATCGGCCTCGCGCAGGT
>JAFDZK010000302.1 GCA_018267005.1 Bacteroidota bacterium
TCCAGCATATTTACATGTGTGTTTATCCAGCCCAGGCCAGGTTTTTTGATAAAATGATAATCGTTCAGCAAACCGGTGTAGTCGTTACGGCCAAGATCGTTCAGGCCAGGCGGGTTATTCATCAGCAAGCTGCCGAAATACATGCCTTCATCAAAACCCATCAGGGCATAGTGTGTAGGTTCCAGGTGGTAGGTGCTGCGATAAATCTTAATGAACGCCTCGATCTCTGCCGACTTGTAATTGACGCGGTCGGTTGTGGTGATATGCGTTTTCATATCCTGAAGCATCTCAGGCTTCAGGTAAGTAAACCTGATCCACGACGGGTGCCCGAACAGCGTAACGGGATATTTTTTGGATAAACTATCCAGCGAACGAAGCGTGACCAGCAGGAAAGGATCGTTGGTAGATGGCACGACAAAGATGTTCTCTTCGGTCGGGGAAAGCTGCGGCACCAGGGCGTTCAATTGGCCGTGCACGATGATTGGGGAGAAGATATGCGTTTTATTCTTGCCCAGGCTGTCAATGGTGTGTTTAAAAGGCGTTATATAAGCGTTTTCCTCACTATATCCCGAGCGAAGGATGAAAATCTTTTTCGGCTTGTAATGTTTCTCGATGAAATGTGCCGCCGACCAGGCATGGTACTCCAGCGGCGTGGCTACCGTAACTAAGTTGGCATTTTTGATGTTTGACGGCGATGCCGGCGAGAGCGGCGAAACGATCATCTTAGGCGGGCCGGACAGGATGTCGGCAAAGGCGTGGATATCGTCGGGGTAAACGGGGCCGACAATGAGGTTGCTGCTGCGTATAGCGGCATTATAGGCCAGGTGCTGCGCCTCGGCGGACTGTTCTTTGGTGTCGAACAACTGCAGCTTAAAATTATACCCTTTGGCAGCAAGCGAATCAAGCGCCAGCTTAAAACCCTGGTAGTAATCAAGCGAAAGATTAGCGCTGCTGAGCGACGATGCCGTATACTGCCCGCCGGCGTTCAGGTTGTCAAGGTCGAAAGGCAGCAACATGGCAATGCTGGCCTGCTGCGGTACTGTTGGCTTTTCGGCAATCTTTTCAGCTTCTTTTTTGGCCGCGGGCTGATTAGTCTTTTCCTTAGTCGCTACAGTGCGTACTTTGGGCGAACAGGCCGCCGCCATAAGCGCTATTAATGCAAGAAGCAGCCAGTTATTCCCACTCGATGGTAGCGGGCGGCTTGGAGCTGATGTCATATACTACCCGGTTTATTCCCTTTACGTTGTTAATGATCTCGTTCGATATTTTGGCCAGCAGGTCATAGGGCAAATGGCACCAGTCGGCCGTCATGCCGTCCAGCGATTCCACGGCACGCAGGCAAATTACGTTCTCGTACGTGCGCTCGTCGCCCATTACGCCTACCGATTGTACCGGCAAGAAAATGGTTCCTGCCTGCCAAACCTTATCATAAACACCGGCCGAGCGCAAATTGTTGATGTAGATCGCATCTGCTTGCTGCAAGATACGCACTTTTTCGGGCGTAACCTCGCCTAATATCCTGATTGCCAGCCCGGGGCCGGGGAACGGGTGGCGGCCTAAAATATTCGGGTCAATACCCAAGGCCTTGCCGACCTTGCGCACTTCGTCTTTAAAAAGCGTATTCAGGGGCTCGACAACTTTCAGTTTCATAAAGTCGGGCAAGCCGCCTACGTTGTGGTGCGATTTGATGGTCGCCGACGGACCCTTTACCGAAACGGATTCGATGACGTCGGGATATATCGTGCCTTGTCCCAGCCATTTTACATCCTGCACATGGTGTGCTTCATCGTCGAATACTTCGATAAACACCCGGCCGATGGCCTTGCGCTTTTTCTCAGGGTCGGTCAAACCGGCAAGCGCGTCGTAAAAGCGCTGTTTGGCATTGACGCCTTTTACGTTCAGGCCCATATGCTTGTACGAGTTGAGAACAGACTCGAATTCATCTTTTCTCAGGAGACCGTTATCCACAAAAATGCAATACAGGTTTTTACCGATGGCATGATGCATCAATACTGCCGCTACCGACGAATCGACGCCGCCCGAAAGGCCGAGCACCACCTTATCGTTACCAAGTTTTTCTTTTAAGGCAGCTACTGTGCTTTCAATGAACGAATCGGGTGTCCAGTCCTGCTTACAGCCGCAAATGCCGACCAAAAAGTTCTCCAGCAATTGCTTGCCGTCGATGCTGTGTGTTACTTCGGGGTGAAACTGTATGCCGAAAGTTTGTGTGTCTTTGATATGGAAAGCTGCCACTTTAACGGTATCCGTGCTGGCGATGATCTCGAAATCCTTACCCAGGCTTACGATCGTGTCCGCGTGCGACATCCAAACCTGCGAACCTTCCGGCACTTGTTTGAACAGCGGATTGCCTTTTTCAATGTAGTTCAGGTTAGCGCGGCCATACTCGCGGTGACTTGATTTCATCACTTCGCCGCCGTTGAAATGGGCGATATTCTGAGCCCCATAACAAACGCCCAGAATGGGAAGGGTTTTATGGAACTTTGCAAAATCGAACATCGGCGCGTCTTCCTGGCGAACGGAATAAGGGCTGCCTGAAAGGATAATACCTTTTACGCTGCCGTCAAGTTCGGGAAAGTGATTGAAGGGATGGATCTCGCAATAGATATTGAGCTCCCTGACCCGGCGCGCGATGAGTTGAGTGAATTGCGAGCCGAAGTCAAGAATGAGGATTTTTTCTTGCATGGGCAAAGATAGGGAAAGTTTTGAATTTCGGATTTCGGATTTTCGATTTCGGAATGTGGTATCCAAACTTTGTATATTTATGACAATAACCCGTTAATAATGAGGATCGTCATCACGTTTTTATTTTGCTTGTTTATGCTGAATGGATTTTGTCAAAACAAATCCTATGATTATTGCTATTCCGGCAATAAAGGCATTTATGTTTATTCCATTGCCGATCAAAAGGCTTACCCGATTTTGAGAGGTGTTAGCGCTACGGACCTGTGTATTTCGCCCGACGGGATGAAAGTGGCTTACACCGTCAATTCGAAAGACGGCAGGAACATCGGCGTGATCGATCTGAACAGCAAACAGAAAACGGTTCTGCACACGCAAAGCAATAACTGCTACGGACCGGTATGGTCGCCGGACGGGAATTATATCGCTTACAATGTATTCAACGATCAAACCAGCAAATGGTCGATAGCCGTGATCGGTACCGCGCCGGGTTCAGCGCCGCAGGTTTTGACCGGAAAGCTCAGCGAATGTTATATGCCGGCCTGGACAACGGACAGTAAAAACGTGGTGGTGCAGGATATGAGTGCGGTGTATGTTTTTGACCTTTACGGTAATATCACGACTACGATCAGTATCCCTGAAATACCGAAGACATTTGGTGCTTCGAGTTCAGACCGTTTTATATTTACCAGTGACGGAAGGAAAATAGTTTTTACGCTGGAATCTGACGAACCCGGTTTTGAAAACGGACCGCCATCAGCAGTATTTGTATATGATGTGGCGAGTAAAGCTGCGACTCGCCTGCTGCCTAAAGGATATTACGCGAACAACATCTGGCTTAAGGGCGATGTTGTCCTGATCTCGGGCGGAAATATTAAGGCCAAATCCGAAAATATTTACGCTGTTGGCCTTGACGGAAAGAATCTTAAGATCCTATTCCACAACGCCAATGGCATATCTGCCAAAAATTAGCTGCTTATTTCAATGTTAGGGCAATAATGCCTTCGTCTACGTTGTCGACCGCATCATCCGTAACAAGGTCCGACTTCTTTTGAAGTACTTGCAGCAGTTTGGTGGTCGAACCCGAGTGCGTGACGGTTACGGTCGATCCCGCGGGGCTGAACTTCATTTTAGCGTCCTGCACGATATTGCAGCTCAGCAATGCGGCGGTCAGTTTTTTAACCTTGGCAAAATTGGCGTTTTTAACCGTTATCTGCGTGGTATTCACAACACCGTCGGACGGCTTTTTGAACAAAGTGTTTACCTGCGTTGCAAAGTTTTTCGCCGCAGTAGTGGCATTGGTCGCCGTGGTTACCGCATTGGTGCCGGTGGCGCTCGCATTGTTCACGCTGGTGTTCGCGCTGTTCAGCGATGTGTTTGCTTTATTTAGTGTCCTGTCGACCCGGTTGGTTCGTGCAGGAGCCCGCGCAGGGGTTACGGTTGGGGTGGTTTGTGCATCAGCCATCGATACGAATAAAGCAAATGCAAGCACAAATGATAAAGATTTCATGGTACTAAACTACTAAAGGGTCAAAAGAAGCGGGGGTGACTCAAATTTAAATCATTTATTTAACTAACTGAAATTTAATTTGTTATATTATCCTTGTTAACTATTATTTATTAATTTATTATAGAAGTGGAGATTGTTTTACCATTAATTAGGCGCTTTGTACTTGGGTGAAAATTGTGAATTGTTGATGACGAATACTGAAGGAACCAATATTTTTATAACCGGAAATGCCGTGTTATTTAAACCCCGGCTATTATTAATAGTCGAATGCTAAACCAAACTTTTTATGAAGCGGCTTCTTATCGCTTTCGCCTGCCTTTTATTTATACAGCCTGTTTTCGCGCAACAAAAAAAGGAGCGTATTACCGTCGACGGCATCGAGCGCGAATTTGTAACCTATCTTCCGGTCGCGATGAATGCAGGTGATAAACTGCCCGTTATCATTTTGCTGCACGGCCGGCTGGGCACTGCATCCGGGCAGATGAGGTTCGCTGATTTCAGGCCGATAGCCGATCGTGAGAAGATCATTATTGTATGCCCGCAGGGTATCGATCGTAGCTGGAACGATGGTCGAGATACCCCGGCACATAAAAAGGGCATTAATGATGTGAAGTTTATCGATGAACTGATCAGCTATATCATCAAAACATATAATGCCGACGAAAGGCGGGTTTACGCAACCGGAATGTCGAACGGCGGTTTTATGACCTCGCGACTGGCTTGCGAACTCAGCAACCGGATAGCCGCTATCGCGGTCGTGGCCGCATCGATGGATAAGGACATGGTAAGCTACAAACCGATTAAGGCTATGCCTGTCATGTACATCCAGGGCACTGATGATCCGCTTGTTCCGTTCGCTGGAGGCGAAATGAAGGGTTCAGCCAAGGGAATGATTTA
>JAFDZK010000303.1 GCA_018267005.1 Bacteroidota bacterium
AAAGTCCAATGAATACGGTTCAACTGATTTCGGAAAGTTGTGTTTTGAATTGATTGTAAAAGGCTTGTATTTGGCAGCTCCATTTAGAAATTGACAGACCTCGCTTAGGTCTTCTATTCCATAAACCGCGATTCCTTCCACCAATGCTGCTTCAGCAGAATTATCAGATGGTACTATAATAGATCTCAAACCATATTGCTGCGCCTTCATTGCCATGGAAAGTACGCCTTTGACCGGGCGTAATTTTCCGTAAAGGGAAAGCTCTCCCGTAAATAAGTACCTTTCTAAGTTTTTGTAATTTAATTGCCCGGAAGCTGCAAGTATGCTGACAGCGATGGCCAGATCAAACATGGCGCCTGCTTTGGGTAAGCCGGCAGGCGCCATGCTGATAAGGATTTTTTGCCGGGGCATGTTGAGCCCTGCGCTATTGATGGCGCTTTCAACCCGGTGCAAACTTTCTTTGATGGCTTCGTCTGGAAGCCCAACAATAAAGTAGCCGATACCAGGCATGATCTTGGTTTCAAGGGTGATGATCTCGGCATCCATGCCGGTGACGGCAGCGCTATAGATGGTAGCCGCCATTAGTTCCCGCGGCTTCCAAGTAACAGCACTTCGTTAACGATGACCTCGGTGATGAAGCGTTTTACGCCGTCCTTGTCAGTGTAGTAGCGGTTGGCAAGACGCCCGGCAATAGCGATCTCTTTTCCTTTTTTGAAATACTTCTCGGCAATTTCAGCCTGGCCCTCCCAGAGCACCAACTGGTGCCAGTCGGTCTGTTTGACCAGTTCGTTTTTGCTGTTGCGGAACTGCAGGTTGGTAGCCAAACTGATGCGGGCCACTTTTTTGTTGTTTTCGGTGATGGTGATGTCTGGTGCGGCGCCTAAAAATCCGGTCAGGCGGACGCTGTTGCTTAAAGTATTCATTTCGTTTTCAAATTGGACCGCTGATTAACGGCGAAACAAAAATGAATTCAGCAATCGGCATTTGCTTGATGTTACCCGTGTATAAACGTCTTTAATCGAATAGCAATCCCGTATCTTAGCTCCTCCGAAATGATTTTTATGACTAAGGAGTTATACAATATTTCTGCTGCGGATTGCCTTAAGCTTTATCCCCAAATCCTTGCAAACTCAAATAGGAATATGCAGGCTGGAAAGCTATTGGCAAAAAATGGGCTTTATGGTCCGGCTATATCATTACAAATAACGGCCTTGGAAGAAATGATCAAATGCCTGATTGTTTTGATGGACGGCAATGGATTTCAATTAAGGAAAACAAAAGGGGTTCATCGATTTTTCAAAGAACATGGTATTCGTCATTACACAGCTTTTATTTTACTGATCGTCTATTTATTTGGAGAGGACTTAACTGCAAAGCTCGAACTGCTCATAAAGGCGCCACAACAGCTTCAATATTGGCTGGAGTTGAGCAAAGATGAAAAACGTATTGAACAGTGGGCGGAGAAATATTTTGGCAACAAGATGGCACAATTGAAAAGTGAGCTTCCATTTTTTATAGATATGGACCGGCAAAGAACGAGTGGATTTTATTGTGACCATGAGTTAGATTTTCATTCTCCTGAAATGATTAGTAAAGAAAAATATGAATATGCTAATCTGCGGATAACCAAAGTGATTGCCCTGGCAAAAGGATTTATTTCCGCCTCCGAAAGTCAAAGTCCTGTCATGAAAAAACATAAGACGGATTTACTTCGATATTTTAAGGATAACAACATATACGATCGCTTGTCGCAGGTTTTTGCCAATCGAACCGGGGAGTTGTTTGGTAATATAGATATTTGGTTGGAGTACTTTAAATCCAGTTTGATGGATTCGAGTACAAGAGCCGGAAATAATTGAAGAACTTTCTCCGCGACGAGTTAGTTCATGAAGGCTTATAGGTCCTGTAATCAAATGATGATCCGGTCGAACCGGACAGGGAATATTTTAGTTGAGTTCAACGACGTTACTGTTGTTTTTGCGGGCTTGTTGTACGAGGTCGCGGAGGGTGTCGGCTAGGTCGGATTTGGGGATGCCTACGAAGGTGAGGGCGGGTGAGCTAAGGTCGCGGGTGAGGAGGGTGAGGTGCATGAGGCGGAAGATTTGTTCGGTGGGGTTTTGCTGGATGATGTAGTCTTTGACGCGGTAGAGTTCGAGGGTGTCGGTGCGTTTGAAAAGGATGCCGGTGGTGACGTGGATGGTTTCGGCAGTGATCTGGTAGCGGATGGCGCGGATCCGGAGGTATTGGTGGGCGGCGATACCGAGGACGATGAGGCAGACGTACATGATGGGTGGCGCGTATGCGTAGGCGATGAACAATAACACCAGGGTCAGCATTAACAGGAGAAAGATTTGCATGAAGGCGTAGATGGGTGACGGGCGGAGTTTGATCAGTATGGGTGAGTTCATGAGCTGTCGTGAATGAGTTGTTGGAGGAAAGTGGTGTGACCTTTGCCTTTGGCGGTTTTGATGCCGGTGCGGATGCCAGCGTTTTTTTCGAACGCGGATAGGCTGACCTGCTCAGCATTTAACCTGCACTGGCGATCGGATAATTGAAAGATGAACTGGCGGTCGTAAGATATGCTGACTGTTTTTTTCCGGATCAGGCAGGCGATCTTGATGTCCCAGAGTTTGCCCAGGAGATCGTTGTCGAATAGCAATGTGATCTTTGCCTTCGGTAGGGTTAAAGTCTTAGGAATGCAATTGCCGAGCGCGATGAAGCGAACAGCATGTAAATCGAAGCGGGTGTGGAAAATGGACAGGTAGGCTTCTGCATCTGAAACATTTGAACAGACGAGGACCTGTTTAATGAGGCCCCCGTCTGATTGCTCGCTGAATGAAAGTAGGCTAACGGGCTGAACTGCGGTTGTAGCCCCGGCTTTCCTGCTTGAGATTAAGTTCGGGCCCTCCTTCGCGTTTTTGTTTTTCCATGTCTTTGACGGCCTGTTCATAGCCCTTTGAATACTCTTTGGATTTCTGGTCGTGCTTTTCGCCGAACATGGCTTTGAGGCCATGGTAGAGTGCGTAGGACAAACCACCATCAACCATGATCGAGGCAACTAAGGCCAATTTGTTGGAGCGGACGCCCTGGCGTTCTTTGCCGGTGTATTGTAGCCGGGTACCATCGGTAAGTTCGACTTCCTTGCCTTTTCGGTAACGCTCTTTTTGATCGAGGCTCAGGACTTCGCCGTTCACCCGGTCAGGCACGAGGATGCGTTCTGTATCTGTGATGATGAATTCATTGGTTTCGCTGTCAAATTCAACCAGGACTTCGCGCTTGTTGCCGTCTTTGTCGGTAATGGTTTTTTCCAGGTTTGGAACTTCGTCTCCTTCCAGCATTTCAGCCTCCGTATCCGTCAAATAGTCCGGCGCTTTGACCTGCGTGTAGATGGGATGAATACGCAATTCAAGTCTGCCGTCCTTTTGTTTTTCTAACGACAGTTTGGATTTGAGTGCCGCGATCTGCAAACCGCCGTACTGGAGGTTTTTGAGTTCCATCATTTCGGTCCTGCCGCCGCTTAATAAAGCGTTTAGATCCTCTTCACCAAGGATGGGTTTGCCGTCTTTGACCAGGTTAATACTATTGAAATCAGCAATGGGTAGTTGCTTTTCGTTATAGATTTGCTTTCTCATGTCTTTATATTTTGATGCCGCGATTTTGATGTTCTGTCTGAACACCGTTGAGCACTAATTCAGGCATACCCAAATGTTCATGCTCCAATTCATCTTCGTGTTCGTGCTGCATGTTATTGTCGGGTTCTTCGGCGGGTTTGCTTTGTTTGGACTGCTGACGTGCCTGGGCAGCCTGCTGGTTCCGGGCCTGTAATAGGGATTTGTAAAGCCCGTCATTCGGATTGACTTTCATCCGGTTACCATTGGCCGTATCAGTGACCAATATGTTTTTGCCTTTGAGTTTTCCGCCTACCAGGTATTCGGTTCCATTATAGGAGATGCGGTCATTTTCCTGCAGGCGGGCAGCTGTCGGGGGCGTGCCCCTGTCCTGTACCAAATCGCGGCGTTGTTCTTTGTCCAGGATGAAATCATGGATAGCTTGCGCATCATTCGATGCTTTGTAAAGTTCCAGCGGATCGTTTTCCAGTATTTCTATCCAGTTTTCGACGTAAGCTGCGTGTTGCTCGAAGTAGTGCCCGATCTGCAATTCATTGCCCAGCATGAGCGAGGCGATCTCTGCACGGAGTTCTTCCTTTGCATATTCGGGCGTGCCGAATTTGCCCCCAAGCGGACGGTTCAACCGGTCTTCTTTGCTGGTCCAGTGACCGATCTCATGAAGCAGGGTGGCATAGTATTCGGTGGCAGTGCCAAACTGCTCTTTTTTTGGCAGTTGGATGAGGTCTTTGGCAGGGTTGTAATAGGCCTGGTTGCCGCCGAATTTGAGGGTCGGGTTAACATCTTTCACAAGCGCTTCTGCACGTTCGATCGGATCCCATTTCTGCACGGCCATTTTTTCTTTCGTCGCTACTTCCAGCGCGGGAATGTTACGGAGTTGGGCGGCATTAAACACAAAGGCCGTTGCCAGGATCGGTTTGTCCAGTTTGATGGTTTGGGTTTTTGCTTTGCCATTTTCGTCTTTGATCTCCTGGCCTTTTTCGTCGACCATTTTGACGGTCTCCGTGGTTTTGGCGAACTGGATCCGGGTTGCCTTTTCGCCTTTGATAACCGGCCAGTCACGCGCGGTAGCCTGGCGTAACGTCATCCAGCGCGGGTCATCATAATTCTGCATGGCCAGCCATAGCGCGTTCATGCCGCGATAATTTTTTCCCGTTGTCGGGTTGTAGGGGAGCACAAAGGTGTTGTCATTGCTCCAGGGCTGCTGGAAGGGCGAGGTGCCTTCCTTGAGTTTTTCGATCAGCTTTTCAGCGATCTGTTCATAGAGTTTTTTACTCATGGTCTTGGGTTTTGAGCAGGCCGTAGAGAAAGGCCAGCGGGTTAATGAATTGGTTATTGTATTTGACTGCGAAGTGCAGGTGTTCTCCGGTGACCCGGCCGGTTGCGCCGGAATTATGTAAAGTTTTACATAAGTCGGGTTATGCAAAGTGTTTAATTATGTAAAATATCGATTTTAATAAGCTCATTTATAAGGCAATGT
>JAFDZK010000304.1 GCA_018267005.1 Bacteroidota bacterium
GTTACAAAAGGTTAAGATCAGGGAGCGATATTTTAATTATTTGCTTGTAACCGACGGAAATACTATATTGATGAGGAAGCGTGACGAAAGTGATATCTGGGCTAATATGTACGATCTACCCCTCATCGAAACAGATACGCGGCAGTCTGCCGAAAACGTATCAATATTGTTACAAACAAAAAACATTATCAACTCTAATACACAAATAATAGCCATATACCCTTTGAAAAAGCATATTTTGACACACCAACATATTCATGCACAGTTCATCCGGTTGGATGTGTCTGAAATTAAATTAGAACAAAAAATATTTTTCATAGAAGTTAAAAACATAGAAATGTTAGCTTTGCCTAAAATCATAAATACATTTCTAAATAATTTTTTTAATTTTTAAATAAATTTTCTGTTTACTTTAATCTATGTCTGGAATTAATAAGGTGATCCTGATCGGTCACCTGGGCAAGGACCCTGAATTGCGTTACCTGGATGGTGGGGTATCGGTAACGAGTTTTCCGCTTGCAACATCAGAAGTTTTTACAAAAGATGGCCAGAAGGTCGAAATGACCGAATGGCACAACATCGTCATGTGGCGGGGCCTGGCAGAGACGGCTGCAAAATTTTTGCAGAAAGGCAAATTAGTCTACATAGAAGGAAAGCTGAAAACACGGTCCTTCGAGGATAAGGAAGGCATCAGAAAATATACAACCGAAGTGGTGGCCGAAACATTTACCATGCTGGGGCGCAAAAGCGATTTTGAGGACGGGCAGCGGCCCACTAAACCCATGCCGTCCGGAGATACTTTCAGCGACGGTAACGGCAGCGACATTCCTTTTTAAACCAATAAGACTGAAAAGAAAAAACTCCCGGATAACCGGGAGTTTCGTTAACTTCTATTCGCGCATTTTTCGACGCGGGCACCGAATTAATTCTTTGCCGGCGATCAATAGCTATCACCCGTTCTTCAACCTATCTCGGTCCCGGAGGGCAATGTGCCTTCAGGTAATTGGTAAATAAGGTACGCAGGAAAAGCGTAGTGCCTTCGCCCTCAAATATACCATGCGAGCGGTTGGGGTACGACATTAGCTGAAATTGCCTGTTGTATTTGATCAGCTCGTTTATCAGCAGCTCGGCATTTCGGTAATGTACATTATCGTCGCCGGTACCGTGCATATACAGCAGGTTGCCACGCAGATTTTTGGCATAGGTAACCGGCGATCCTTTAATGAACGGTACCCGGCTCGCGGAATCAACGGGTACGCCCATATAACGCTCCTGGTAAATATTATCGTAAGATAACTGCCATCCCACGGCGGCGACCGCGATACCCGTTTTATACAGTTCAGGGTATTGGAACAGCAGGTTAAGCGTGGTCGATCCGCCGCCGCTCCAGCCGTGCACCGCTATGCGCGACGAATCGACAAAAGGCCACTTGAGTATTTCCCTGCAGCCCATAGCCTGGTCGCGGATATTGATGAGACCAATATTTTTATAGATAGCGTGCCGCCATGCCGCGCCTTTGGGCGCCGGTGCACCGCGACCTTCAATAGCCATATAGATATAGCCATCGTCGGCCATGTTGCCGATATAAAGGCCGTTCCGTCCGACACCGTAGCGGTCGGCAACGGTCAATCCTGCAGGCTCCGCATATACTGAAAAAACTACCGGGTATTTTTTTGTTGAATCAAAATGCGTCGGTTTTACCATCCAGCCGTCCATCTCGATGCCGTCGGCAGTTTTAATCTTAAAAAATTCCGGCTTGTTTTTGGCATTCTTATTCACAGCCAGGTGCGCGCCGCTGATGTGCTTGTTGTCCGGCAGGCTTACGACTTCGGTTTGGTAGGGCGTATAGCTATTGGAAAAGGTATGCATAGCTATCTTTCCGTTCGGCGACATGGTATACATGTGGGTGCCGGGCAAGTCCATCGGCGTCAGGCGTTCGGGTTTTTTGCTCGATCCGTTGAGCTTTACCCGGTATAAATATTCCTGCGTGGCATTATCAGGCGAAGCAGAAAAGTAAACAAAGCCGTTAGTTTCGTCTACACAATTCAGCCCGGTCACGTCATAATCGCCCCTGGTTATTAACGTCTCCCGGCCTTCATCGGTTATGCGATAAATATGCCGCCAGCCGTCCTTCTCAGTAATCCAAATGAAGGATTTGCCATCTTTCAGCCAATCCCACCCGACCGGATTGCCGCCGTTCCAACGCGCTTTTCCGTCTATCCATGTATCCGACTTTTCGTCCCGCACCTGGCGTGCGGCGCCGGTTGAAACATTACAAATAAATATCTTGCTTTCATTTTGAGCGCGGTTCAGTTGCTCCAGGATAATTTCGTTTGAATTGGTCGTCCACTCCATCCGGGGAATGTAATGTTGTACGATATCGCCGGGAACATCCATCCACCTTGTTTTCGCCGAGCCAACATCGACTACGCCTACTTTGCATGAGCTCGGGTCCTCGCCGGCTACCGGGTATTCAACAGGGATAGTAAAGGGATAAATGGAATCGGTCGTATTCAGCATCAGGTAGTTTTTGATCTTGCGCGCATCGATCTGCCAATAGGCTATCAGCTTGCTGTCGGGCGACCAGCGGAAACCGTCGCGGCAGTCAAATTCTTCTTCGTAAGCCCAGTCGAAAGTACCGTTGATAATGCGGTACGCGCCATCGGTAGTAAGCGGGCTGATCTGGCCGGTAGCCAGATCTTCCACGTAAAGATTATGTTCGCTAACATAGGCCGCTTTACTACCGTCGGGCGAGAATTTAGCGAACATAAGCGATGATTCAGGCTTGCCGACACCCAGTTGTTTAAGCGTTTTGGCGGCCAGGTCGTAAACCCAGTAATCGCCCCGGGTATTATAGCGCCAAACGCGTTTGGTATTGGTAAAGATCATTACTTTATTGCCATCATCGGAAAAGGCAAAGCTTGCCACCTGTAAGGCCGGCTTTCCGGGCGGCGTAAGCATTTCTTTTGTAACGACGGGCGTCTTTTTTGCCGAATCGCGGGTATCGTATTCGAATATGGCGCTCCCGCCGCGTTCCGTACGGTAATACTGGTAGCCATCTTTGGCCCAGTTAATACCCCCGCGCTGGGCCTGCGAGCAGAATGGGAGCAATAAAATAAAGGTCAGCAGTATACACCCCGACCAACAGAACCTGGTTTTCATCTGGATTAGTTTAATTGTTCAGTAATTTGAGATTTTTATAAATGTATCGTTAAACTTTGCTTTAAATTAGCAAAACAATACCCCTGCAAATTAATCATTCCTTTTATGAAAAAAATATACCTGCTGCTTATTGTCGTTACAATCGTTACATCTGCGGCATTGGGGCAGCAAGCCGACCGCAGCAAATTCATTACCGACAGCCTCGATACTTACGTCAACCGCGCCATGACCAACTGGCGGATACCGGGCCTCGCCATTTGCATTGTAAAGGATGGCAGGATCGTAAAAATGAAGGGGTATGGTATTAAAGAGCTCGGCCTGAACAATAAGGTCGACGAAAATACCCTGTTCATGATCGGCAGCAATACCAAAGCGTTTACCGCCACCTCGCTGGCTATCCTGCAGGCGCAGGGAAAACTTTCGCTGGATGACAAAGTAACCAAGTACCTGCCGCAGTGGAAATTAAACGATCCCTGCGCCACGCAAATGGCCATCGTCCGCGACCTGCTGTGCCACCGCATCGGGTTTCGCACTTTTCAGGGCGACTTTACTTTCTACAATACAAACCTCACACGCGACGAGGTAATAGAAAAAATGAGCCATGTTAAGGCAGCCTATCCTTTCCGCGCTAAATGGGGATATACCAATTCAGCTTTCCTGACCGCCGGGCAGATCATTCCGGTGGTAACCGGTAAACCCTGGGAGGTCTTTGTAAAGGATAACATTTTCGCGCCGCTTGGCATGAGCAACAGCATAGCGCTGACTGCCGATGTTACCAAATCGCTGAACCGCACGGCTCCGCATACGCTGGTAAACGGGCAGCTTACCGCTATTCCTTACTGCCAGATAGACGGACTGGCGCCTGCCGGAGCGATTAGCTCGTCGGCGAATGACATGAGCAAGTGGGTAATGGCCTTGCTCGACAATGGTAAGGTAGGCGCGCGCCAGGTAATACCAACCGCAGCCGCCGAGGCTATTCGCCAGCCGCAGGACCTGGTAGGAACGTCGAACCATTTGAACGGCGAAACGGACTTTGTGACCTACGGGCTCGGGCTGGAGATCGAGGATTACCACAATCACCGCATCGTGATGCATACTGGCGGCGTTAACGGCTACCTTTCCTCGGTAACGATGGTCCCCAAAGAGCACCTGGGCATCATCATCCTGACCAATACCGACACCAATGACCTTTTTGAAGCCTTAAAATGGGATATACTCGACGCCTATTTTAAATTGCCTTTCAGCAACTACAGCGACAAATACCTGGCCCTCTTTAAATCGCAGCAGCAGGCGGATAACGATAAGGACAAAAAATTACGTGATACGGCAGCGATGAATATCCCAACGGCGTTGCCGCTATCGGCTTATACCGGAACTTATACTAACGACCTTTACGGCAATATGACCGTTACGCCGGGCACGGGCAACGAGTTGGAAATGCGCTTTGAGCATCATACCAAAATGTTCGTGCGCCTGCAGCCGCTGGGTGGCAACCGCTTTTATGCGACATTCTCCGACCCCACGTTGGGCAAAGCCATCTTTCCTTTTACGGTCGAAAATGGCAAGGTAACCGGCGTCAGGATAAAAGTCGCCGATTTTGTAGAGTACGATCCGTATGATTTTAAGAAAGTGCAATAAGTCAAAAGTCTTAAGTCTCTTTATTTCCTGACTTGGGACCAGAGACTTTTGACTTAGCATTTACCAAGGGCTTATTCATAACCCAGTAGAAGAAAAAACCACCGGCGCCATACAGCAGCACGTCGATCCAGTCGGCTGTGTATCTTTTGGAGATAAGCGGCAGGATAACCTCGAAGAGCAGGCCTACATAAACCACGACAAAGATCACCTGCCCGGACGACTGGATGTAATAGTCGCTTTTGATCAGAAATACGCGCTGAAACCATAAGCCGATATTCGCGATAACCGGT
>JAFDZK010000305.1 GCA_018267005.1 Bacteroidota bacterium
CGCAGGAGCATGGCTTCGACCTGTCTAAAATGTATAGCGGAAAAGGCAAAGCGCCCGTGGGAGCCAGCGCCGCTAACATTGCTTTTGTACAGGGAATAAAAAATACGCAAACCGACCCGAATGCGCCCAAAACCGCGCCAGATGCCGGCGTGCCATCCGTTATGGGAGGCCTATATCAAAAAGAGGGAACCTTCAATCCGCAATCGCCAACCGCTATGGAAATTGACGATCAAAGCAGTACGGCCACGATTCATGGCACGATAAAGATCACCGTGGAAAAAATCAAATAAACAGCATACGCCTTATCACAATTGCATCGCGAAGCCGGCTTGAAGTAAAAGCAGCAGCCGGTTTGATCAGCCCCCGGTTAAAGCCGGGGTTTTTTGTTCTGTTTGGCTGAAATTGCTTAACTTTCGCCAGGTCCGGCGCATCAATTTACAAATGCCGGCAAAAACATTGTTGGTACCCGGGTGTTGTCTGCTATGAGTTATTAAGGTCAACCTGAACTTTAATTAATATGAACACGAACCAGGCTTTTTTTCCGGACGATGAATTCAGGCATACGGCTGACCAACTGCCGCTGCTGGTTCAGGCGGTGGGTACCGACGGTACCTGTAATTTCCTGAACGCAGCCTGGCTGGCATTTACCGGGCAGGACGATAAAGCATGCCAGGTGTGGGAAGAAGGTATTCATCCTAATGATTTGCGCCAAAACAAAGCCATCGTATCAGACGCGTTACATTCACGAAAAGAATTCAAACGGTTATACCGCATTAAACGGCACGACGGATTATACAGGTGGATAGCCGAAAAATTCGTGCCGCAATATTTAGCGGACCGTACTTTTGGCGGGTTTGCTGCCTATGGCCTCGACATTGGCGACCAACTGGAGGACCCTAAGCTGCGGGATGACTTGTTTGAGCTGGAGGCCAGGCACAGGCAAAATTCCGACGAAGAACTGGCTGCTACCAACGAGGAGCTCAGCGCCACAAATGAAGAATTAGTTGTCGCAAACGATGAGTTAAGACAATCACAGGAAAACCTGGCCGAACTAAACTTCGAGCTGGAGAACATTGTCGCCGCCAGAACCAAAGCTTTACAGGAAAGCGAGCAGCAGACCCAGGCGTTGAACGAAGAGCTCGCGGCAACGAACGAGGAGTTGGCGGCGACCAATGAAGAGCTGGCAACAACCAATGAAGAATTAACAGCCACCAATGAAGAACTGATTGAAAGCCGCGAAGAGATCCTGAAGAGGGAAAGGCTTTTTAAATCGATCGCGCTGAATATTCCGAAATCCCTCATCGTAGTGATGGGGGCCGACCACCGGTTTTTGGCTGTCGAGGGCGACCTGATGACCAAATTGGGATACGATAGCCGCAATTATGTGGGGAAACATCCTTCAGAAGTGGCACCGCCGGAAAGATATGAAGCCACCCGGCATTTGTATGACCGCGTGCTGGCCGGAAAGCAATTTACCGTCGACAGGAAAGGACCGGACGGCGAAGATTACCGGGTTGAATTCGTCCCTTTGCGCAATGAAGAGGGCGAAGTGTATGCCGCGCTGATCATAGCCCTGGATATCACCGACATCCGGCAGGCCGAGGAAAAAAGCGCCAAACTGGCGGCGATTGTAACTTCCTCCGACGATGCGATCATCAGCAAAACCCTGGAGGGCATCGTTACCAGTTGGAACAAGTCGGCTGAAAGAATATTTGGGTACACCGAACAGGAAATGGTCGGACAGTCGATCCTGAAGGTTATACCCGACGACCGGAAAGACGAGGAGCCGCGGATATTAGAACGTTTGCGGAGAGGCGAAAGGGTCGATCATTTTGAAACCAAGCGAATGACGAAGGATGGCCGGCTGCTCGACATTTCACTGACGATCTCACCGGTAAAGAACAGCGAGGGGCAGATCATCGGCGCATCCAAGATCGCCCGCGACATTTCAGAGAAAAAGCTGGATGAGCAAAAGAAAAACGATTTTATCGGTATGGTAAGCCACGAGTTGAAAACACCGCTTACTTCGCTTACCGCTATTGTGCAGCTATTGCAGGCGAAGCTCAGCCAAACGGAAGACAGCTTTCTGACAGGTTCTTTAAAGAAAGCCAACAAGCAGGTTAAAAAAATGGCCGATATGATCAATGGCTTCCTGAACCTGTCCCGCCTGGAATCGGGTAAAATGCCGATCGTCAAAAAAGACTTCGAACTCGACGCGCTTATTAAGGAGGCTATTGACGAAACCAGGTTTATGAGTACAGAACACGTATTCAAATTCAATGACGACGAACCTGTGCATATCTATGCCGACAGGGATAAGATCGGCTCGGTTATTTTGAACCTGCTAAGCAACGCTGTTAAATATTCGCCGAAATCAGGTACCATTGAAGTCGGGTGCATAGTCAACGACGGCCAGGTACAGGTCAGCGTAAAGGACGAAGGGATTGGCATCAAATCGGCCGATACCGAAAAGCTGTTCGAGCGTTACTACCGTGTGGAAAACGAACAAACGCGGCATATTTCGGGATTTGGGATCGGCTTGTATTTAAGCGCCGAGATCATCAAACAGCATGGCGGCAAAATCTGGGCGGAAGGCGAGCCGGGTAAAGGATCCGCCTTCTATTTTACGGTTCCTCTAAAGTAATTTCCGGAAATGCCATTGTGTTACAACGACACAATAAATTTGCATATATTGCTGCATTCGCTATCTTGCGGTAAATTACGGAACCGATCACATGCAGCACCATTCCCTGGCTTCCAAGCCGCATTATCCTATTCTCGATGGCCTTCGGGGCGTAGCAGCCGTTATGGTAGTGGCCTTCCATACGCTGGAGCCGCTTTCGACCAGCCATCTGGACCTGATGATGAACCACGGTTACCTCGCCGTCGATTTCTTCTTCCTGTTGTCGGGTTATGTTATCGGCTATGCCTACGACGACCGTTGGGACAAGATGAGCATAGGTGGTTTTTTTAAGCGCCGTCTGATACGCCTGCAGCCCATGATCATCATCGGGATGGTCGTCGGCGCGATATTTTTTTATTTCCAGGATTCGCCCGCGTTTCCGCTTATTCATACCGTTCCGGTTTGGAAAACGTTGCTTGTAATGCTCATCGGCTGTACGCTTATCCCGGTGCCGCTCTCGCTGGATATCCGCGGATGGGGCGAAATGCACCCGCTCGACGGACCGGGCTGGTCGCTTTTCTTCGAGTATATCGCCAATATCCTGTACGCGCTTTTTGTGCGCAAATTTTCTAAAACGCTTTTAACCATCCTGGTGGTTATTTGCGGCATCGCGCTTATTCAATACACGGTTACCAGTCAAACCGGGGACGTAGTTGGCGGGTGGTCGCTCGATCCCTTGCAACTGCGCATCGGTTTCACCCGTATGATGTATCCCTTCTTTGCGGGTTTGTTACTGCGTCGCATTACCACCACCAGCAACGTTAAGAATGCTTTTTTCTGGTGTACCCTGCTGCTCGTAATATTCTTCTGCATGCCGCGCATCGGCGGCGCAAAGGGGCTATGGATGAATGGCCTGTACGAATCACTTACCATTATTTTTATTTTTCCGGTTATCGTATACCTCGGCGCCAGCGGTACGCTGGTGGGCAGGTTCGCCACCAAATCGTGCAAGTTTTTAGGCGACATTTCCTACCCGCTTTACATTTCGCACTACCCGCTTATTTATACCTACTGGGGATGGATCGCACGCAATAAAGTTACCACGCTTCAGCAAGCCGGCCCCTGGGCGCTTGTCGTGCTGGTTTCGGCAATAACGTTAGCTTATGGCTACCTAAAGCTTTATGATGTGCCTGTAAGAAAGTGGCTGACGAAAAGATTCGGGAATGCGTAAGTGAACGCCGGCAATTTGCTACATTTAATTTATGAAACTGCCGGGAAAACTTTTCATTTGCGTCATCGCTACTATCACAGGTCATTTTTCCTACGCACAGGTCTCGCTTGGAAACGTTGCGCTGAAAGACGTCACCATTATCGATGCCAACCATAAGCAGCCGCATCCGCATCAAACTGTTCTGATCAGGGGCCGCGTTATTGCCGATATATTTACAAACGGTGCGAAAGCCATACCGGATTCATTTGCAGTCGTCAATTTGCACGACAAATATTTATTGCCCGGGTTGATCGATACGCACGTGCACATGGCTACCGATCCGTCGGGCGTTGATAACCGTGTGCATACGTTGAGCACCCTCGAACAAATGCTATACAGCGGCGTGACCATAGTAAGGGACATGGCCGGCGACGCACGAACGCTTGCAGGTTTATCACGCGATGCAATGACGGGCGATATCGTATCGCCCGATATTTATTATTCGGCTTTGATGGCCGGGCCCGAATTTTTCAACGATCCGCGCACGCATACTTCCACCGCCGGGGCAGTTGCCGGCAAAATGCCCTATATGCTGGGGGTAACCGACTCGACCGATATGCCGCTGGCGATAGCCCGGGCCAAAGGGACCGGCGCTACCGGCATTAAGCTGTATGCCGATTTGTCCGCTTCGCTTGTGAACAAAATAGTCGCCGAGGCTGATAAACAGGGAATAATCGTTTGGGGCCATGCATGGCTGCAGAAAGCCAGGCCGTCAGACCTGGTTGAGGCGGGCGTCAGCTCGATGTCGCATGCGCCGCTTATGGTTTATGAAAAAATGGATAGTATACCTTCGGACTGGAAAAAGAGGTCGCACACGGCAGATTTTTGGGATAAAGTTACCCCCGACCTGTCTGCGTTATTTGAGATGATGAAGCAGCATAACACTATCCTGGATGCGACGCTTTTAACTTACCAGCTCGCGGGAAAAGAAAGCTTATCGTGGCAATGCAGTTATGAATTAGGCAAACGGATAACCGCAAAAGCCTACCTGGCAGGAGTAAAAATTTGTGCAGGGACCGATGACGACCAGGCCGAATTTGTGCAGGGTGAATTAAACTGCTTAGTTAAAGAAGCCGGCTTTAAACCGATAGATGCCATCATAGCCGCAACACTCCACGGGGCCGAAGCTTTGCATCTGAACGAAAAATATGGAACCATAGCGCCCGGTAAAATTGCCGA
>JAFDZK010000306.1 GCA_018267005.1 Bacteroidota bacterium
CCTATTAAAATGAGTGAACTTAATACTTCCGTCCTTGTAATAGACGACGAAGAGATGGTGAGGGATAACATAGAAGACATCCTTATTCCCCGCAATTACTCCGAAGAACAGGAAGAGATGGACAGTGCGTTTGATGTGTTGTTCGGCAATACAAAACCCCTGCTGGCTACACGTACGCCCAGCATCCCGGCATTTACCGTCGATAAGGCATCGAATGGAATGGAAGGGTTGCGCAAGGTGCGGGCCGCGGTCGAAAAGGGTACGCCGTACGCCGTTATCTTCCTGGACATGCGTATGCCTGGATGGAACGGGCTTGAAACGGCTATCGAAATTCGTAAGATAGATGCTAAAGCCGAAATTATTTTCATTACCGCCTACAGCGACCGGTCGATAGATGAGATCGTGGAGCAGGCCGGCCAGAACGTAGGCTATCATTGCAAGCCTTATGCTCCCGAAGAAATTATACAAATTGCTACCAAAGCCGTTACTGATTATAACAAGCTGCGCAACCTTGAGCAACTGATCGAATCAATAGCTAATATCGGCTTGAACCGCGGTCAGTTAAACTCGCTGCTGAAGAATATACTCGAACAATTAGCCGGTTCGCTGGATACCGATATGGCGCTGATAGGCAAGCTGGATAAGGATATGCATTATGAAAAGATATTGTCCATAGGGGCGATCGAAGAGTGCATCAACCTTGATGAGCTTACCGCGCGCGTAAAGAGCGCCAACCTGGAAAAGAACGAGGTGGTACAATTGGACGAACTTGTACTTGCGCGCATGGACGATTATTATGTGTTCGCCGTATTGCAGAAGGTGGAACGCCTGCGCACCGAAAAGATGTACCTGCTGCGCCTGTTTGTACAAAGTGCTGCACAGGCTATCCGCAACGCCGAGTTGAACGAAAAGCTGATACAAAAGGAAAAGCTTTCAGCCGTTGGCCAGGTGATCGGCATGGTGATGCACGACCTGCGCACGCCAATCAAAAACATCAAATTTATGACCGACATGATGCGTGAAGAGGGCGAGAAAAACGAACTGATCGATATGATCGACCAGTCGGCCGAGCAGGCATCGGATATTTTTGAAGACTTCCTCGATTTTATCAAAGAAATACCTGTACAGAAAAGGCCGGTCGACCTGAATAAAATAACGCTCGAAGTGATCGAACAAGCCAAATGCGCCGAATGCGGAGACTGCATTTCCATGCAGGCTTATATCCCCGATGGTTTAATGGTTCCCGGCGACGAAGGTAAGCTACGCAGGGTGATCGGCAACCTGGTAAACAACGCTGCCGATGCGTTACGCCAGCATAGGCCGAGCCATCCTTTCATCCATATTTCGGCATGGGTGGAGCACGACCAATTGATGCTTGCCATCTGTGATAACGGACCAGGCATTCCGCAGGAAATCATGGGTTCGCTTTTCGAGCCTTTCGTGACCAAAAACAAGAACAACGGAACTGGTCTGGGCCTGGCTATCGTAAAACAATATGTACTGGCGCATGGCGGCCGCATTAGCGTAAGCAATAACCAGGGTGCAGTATTTACCATCGTACTTCCATTACAATAATCCCGCAAAAACAATGACAGATTTTGTTTTGAAAAGCGAAATGCGGGACCTGAAAGAATCCGAGATCGGCGTGGACGACCTGCGGGAGCTTACGCATAAACACCGGGTGTTGCTGACTTTGTCCAATACAGGTGCATGGGAGTATTTCCCAAAAAAGAACCTGCTCGACTGCAATAAGACGTATTTTTCGATGCTGGGCAGGGACATTAACGATTTCATCGCAGCCAGCCCGAAGAACCTTGATAATGTTTGGACCGAACTGATACACCCCGATGACCGGATGGAAGTTGTAAGCCGCTTCTTTGATTACCTGGTACATCCCAAGGGCATGTTCGAGTGCTTTTTTCGAATGAAGCATGCCAACGGAAACTGGATATGGATCTGTTCACGAGGCGGCGCCATTAAGGATGAGAAAGGTGTAGTAACAAGCCTGCTGGGTACACATGTCGATGTTACCAGCCAAAAACAGGCGGAAGAGGAAATACAGCGGGAACGTATATTACTGCGCACGCTGATCGACAATCTGCCCGATACCATTTACGTAAAAGACGCCGAAGGGCGGAAAATAATAGCGAATAAAGCTGATGTTGCCTGTATAGGGCGCAAAACGGAGGCCGAGGTTATAGGCAAAACCGACATCGAGCTTTTTCCGAACGAAATTGGCGAACGCGGTTACCAGAATGACATGGAAGTGCTGCAAAGCGGCGAACCCATGATGAACCGGGAGGAATTCTTCTTTGATAAAGATGGCACCCAGCGCTGGCTGTCGACTTCCAAAGTTCCGGTGCGCGACAGGTTCGGAAGGATAGACCGCATACTTGGGATAGGCCACGACATAACCGAAAGGAAACGTTCGGAAGAAGCATTGAAACGACTGAACGAGCAACTGGTCCTGCAAAAGGAACAGGAAATGGAAAAGGCTATTGCGCAGGGCAAGTTCGAGATCGCATCGGAAGTACTGCACGACATCGGCAACGCGCTGGTAGGTTTCGGCTCGTACCTGAACAAGATCAACCGCATCAGCGAGAAGAATAATGTTGAAGCCGTAAAGAGCCTCAACCTGTTCCTAAAGGGGCAACAAACGCTGATCGGTAACGCTATCGGAGCAGACAAGGCCCTGGCGCTGGTATCGATCACCGATTCGATAGCAAAAACCCAATCGGACAATCAAAGGGAGATCAGCACTTCGACGAGCGAGCTTTTGAATATCGTATCCCACATACAGGAAATACTGAACATACAAAGGCAGTTTGTACGCAACCACGGCACATCGCACGAGCGCAGGCCGGTAAACATCACCAATATTATCGACAACTGCCGCTCGATGCTGCTGGCATCGCTGGATAAGAAAGGCATTAAACTGACGCTGCAAATCAAACCGGGCAACCACATTGTCAAAGGCGACCATACCAAGCTAATGCAGGTGATACTGAACGTAATGAAGAACAGCGTGGAAGCCATCGATATGGAAAAAGCTGAAAAGCTCATCAACATTTCGCTGAGCTCTGATGAAAAACACATCGAACTGCGCGTCGCCGACAACGGGTGCGGGTTTGACGAGGACACCCGTCAGAAGTTTTTCCAGCGCGGTTTTACGACCAAAAAGAGCGGCACCGGCCTTGGCCTGTATAATTGCCGCTCGATCGTGGAGAGCCATTCGGGCAACTTCGATATTGAAAGCGAAGGTCCGGGCATGGGTGCAGTAACCACGATATGTTTCGCACTATAATCTCTTCCTCATAAAACAATCTAAAATAAAACAGCCCTGCGCGAGGCGGGGCTGTTTTATTTTACGGGAGGCTGAATTCCGTTATTCGAGTTTTTCAAAATCAGAAGCTTTGGGCAGGACGTCACCCATCTTTCCAAGCTTACTGTTCTTGCTGCTGTAACCTAAATAAATTAGCAAGCCTATTACCATCCAACCAAATGCACTAGCTAATGTAGGTAGGGGCAAGCTAACGATCATAAAGAAACAAATCAGAGCACCCAGAGCCGGTACTATCGGCACGAGCGGCGTTCTGAATGGCCTTACTAGGTTCGGATCCTTGTAACGTAGAATTGTGACGCCTATACATACCAATACGAACGCAAACAATGTACCTACCGAAGTTAAATCGCCGGCAACGCTTTCTGGGAGAAAGCCTGCGAACAGTCCCACGAAAACAAACAGGACTAGGTTACTCTTGTATGGAGTCTTAAATTTAGGATGCAGATCGGAAAATATTTTCGGTAATAGCCCGTCAGAGGACATGGTATAAAACACGCGCGACTGGCCCAAAAGCATTACCAGAATTACAGAAGAAAAGCCAAGTAAGATTGCAATGGTTACTAAAGTCGCCAACCAGCCATATCCTGTCATATAAGTACTGATGGCGTAAGCAACTGACGCTTCTTTGCCGGCGCGCATAAAATCGGTATAAGGCGCTACCCCGGTCAATACCCACGAAAATAAGATGTACAATACCGTGCAGATTGCCAGTGAGCCCAAAATACCGATAGGCATGTCCTTTTTAGGATTTTTGGCTTCCTGGGCTGCGGTTGACACTGCATCGAAACCGATAAAAGCAAAGAACACGATACCGGCACCGCGTAATATCCCACCCCAGCCATGATGGAAAAAGTCCAGATAGGAATATTGTGTACCGTCGGGCAAGGTCGCCGGAGGCGCATTTGCGGGGATCAAGTATGGCGTGTGGTTGGCGGCCTTAATAAAACCCCAGCCTATAGCGATAAACACTAATACGATAGCTACTTTCAAAAACACGATGATACCGTTCACGATAGCTGATTCCTGTGTCCCCTTTACCAGGAGTAGTGACAACAAAAACAGGATGACTAATGCGGGTATATTGATAACTCCTGAATGATGCGCACCGTTGATGATAGCGGATTCCATGGGTGAATGGCACCATTCGTACGGTATCCGACCGCCAAGCAGTTTATTAGCATATTCACTCCAACTGATGGATACCGTCGCAGCACCTAACGCATATTCAAGTATCAAAGCCCAGCCTATAACCCAGGCGATGATCTCGCCCATGGTTGCATAAGCGTAAGTGTAGGCACTGCCTGCTATCGGGATGATGGATGCAAACTCGGCATAACACAACCCTGCAAAAGCGCAGCCTACAGCGGCGATAATAAATGAAATGGTAACCGCCGGGCCGGCAAACCCGCCTGCTGCCGCAGCCGTCCTTACGAACAGGCCTGCGCCGATAATCGCGCCGATCCCCAAAGCGATCAGACTCCATACGCCCAGCGTACGTTTAAGCGTATGGCCGCCTTCCTCCGACGATGCAACAAGTTGCGCAATTGATTTTTTTACAAATAAATTCATTATGAATCTGTTAATTATTTAATAAGTTCAGTTAATCACCAAACGTAATTAAATTAATTGAAAAGTGGAAAAAACGCCGCACGACCCCGCATTTTATGCAAGCATCCCCATCAGTTCCTCATCAGTGATGATCGGTATATTCAGCTT
>JAFDZK010000307.1 GCA_018267005.1 Bacteroidota bacterium
TCGCCGGATGGCGGGCAGGGTTTTGTTCATCCGGGCAAAAGCCGAAGCCATGTTTCTTGTCAAAAAGGCATAGGCATTTTGACATGGGCAGGATTTATAGCTTTATCTGGAATCCACTCATACTCCTTCCAAACCATATTGCTTTAGTACATCTTCCGGTACGCCCTCCCATTTTCCGGGAGTATTTCCTTTATACCCAAGATCTTCAATTCCCATTTTGGTTGTAAAAAAACCGATCGCTGTTAAGTCGCGCATTTTATTAAAGAAGGCAACGCCCTGTTGAACTTCCGGCTTTGCCAATGCAGGGTAGGCAATTTGGTCTAATACAGCCTTTTGCTGGTCAGGCTTGCAATCAATAAATGCGCTGTCATAACTATCCAGGCAATGTACATCCAGCCATTTTAATCCGCCACGCATAGGGAGTTGATGCTCGGGTTCATCTTTTACGATAAATTCAATAAACTCGGGCACTTTAGCGTCCGTGGCACTGCCGCTGCGGGCATCACGCGGAATGATCAGGTCAGCCAGTACTGCGATAGTAGCCATTTCGTGCTTATCAAAAAAAGTTTGCTTAAATAATGCTTTATCCCGTTCTATTTCATATGGCTGCCTGCCGGTGATATCGGCTGCGGCCGCTTCGCTTTCATTTTCTTCGGCTGTTTTCGGACCGCAACCGGCCAGCAATGCACTTGCCGATAAAGTGCCTATCCCCAATGCCTTTAAACTATCTCTTCTGTTCATGATCTTGACTTTGATGCTTAAACATTTTGTTTTTTGCGCTGATCAATCAAATACTCGGCAGTACGCATCGCCAGGGCGAGGATGGTCCATGTCGGATTCTTTTCCGATTGCTGTGTAAAAACCGACCCATCGGTTACAAATAGATTTTTGCAGTCATGCGCCTGCCCCCACTTGTTCAGGGGCGCCCGTTTCGGATCATCGCCCATGCGTACCGTGCCCGTTTCATGAATGGCCACGCCAGGTTTTCCTATTCCGTAATTGTTCTCAGGACCCGCTGGTTTCATTAGCGGGATACCACCCAGGTGCTTGAGTATCTCGGCTAACGTTTCCTGCATGTGTTTGGCCTGGTTCACATCGTCCTGACTCCATTTATAGCGGAAGCGCAGCACCGGGATACCGTATTTATCTACTACGCTGGGATCTATTTCACAATAGTTATCCTCCCGCGCCGTTGATGTACCATGGCAGCCAACGCCGGCCATCGTACCGTAAAAACGGCGGTAATCATCTTTTAACGACAGGCCATACCCACCGCCTGGCTTCATCTTACCGTCAGCGCCCGGTAAATAACCGTTCAGGAAGGGCACTATCGCACCTTCAAATCCAAAATATCCCCCATAACTTGGCATCATCATACCCCCGAATAATTCAAGGTGATAGCCGCGGCCAAAATCAAGCTTCTTATTATCCAGCCACCACGGCGAGTATATGTGCAGGCTGCCAACGCCATCCTCGTTAAATCGCTTGCGGTTCAGCAATTGCGGTAGGATTACCGCTCCGCCTCCGCCCGTTGAATCGTGCAAATACTTGCCGACCGCATTGCTGCTGTTAGCCAGCCCATTGGGATGCTGTGCCGATTTTGAATTGAGCAATATCCTCGCCGACTCACAGGTGCTTGCGGCCAGGATCACTGTTTTTGCATTTACCTGGTACTCCTGCATATCGTCCTTCAGGATGTACGAAACGCCGCTGGCTTGTCCGTCGCTACCCGTTAGTATCTCTCGCACTACCGCATTGGTGATCACTTTCAAATTGCCGGTTTTTATTGCCGGAATCACTAAGCAGGAAGATGACGAGAAATCGCCGTAAATTTTACAACTGCGCCCGCACTGGCCGCAATAAAAGCAGGCATGCCGATCTGAGTTGCCCGGTAAGGGGGCCGTTAATACGGAGCCGCGCCCAGCTATCACCTTAATGCCTGCAGCAGTTACCGCCTTTTTAACAAATAATTCGTTTAGACGTGGTTTTGGTGGCGGAAGAAAAATGCCATCCGGATCGTTTTCCAATCCTTCCATCGAACCATACACACCAATCAGCCGGTCTACTTTATCGTAATATGGCTTGATCTCGTCATACGTTATCGGCCAGTCGTCGCCGACGCCAAAAGCAGTTTTGCATTTAAAATCCTTCGGGCCCATTCGCAATGATATCCGCCCCCAGTGATTAGTACGCCCGCCCAGCATCTTCGACCTGAACCATTGGAATTCCGACCCGTCCTTTTGTGTATATGGCTCACCTTCGATCTGCCAGCCGCCATAAGCGGCATCAAAGTCGCCCATCGGCCGTGTTGCGTTCCCCCCGCGCCGAGGCGATTGATACGGCCATTTCAATTGGTCCGAATCTTTCGCCGGGTCGAAAAAAGGACCGGCTTCCAGCATCAATACTTTAATACCTGCATTTGCCAGCACGTAGCCTGCCATACCGCCGCCGGCGCCGGAACCGATTACGACTACGTCATAAACGGTCGAAGATCTTTTTATCTGCATTGTTTACAAATAGTTGTGACTAGGCTAGTATTCTTTTCAAATTGTTGTAATCGTTGGTAACATCCCCCATAGTTGTTGGCGCTCCCACCGCGTCCTGCTCAATAAAAAAGTACTTCATCCCCGATATGTGCCTGGCATCAAAAATTGGTTTAAAATCAACATAACCTTTGCCGATTTCGGTAGGCTCTTTGGTAGTTTTGTCCATATCTTTCACATGCCAAAGCGGAATCCGGCCGTGATACTTCTTAAAGAGATCCACAGGGTTTTGCCCGGCCACTGTTGCCCAACCAAGGTCAACTTCACTCTTTACTAAATCTTTGTCGGTATTCTCCATGATATAATCGTAAGGCACTATGCCGTTTATTGTTGTAAACTCAAAGCTGTGGTTGTGAAACGCAAATTGAACTCCTGCTTTCTTGCATGCCTCCCCTGCCTTGCCAAAAACGTCCACCGCTATTTTAACGTCGTCTATCGTTTTGGTAGGTATTGCCGCGCATACGAGGAATTCCAAACCACCTTCGGCCGCTTCATCGGCCAATTGCTGAGCATTTTCCTGCAGGTTAGCCGTTTTGGGCATTTTCTCGATATACGGTATGTACTTCTTTATTTGAGCAGAGTCTTTTGCATTAGTGGCGAGTTTCATCAACGTAGACACGGTATAGGGCACTCCTCCCACATGTGCGCTGCGCCAGTTCATTCCCATGTTTTTAACCATGCTGGAGAATTCGGCAGGTTTGTAACCGTAGTAAAGTCCTTTTGAGCCGCCGGCACTTTCGAGGTTCTTATAACCGATTGCCGCCAGCTTTTGCAGCGTGCCTTTAGGGTCGGCGTCCATCAGAGAACCAATAGTGTACAATTGCAGGCCAATGTCGCCGGCGGTTTTTGAGATAAAACCAGTTGCGCGGCCCAGCACCGGAGATAGTATACCCGCTGCGGCCAGCGTACCGGTTTGTTGTAAAAATGTTTTTCTATTCATGTCAATGCTGTTGAGATTCTTAAATTTTTAATGTTAACAATTTTCCTTAATTGGGTATTTCATTTAGTGAAATCAACTAAATAAAGGTAAGGTAAAAATTCACCAAATAGTGAAATTTACTAAATAAATTTTTTTAACCTTTTCCCTTAATGTATTTTTGTTAAATGCAAAGTCAGGCTGAGATACAGGATTTTGTGCTGAACGGGTACTTAACCTATATTCCGCACGTGTCACTGGATTGTGCCATTTTCGGCTATCATGAACAGCAGCTTAAGCTATTACTAATCAAACATGTGGCCCTTGGCAGATGGTGTTTGCCTGGGGGATATATCAAACGGACCGAAACACTGGTCGAAGCTGCAAATCGTAATGTGAAGGAGAAAACGAATGTCGACAACCTGTTTTTGCAACAGTTTAAAACTTTCGGCGACCCGGGCCGGGCGCAATTCAGTCATTTTGATGAGAAAAAATGGTTTGAAGTTACAAGTGTCCACATCGATAAGACCAGTTGGCTTGTTGACCAGACTATATCCGTTGGATTTTATGCAATTACTGACTTTTCAATAACGGAACCACAGTCAGATTTGACGACGACGTGTGAATGGTTCGACGTAGATAACTTGCCGCCACTCGAATTTGACCACGATGAAATGGTGAGGGACGCCTTGCACGCCATGCGCATACAATTGTATCACTACCCGATCGGTATCAACTTGCTTCCGGAGAAATTTACGCTTTCGGAAATACACGCATTATACGAAACCCTTCTAGGCAAAAAACTCGATATCAGCAATTTTCCAAAGAAACTTATTGCGCTCGGCTTACTTAAAAAGCTCGACGAAAAACGCAGCATAGGGGCGCATCGTTCACCACACCTGTACAAGTTTGACAAAGAAAAATACGATCAGGCTTTACAGAATGGCGTGGTTTTAAGTTAGGCAGAACCTAAACCCGGATCACAGTCGGGGCAGGCTGTAATATTTTCGTGGCCCCTCTGGCATGAGCTTGTGTTGATGGCAGCCAGGTTTTCTGTACCTGCCATATCATTATAAGTCGTAACTTTAACCAGTTAACCCACTCAAGCCTTGTTACGCGCCATTAGACTGTTCCTGGCCATTTTGCTTTTAATCCCCTGCTTATGCTTTGGGCAAAACGTAAGGTTTAAATTTTACAGGATCCATCCGTGCAGTGCCAAAGAAGAATTGTATACGTTGTACTTTCTGTTTAAAATGCCGAGAGATAGTATTCACGAGTATTTACCACAGATGAAGGATACGACCGCTTATTTGCCGGGTCCGGGCAAATACGGCCTGTGGCTGGCCGCAGACCAGGACACGGTGATCGATATCCCGGATACGGGATTGTTTGTTTTCCGGTACAGGTACCCCGAATTATACCTGCAGGAAACCGGCGCGGTGGATATGCCTCCGGCGTATTTTAAGTGCGATACCCTGGCCGAAGGTTACCAGGAGGGGCATTATGCGGACGGGCGGATCATGATCAGGGGAAATTTCATAGACGGCTATGCGAAAGATAGCGTGGTTAGTTACTACGAAAACGGCCG
>JAFDZK010000308.1 GCA_018267005.1 Bacteroidota bacterium
GCACTACGGCCCGGGCCGGTATGCCAACGGCACTGACGCTACCGGGAAAATGGGCCGGCCGGGGCTTGACCTGCTTAAAGAAATCGAGCGGCTGAACATAATATTGGATGCCACCCACTTATGTGATGACGCTTTCTGGCAAGCGCTGGATAACTTTAACGGCCCTGTCTGGGCAAGCCATAATAACTGCCGGGCCCTGGTGAACCATAACCGCCAGTATAGCGACGAGCAGATAAAAGAGCTGGTAAACCGGGGCGCGGTAATAGGCGCCGCGCTGGATGCGTGGATGATGGTGCCAGGCTGGATACGGTTTAAGTCGACGCCAAAAGAGATGAACTGCAGTTTAGAGGTGATGGTGGATCACATCGACCACGTCTGCCAGATCGCAGGCAATGCGCTGCATATAGGAATCGGCTCGGACCTTGACGGAGCCTTCGGCCGAGAGCAATGCCCGTACGACCTGGAAACTATCGCCGATCTGCAAAAGGTTCCGGCATTATTACAAAAAAGGGGATATTCGGAGGAAGACATTGAAAACCTGATGTATGGCAACTGGTTAAGATTTTTGAGAAATGCGTGGCGGCAATAATTTTCGTGCACGAATGAAAAAGTGTTTACTGATTTTGTCAGCAGTATTGAGTTTGATGAATTGCCGCAAGGCCGGGCCTTCACCGGATTGGGATGAATTCGACAGCAGCCATATCGATCGAAGGTTAAGTCAAAAAGGACCTGTAGGTAATTACCGGCTTATTTTCCTTCAAAACGAAAAGGGATATTACACGAGGCTCAGAGTGGTGACTTTTGCAGCCTCTAAAGGCTGGAAACTTCGCAGCATACAAAAAATAGATTCGGCAGAAGTATCATTGGCATATGAAATGTTTAAAGGTGTCATGAACGTTAAAATAGATACGTTTCCGGCGTGGCTCCGAAGCAACAATAGTACCTATTACGCGTTTTATGCAACCTTACAGGCGAAAGACGGCCATATGGACCAATTAAGCAATGAGGCAATAGTGAGCGCCGACGAAAGTTCGATGTGTGCATACAACGTTACCTTAGAATGGGCTGCTAAAAGGTCAGACAAATGAATGCGGAACAAGGAAGATTACAAGACAATGCCTGGAAGGAGTGGGGGCCATATATCAGCGACAGGCAATGGGGCACCGTGCGCGAGGATTACAGCGCTAACGGCGATGCCTGGCATTACAGCACGCATGATATGGCGCGCAGCAAAGCTTACCGGTGGAGCGAGGAAGGAATTGCCGGGATATGTGACGACCAGCAATATTTGTGTTTTGCCCTTGCGCTGTGGAACAAGAAGGACCCGATCATCAAGGAGCGTTATTTCGGGCTGGGCAACCCCGAAGGCAATCACGGCGAAGATGTGAAGGAACTGTATTACTACTTAGATAGCACGCCGACGCATTCGTACATGAAAATGCTGTACAAATACCCGCAGCAGGAGTATCCCTACGCATGGCTCGTACAGGAGAACGGGCGCCGTTCAAGAACCGAGCGTGAGTTTGAAATAATCGACACTGGGATTTTTAGCGAAAATAAATATTTCGACGTATTTGTTGAATATGCCAAGAATACGCCCACAGATATCCTGATCAAAATAAGCGTTTTCAACCGGGGCGATGAGGATGCGCCGCTAAATGTATTGCCGACGATCTGGTTTCGAAATACCTGGGCCTGGGGACACGACGACTATAAGCCCGGCATGTCTGACGGGATGAAGGGCATGATCGATATTTTTCATCACAGGCTCGGCCAGTTCTGGTTTCACGCCGAGGGCAGCCCGCCGTTTCTTTTCTGCGAGAACGAAACCAACACTAAGCGGCTTTACAATTATGATGATGGCAAACGATATCCGAAGGACGGCATAAACGATCACCTGGTGCACGGGGCCGAAAGCGTTAACCCGAAATTGACTGGGACAAAAGCCGCGGCCAATTATGATCTGAATGTGCCTGCCGGGCAAAACGTCGTACTTCGTATGCGGCTGTCGCAGGATGCACAAAAGGGCTTTGATGATTTTAATGAAATATTCGACTCAAGGCAAAGTGAGGCCGATCAATTTTACTGCGATCTGCAATCGCAACCGGCAGACAGCGATCACGGCATGATACAGCGCCAGGCTTTTGCCGGCATGTTATGGAGCAAGCAGTTTTATCATTACGATGTACATGAATGGCTTTCAGGCGACCCGGCCGAGCCTGCCCCGCCTGCGGAACGCCTGGACGGACGGAACAGCAAGTGGATGCACCTGAATACCCGCGATATCATTTCGATGCCCGATAAATGGGAATATCCGTGGTTTGCAGCATGGGACCTGGCTTTCCACTGCCTGCCGCTGGCGAGCGTCGACATGGCGTTTGCCAAGAGGCAGGTGCTGCTGCTTACGCGCGACTGGTATATGCATCCCAACGGTGCGATCCCGGCTTATGAATGGGATTTTAACGATGCCAACCCGCCGGTATTGGCCATGATAACCTGGATGCTGTACAAACGGGAAAAGGAAGCGAACGGGGGCAAAGGCGATTTTGCTTTCCTGGCACGCGTCTTTCATAAATTGATGTTAAATTTTACCTGGTGGGTAAACCGCAAGGACGCGCAGGGTAACAATATTTTTGAAGGCGGTTTTTTGGGCCTCGACAACATTGGCGTTTTTGACCGCAATGCTCAGCTCCCTAACGGACAGGAGTTGGAACAGGCAGACGGCACCAGTTGGATGGCTATGTATTCGCTCAACCTGATGCATATTGCGGCTGAGTTGACCAATCACGACGCATCTTATGCAGACATCGCATCTAAGTTTTTCGAACATTTTATTTACATTGTCGGTGCGATGTCGGCTATGGGGCCAAACAACGTTGGCTTGTGGGACGATGAAGACGGATTTTTTTACGACCAGTTGAGATCGCCTGACAATCGTATACAAATCATGCGGTTCAGAAGCGTTGTTGGGCTTATTCCCCTGTTTGCTACGGCGGTGCTGGATGATACCGATATTACCGACAACCCGATATTCAGGGACCGGATGAAGTGGTTTACCGACAACCGGCCCGACTTGGCATCGCTGGTATCGCGCTGGAACGAAAAGAACGACCGGGGCAAGCACCTGGTTAGCCTGCTGCGGGGATACAGGATGAAAAGTCTGCTGAAATATATGCTGGACGAGGATGAGTTTTTAAGTCCGTACGGCATAAGGGCTCTTTCCAAATATCATTTGGACCATCCGTACCAGGTAACCGTCGATGGCCACCAGTTCAGTATCAAATATACCCCGGCCGAAAGCGACAGCGGCCTGTTCGGTGGTAATAGTAATTGGCGCGGGCCCGTATGGATGCCCATAAATTACCTGATCATTGAAAGCCTGCACCGTTTTTATCATTACTATGGCGATAATTACAAAATAGAGTTTCCAACCCATTCGGGTAATTTTTTGAACCTGAAACAGATCGCCGACGATCTGTACTATAGGCTGATGAAGATATTCCTGCGCGACGAGCAAGGCCGGCGAGCAGTTTACGGCGACTATGATAAGCTGCAGAACGATGTGCACTTTAAGGATTATATCCTGTTCTTCGAATATTTTGACGGTGACAACGGTCGCGGCGCGGGTGCATCGCATCAGACCGGCTGGACGGGATTGATTGCCAATTGTCTATTGTAGTGAGCTGTGAATGGGTGAATGTGAATAGTGAATATTTAGCTCATATTTTGCCTTTCACTATTGAGCACTGCCCCATTGACCATTGACCATTGACCATTCATCCCATTTTTTTCGCTTATTGCAAATCCGGTTAAACACTTGCTATCTTTGGTTTGACGACTTTTATTTAATTCTGCATAAATGAACTCAAAAATTACCGCTATAGGCGTGTATGCCCCCGAAAAAAGGATCACCAACGCATATTTCGAAAGTATAATAGATACCAATGACGAGTGGATAGTGACCCGGACAGGGATAAGGGAGCGGAGATTCGCGGCGGATGATCAATTTACCAGCGATCTTTGTATACAGGCGGCTAAAAATTTAGCGGCTGATAATAAAGGGGTAACACTTGACGATGTGGATTTCATTATCGTAAGCACGACTACCGCCGACCAGGTGATGCCAAACACCGCCAGCCAGATACAAAATGGCTTAGGTATGCAAAATGCCGGCTGCATCGATATTATGGCTGCCTGCGCCGGTTTTGTGTACGGCCTCGTTCTTGCCAAAGGCCTGGTAGCTGCCGGCACCCATAAAAAGATACTCGTTTTCGGAGCGGAAACCTTGTCGAAGTTTACGGATTATACCGACCGTACATCCTGTATTCTCTTCGGCGATGGGGCAGGAGTTGCCCTGGTCGAGCCGTCAGATCGATCTAAACTGTTTAATGCAGTAACCGGCGCCGACGGCAGCCACGGCAAGGACCTTTACTTGTCGCAGAGCAGTAACCGCGTTATTAACGGCGAATACATTGAAGCTAACGGAAAAATTCATCAAAACGGCAAGGTGGTATTTAAGTGGGCCATTCAAACCGTAAGCGCCAGGATACGCGAGTTGCTCGCCAAAAATAACATGCAATTGAGCGACCTGGACTGGATCATCCTGCACAGCGCCAATATGCGTATCATTGAAGGCGTTGCCACGGAGATCGGTTGCCCGATAGAAAAAATGCTCAGCAGCATCGAATATTACGGTAATACCTCCTCAGCTTCAATACCATTGGCCTGGAACATTGCCCGAACAGAAGGTAAAATAAAACCGGGAAACAAAATACTGATGCTGGGCTTTGGCGGAGGACTGACTTTCGCAGGGGTGATAGTTGAGGTATAAACCGGAGATCAGCTTTGGATATAAGCCTGGACAAATTCGTCATCACTGATGGCATGAATTATGTCCCTAACGATCAGGTACTCATGCAAGTGTTGGCCGGATAATGATTCAGCGTACTTATCGAGCCGGTTTGAATAATCAACCGCTCCTTGTTCATCTTCAAACTGGAGCACGACACGATCATTGATCTCCGACTCGAAACCATTATCCGGG
>JAFDZK010000309.1 GCA_018267005.1 Bacteroidota bacterium
TAAAGGAATTTTTCACCCGAATGCTTTTTCAGCACTTCGGCCAGGTCCGCAGCGGTCTGCTTGCCAAAGAAAATCTTGCGTTTGCGGTATTGAATATATTTTTGAAGATAAAGCGCGATGGTTTCTGAAAGGCAGAAATATTTCATTTCAACCGGCACCTCGAAGCGCATTTCGTCGCAAATGCGGAAAAAGTGATCGGCCGCATTACGGCTGGTAAAAATAACGGCGGTAAAATCGGGAAGATTGATCTTTTCCTTTCTAAAATCTTTGGCCGGCACACCTTCGACATGAATGAACGATCTGAAATCGATCTTCAGGTTATACTTTTTAGCCAATTCGGCGTACGGATTTTTATCGTTCTCGGGTTTTGGCAAGGTAACCAATATGCTCTTAACCTTTTTCTTTCTATCTTCCAAAATATAAACCGTATAAAAACTTGAACCTATATCTTAAGTGCCTTAATCAATATCAACACGGGGCAAATTTCGAGGGCACAAAGATACACAATTAAATAAAACTTATAAAACAGAATGTTCGAAATGATGTTTACGCTGCTGCGCAAGTACTGCCAGATGAATATGATAACGGCCATAATTAAAGCGGCTGTCAGTACATAAGGTATGTACCGGCTCGACAGCAGGCTGAAGCATAAGGCTACCGGCAAAAACACGAAAGAGATGTTGATATAGGTCAGAAACAGCACCGACAGATATTCGCCCACGAGCTTCCCGATATTGAACACAAAACCAAGCAGCCGGACGATCAGGAATTTTACCGCGAACAGTATCAGAATAATCAACGACAGGGATATAAAGAGCTGGAACCCGCTGATACTGTAATATACATGGTAGTACGCCGCCAACTGGTACAGGAACAGGCCAAAAGTAAAACCAAAGAGCAGGAAAAGCGCCAGGAATGTCCAGGAACTGATAAACCCGTCCTCCTTGCTTACCTGGCTAAGCATGCGCCTGCTGTAGAACGATTGCCAGATACTTTCAAAGTCCTTGCCCATGATATTGTGCATGACTGCCGTATATAATAAAAGGGCCGCTATGATAATGATGATCCAGGGGTCACGCGTTTGCCGCAATTTGCCTTCTTCCAGGTAGCTATTGTGTGCGGCGGGTATATCCAGGAAGTCGCGCCCGTGATACAGGTATTTTTTAAGCAACGTATCGACGAGATTATTATGCCGCAGCGAATCACCCGGCGCTATAAAACGCATCGCCATTGAATCGGCGACAAATTGCTGACGCTGCTGCATTGCCGCGGCCACCGAATCTAAAAAAGGCAACTGGCCGGCCTGGCCAACCGTGTCGTTTAGAGGTAAGGCTGAAGTGTCCTGCTGGGCGTAGACCTTAACCGACAATAGCATCAACAATAGAAAGCCAGTATAAGCCAAACGCATAAAGTAATAACAGCGGGTAAATCCAATGCAAATTTATCGAAATATTCGGTGGGTTTTATGAAAGTATTTCAGCGCGAATGTTATGCGAAGGCAACACGGGCCTTCGCATAACAATGAAGATTTATCTATTTTTTCCTCAGGTAACCAAACAGACCGTGGGATTCCGAATCAGGACCTGCCGTAAAATAGAGCGGATCGCCCGAGCCGGCATGATCTTTCAGGAAGTCGATGGCCCACAATCCGTCTATCGTCACCGGCTGCCCGCCGCTTTGCAGTTGTCCCTTATAATTTCCGTGCATGTCAAATATGTTAATGCGGCCATCGCCGAAGTTGCTGACAAGTATTGCCGGGCCGCTATCGGCGAAACCGGCCGGAGCCCAGGTAACGCCCCATGGCGAATTAAGCGTGCCCTGGCTGGCAAAACGTTTTACCAGCATTCCGTCGGGCGTAAAAATGTCGACGTATCCATTGCCCGGCCCTGCCTGGTCGTCCATATTGTCCGGGCCTTTCTGCTTGGCATAAGTCACGTATAACTGCCCATAAATATTCACCACATTAAAAGGTGCAAAACCGGCAGGTATATTAGGGTCTTTAAATGGCTTGTCGGTAACATAATTAAAATTGTGGTCGAAAACATCGATCTTACCGTTGTGAAAATCGGTTAGATACAAAAAACAGCCCGAGGTCGAGCTTCCTCCGAAAGCCATGGCTATTCCCTTGTAAACCGTGTTTGACGACGACCTGTCGGCAACCTTGACGGCTGTATTGCCTGATTTCCAGCCGGTAATTATGCCGTCTTCACTGGCAAAAATAAATTTGTTGCCGCCAAACTCGCTTGTACCGTTAAATATAACCCCGTCGGGGGCGCCCACCTGCCCGGCAACGGCAGCCGGTATAGTAACAGGCTGGCGCATCATGTTGCCCGATTTGTCGTACACCACGCTAAGCCCGGTATGATTGGCAGATATCCACAGCGGGCCGCCGGGTGCGGCAGCTATGCCCCATGCATTTTTGAGGTTCGTATCGATCCGCGAAGCTCCGAAACCGGCCGTGTCCGCCACTAAGTTCACCTGGTCGACCTTGACATTATTACCGGCCAGGTTTAACTGGCCAATTTCATTGGGATGCTTGCCGGTGTTCATATCCTTTTGGCACGCATAAAAGCACGAGATCAGCAAGGGCATTGCAAGCCATGCTTTGGTATTAAATAACGTTTTCATTGGCATTCAAAATTTAAGTGAATGAATTATTTCAGATGTGATGTGAAATTTCGGCTCAAGCTTTCTGTCGTTCATTGCTTTACTTTCATTCACCCTCCTTCCTTTAACCTGTTAAAAATCAGATACCTATTTAATTGGCACGATGTGGCATATACAAAGGTTGCCTTGAAGGAAAGAAATTTAATTTCAGTGAAATGAAAAACAAATGGGCTTCTTCGTGGTTACCGGCATCTAATTCATCTTAACTTTGCAGCAAGCATTATTCCCGCATGGCAGGAATGTAATTAACCATTGATTTTCAAATAGTTAAAAACATAAAGTAACAAATAAGTAACATCACCAGTAAGATAAAGTACCATAAATCACGATAAAGTAGCCCTATGTATAACCCGTATTCGCCCAAATCAAGCATAATCATGGTTTCCGCAGGTTCCTGCTCAAAGGATTAACAAAAACCGAAGTCGAAATCGGCTTACTTTCCATCGGACATAACCTCAGAAAATAGGAAGCGTAAGCAAAACTTCGTTTTTTTCGCTAAAATCCTGCTCAAATAGAAAAATCCCCCGACAATCTACCATTACAAACTTTGTTCCTAGTGGGGCTATTAAATGCTTTTTAAACAAAAACCATCTCATAAACTAGTTATGAGATGGCCTTCTCTTTTATCTCCAGTGACCTGGAACCCAAATTGAGCCGCGACGTGTGTTTCGCCAATGCCCTCTAACATAGAAAGCCCCCGGTCGAGGCGGCGCTGTCCAATAACCACCATGCCAAACATATCTGCCACCACTTAGCTGCCAGTCTTCATCTACCCAAACGTGGCGGGGCGACGGCGCGGGCGGCCGATTAATAACTACGGCAGGTCTTGCAGGACGAACTCTGACGATGATTTGACCAAAACTTTTGTTTCCGCCTAATGTTAGGACGGATAACAATATTATAAAATTTGCTATTTTTTTCATAAAAATGTATTGAGATTTAATAAATATATTAACGATAATGACCCGGAACCCAATGCCTGCCACCGTAAGGACCCACATCATAGTGACCGGGAATCCATCCGGGTCCACGCCTGACTACACAAGAACTAAAGCTGAATGCGATTACAAAGAGTAAAAGCAGATATTTCATTATTTTCATTTTGATAGGTGTATGATTAAACAATTAATTAATTGACAGCTGCATTGTGTTTTTTATTGTAAATTGTTCGGCTATCCCGGCTTTCTTGATGGCGGATCATGCTCCTTTCCCTTGGGCCGACTTTTCCGTTTGCTCTTGCAATTCTTTTTTCTGCGTTAATATTTCGTTCATTATTTCTCAGCGTATGTGCCTCATGATGGGTCAATTCACCGCTTCTTACACCTTGATTAATCCTTGCTTTTTGGTTTTTCTCCCGGTGATTGATCAATGGTGTCCTGGTCTGTGCGTTGGATACATTGGTCACTGCCAGCATGGCAACAAATAAACCACCAACAATTGCTTTCTTTTTCATAGATATTATTTAGTTGTTATTAATTCATTTTCTAGCGGTGGTTAGTCCGCCTGTTTTCCATTTCTACTGTGTTTTGCCTTTTTTAATTCTTTCCATTTAAGGTATGTTGCTTCTTGATCAGCAGAGAGTATTTTTTCCATCCTGCCGTCAGTCTGGGCAATAATTTGCCGTTTTGTTAGCCGCCGGTTTCTCTTTTCTGCTTGCCTGTTAGCTTTAAGGCTATCTATGCGAACAGCTTGCTCCAACATTATTACTTTTACTTTTCTGGCTTGTTCTTTATTAAGCGACAATTGTTTTTGAAGTAAAAGAGTCTTATGTTCAGCCCTCTGATTGGGTGTTTTTTGCATTTGCTGCGCACACGCTACGTTCATAATTGAAATAAATCCACACAGTATGATTAGCTTTTTCATCTTTAAAATTGATCGATAAATACATCCTTATACAATGCATCGTATCTTATATAAGTGTTAAACTCAATATTCAATTAAAGGTTTAATCTTTTTCAAAATATACCTTGCTATAAAGGGTATGTAATCATTTTAGGGCTATATTTGCCTAAAAAAAAGTATGTATTCTAAAGAGCTGCTAAAGGGTACAATTGAGATTATTATCTTGAAACTACTGTCGGAAAACGTTAAGATGTACGGGTATGAGATCACCCAAACGGTGAAAGAACTTACCGCTAATAAAATTCAGATCAGTGAGGGTGCGATGTATTCGTCTCTCCACAAATTGGAAGCGACTGGGGTTTTGGAAACAGAATCTGTAATGGTAGGCAAAAGGCCGAGGGTATATTACCGGCTGACGAAAAGCGGCGCTGCCGTAGCAACCGAAAAGATCGCTGAACTGGCATCTTTCATCAAATCGCTAAATGATGTAATTGATTTTAACGTAAATATCGCATGAAGCGA
>JAFDZK010000030.1 GCA_018267005.1 Bacteroidota bacterium
AAATATAGCAGGATTGACAGATTTTTAGGGCTCGCGCGGGACGTTCAATCCCTCGTGTCCACTTTTTGGGGCGTTCCACCCCCGGGGACGCTACTATGGAACACCATGATAGTTAAATAATTTACCTGTTAGTATATTTATGGGGAGTTGTGTCGCAATGGGCGAGGTTGTATAGAGGGTTAAAACCGGGTAGCGCACGACGGGGCGCTTAAAGACCTTGCCCGCATACTTCCCTTCGGCGGGTTCAGGATGACCCTGGCCTAAATATGACACCTGCCCGCAACTCGTCACGGACAGGCACTCGCAGGATGGTTATAAAGCTCTTTTGTCCGAGCCGGAATTTTTCGAGGCTTGTATATTTTTTGATGGTGCTCAGGATGGCTTTGCCGGTATGGAATTAAGAATTACCTTAATTCTGCTGATTCAGACAATTGGGCCCTGCGTTTATTCACAAATTACCCGTAACGGCGCCCCGGTTAATAATACGTTCTCCACCCTTTCACTTCTCCACCACCGGAAACTCGGATATCCTTAACCGGGTGCATCCGTAGGGCACCAGCGTGATCTGCTGTTCCTTACCGGTTTCCGTGCCCCAGCCTACGCTGTACGGGATAGGCCCTGCCATGTCGTTATACAACTGCCAGGAGGGTATTTGTTTGGCCGGAGCGGTTATCTCGATCGGAGCGTTTTCGAGGTTCCAGGGGAAATTTGATTTTACACCGGTTTCCCTGACCTGGTAAGTGTCGGCCAGTTTATTATCAGGCGTTTGGATCAGCCCGTAATTCCATGGCATAGTTGGATAAACCTCGTAATAATAACCGCCATAAGTGACAGAGTCTTTGGTATTGATCACCTTTTTGACCTGTTCACCGATTTTCAGCGCGTAAACGATCGGTCCGCGCTCGACAGACGCGGAATTTTCATACCAGGTATTTTTAAAAACATGCATAGGCAGGGCCAACTCCACAACGTCGCCCGTTTTCCATTCGCGGCCGATCCTCACGATCTGCCCGCCCTTCGCCTGCTGCCAGGTTTGGCCGTTGATCTTTATGGTCGCCTCCGTGCACCATTTCGGTATTCTCAGGCTGAAGGGGAAGGAAACAGATGATGCTTTATCGACCGCCGTTAAAGTGAATTTGATATGCTCGTCAAAAGGATAGTTAGTTTCTTCCTTAAAAGATACTTCCGTGCCCCGGGCCACCCGGGCTTTTACTTCGCTGGGCGAATAGACCAATGCCGCCAGGCCGTTATCCGGCGTTGCATACCACAAATTTTGCGTAAACTTTGGCCAGCCCTGGTGCATATTGGATGTACAGCAGGGATAACCGGTGAGCAGTCCGTAAACCACGTCCGTGCCGGCGTTATTAATATCGAAGTTGCGGGTGTGGCGCGTTATCATCACCTGGTTGGCTTGCTGGTAATATTGACGGTCCACGAAATCATTGGATATCTGCGTGGGCAACGTGTTAAAGGCAATTCTTTCCAGGTGGTCGGCATAATCCACGCCGCCGGTTATCTCAAGCGTATTTTCCAGCGTAAACATCAGCTCGACCGCCGTGCATAATTCCGAGCCTTGTGTTGGGTTATTGCCATGCAGCGCCTCGTCGCTTCCAAAAACGCCATGCGGCATTTCGTCAAATTTCCTGATGTCTTCGTAGGCCTTCCGTGTTGCATTCTCGTATATGGCATCGGGGTGCTGCTGGTAATAAATGATCGGGTCTTTCATTCCCTCGGCAAGATTCACGCCGTGAATGCTTCCGGCCCGGGCCAGCATATCGGTGTTCAAAAAGGAATCGGTATAATCAAAAGTTTGTTTGTGGATCAGGTCGGCAAGATCCAGTAAAAATTTATCGCCGGTGATATTATAAAGCCAGTAAACGACCATCAGGTTGTCCGCTCCGCGATATTTAGCCCAGAAGGTCCAATGATCGAGCGGATGCTCCGGCAGTTCTTTTAACTGGTACCTGAAATAATTCGTCATCAGCCTGATCACGCGCTGATCCCCCGTGGCGGAATAATATTGTTTGAGCACTTTCAACATCACGATCTTGGGCCACCAGTCGTGGCTGTTGTTGCGCTGTACGCCGCGTTCGGGGCCGTAGTCTTTTGATGGGCCGAAATAACCATCAGGCTGCTGGCTGTTCAGCGTCCATTCTATCCAGGGTTTAGCTTTTGCGATCAGTGCCTTGTCGTCCAAAATATACGCCAGAGGCACCAGGCCATCCAGCCAGTATGGCCCGCGCTCCCACTGATCGCCGTCGCCGCCCAGCCAGCCGTTACGTTTGCCCATTACCAGCGGATAAAGTTTATCCAGGTTGCCGGTCGCGCCATTTTTCTGCCGGATCAGCATTTCCTTTAACCAGCCCTGAGGCTTTATAGCGCCCAGTGGCAATTCGATATAGGGATTGAAGCGCAGGGGGGCACGGTTACCGGTATAATTCTGGGCGGTTTGCGCACAAGCGAAAATGGATATCAAAAGAAACGCAGATACAAGTACTATTTTAAAAGACTGCATAATTTGGATAGCTAAGCTGGGTTCAAATATAGAAGATATGGCATAGCTATGTTCGTAGAAGGTCAAAAGTTTACACTATCCGTAATTGCAGGGTAGCGATCTGCTACGATAATTCGGACGGACCGATGGCAGACAATCGGGCGGCGAGCAGTAAAAAAATCAATTTGTCGTATATTGCCCGCCCTTAATACCGGCTATCAAGCTACATTGTTCAAAAAATGCAATAACATCCACATCTAACGTATAATGACGCCTGCAATACTTCCCATTGTTGTCATCAGCTTTATTGCCACTATTGTCAGGTCGACTTTCGGTTTCGGCGAATCCCTGATAGCTGTGCCATTGTTTGCGCTGGTAATTCCTTTGAAGGTTGCGGTACCCTTGTCGGTATTAACGTCTTTGTTTGTGGCAATGGTCGTGGTCGTCCAGGACCACAAGGCTATACACGTTAACAGTGCGAAATCGCTCATCCTGTACGCGGTGTTAGGAATACCGATAGGGCTGCTGATACTTAAATACGGCAACGAGCATTGGGGAAAAATAGCACTCGGGATATTCATCATCTGCTATAGCATCTATACGCTGACAGCAAGGGACGTCCTTCACTTAAAACAAGATAACCGCGCCTGGCTGTTCATTTGCGGATTTCTGTCGGGGGTCCTGGGCGGGGCATACGGGCTTAATGGCCCGCCGCTGGCGGTTTACGGGAATATGAGGCGGTGGACGGCGCAACAATTCAGGGCGACCCTGCAGGCTTATTTTTTGGTTGCCAGCTTTACCGGCATCGTCGGATACCTGATCCAGGGATTATTCGGATGGATGCTGATAAAATATTTTTTGTTTTGTTTACCCTTTGTTTTGCCTGCCATTTTTTTAGGCAGGCATTTCAACCGCAGGCTCAGTGGGCCATTCTTTCGCTACGTTTACTGGGGCCTTATTTTTATAGGAGGTGTGCTGATATTTTTTACGGTTGTGAACATTTAACTGCTTGTGTGCCCCTTTGAACAATTGAAGTTTTTCCGGTGGCAAAACAATTACAATCCCTACCGGTTCACATAAATGAATATGCCCGAAGTCAACCCCATCCGGGCACGGAATTAACAGATAACGCTGCGAGAAAAAAGAAGCCGGAAGACACATCGCATATCTTCCGGCCACAATTAACTTATTAACTGCCTTATTATTAGCTATTAGTTTAACTCAATAACATAGGTAGTTGATCTGGTCTGCAAAGTACGCCCTAATGCTTTCAAGAATCCAAGTAAATTATTCGTTACAGTTAAGTATATAATTGTAATAAACAATTTACAGAAAATTTTTATTCTATAACGAAAAACTTAGTGTAGGTTTAACCCCCTGAATTTCATTAACTATTAACTAATCTATTTACTCATGCGAAAACTTCTACTTATGAGTTTGTGCCTGGTACTATTGGCTGTTACACAGTCTATTGCACAAACTCACATCGTAACAGGGACAGTTACGGCAAAAAATGATGGCTCAACCCTGCCGGGTGTGTCGGTGAGCATAAAGGGTACGACTACCGGTACCCAAACCGACATCAACGGTAAATATTCAATTAACGCGCCGGCGGGTTCGGTGCTTACGTTCAGTTTTATTGGATATACTCCTCAAAGCATCACAGTTAGCGGCAACACGCTGAATGTAGCGTTGGAGCCGGTTAGCCAGCAGCTTGGCGAGGTGGTTGTTACCGGTGCGTTAGGCATAAGCCGCACACGCAACCAGGAAGTGTATGCCGCCCAGCAGGTAAACGGCGACGAAGTGAGCAAACAAAACGCCAGACCAACTTCATCGACGGGCTTTCGGGCAAGGTTGCGGGTTTGCAGATCACCCAGAACAATGACATGGGGGCTTCTACCAACGTCGTGCTTCGCGGTTACAAATCGATCTATAACGGCAACCAGGCTCTGTTTGTAATTGACGGCGTACCGGTTGACAACACCAGCGTTAACAGCGCCAATCAAATGTCAGGCGGCGGCTACGACTACGGCAGCCCGGCATCGGACATCAATCCTGATGATATTGAGAGCATCACAGTATTGAAAGGCGCCGGCGCAACTGCGCTCTACGGCTCGCGCGGTGGAAATGGCGTTATCCTGGTCACCACTAAAAAAGGCAAGAAGGGATTGGGAATCACGGTAAATTCTACTGAGACCTGGTCGCAGATGGATAAATCGACCTTCCCCAAATACCAAAACCAATACGGTGCAGGTTACGGCCAGTTTTATAACGATCCCAGCGGTTATTTCTTCTATTTTGACGTGAACGGCGACGGCAAGCCCGACCTGGTTACGCCAACTACGGAAGACGCTTCTTTCGGCGCAAAGTTCGATCCCAGCCTGATGGTTTACCAGTGGGATGCATTCGACAAAACGTCGCCGAACTTTGGCAAGGCCACCCCCTGGGTTGCGGCTAAAAACGGCCCGGCCACTTTTTTCCGAAGCCCGATCTCGACGAATGAAAGCATCCTGATCACGAACAATACGGACCAGGGCGACTTTAAGCTGGGTTATACCAACAGTGTCGACAGGGGTATTATTCCTAATAGCAGCATTACCAAAAACCAAATCGAATTTGGAGCTGATCACAACATTACGTCAAAACTGACCGTGGGTGCCCACATGAATTATTTCCGGACTGACGGCATTGGTCGCGGCGGAACGGGTTATGACGGCACAAACTCGGACAACCGGAACGTACTGACTAATTTCAGGGAATGGTGGGAAACCAACGTCGATGTACGGGAGTTGAAACAGGCTTATCAGCGGAACCAGGCCAATACCACATGGAACATGGCCGATCCCCAGGACGGCGACTATTCGGCCATCTTCTGGAACAACCCATACTGGGTAACCGAACACAATTATGAAACCGACGCGCGTAACCGGTATATCGGCGACGTGCATGCCAGCTATAAGCCAACGAACTGGCTGACTTTTACCGGCAGCGTTTCGCTGGATACATATTCTGAGCTTGACGAAGAACGTTATGACGTGACCAGTATCGGCGTGCCCTATTATTCCAGGTTTAACAACGATTATGCGGAAACCAATTATAACCTGTTGGCTAACGTTGACAAAAACCTTGGACACGACTTTAACCTGAAGGCGTTACTGGGTACCAATATCCGCCGCGATTACTTCAACAACATTTACGCATCCACCAACGGCGGTCTTATCGTTCCCGGCGTGTATTCTTTGTCGAATTCGCTGGTTACTCCCCTGGCTCCGACTGAAAATGACCAGTTTTGGGAAGTTAATGGCTTATTTGCCGGCGCCACCCTTAGCTGGAAAAATATGATCACCCTGGATGGAACCATCAGGAGAGACCAGTCTTCCACGCTTCCGAAGGCTAACAATACTTATTATTACCCATCGGTATCGGCAGGCTTTGTGTTCTCGCAATTACTTAAGGATTGGACCTGGCTGTCGTACGCAAAGCTGCGGGCCAGTTATGCTGAAGTAGGTAATGATGCTCCTGTTTACCAGACTCTGGATACTTACAATATCAATTCACCCTTTGGCTCGGCTCCTCAAACTGCGCTTAGCAATGTAAAAAAGAATAATGAACTAAGACCTGAACGTACCAGGAGCAGCGAGATTGGCCTGGAATTGAGTTTCCTCGATAACCGCCTGGGTTTTGATGGTACTTACTACAATGGTCTCACCTTCGACGAAATCTTGCCTGTCAATGTTTCGAGCGCGACAGGATACACCAATGAATATTTAAATGCCGGTTCGGTGAGGAACAAAGGCGTTGAAATCTCGCTTTTGGGTACCCCGGTGCGCACTCAAAATTTCAGTTGGAATATCAGGGTGAACTGGAGCCGCAACGTAAACAAAGTTGAATCGCTGTACACCGACGGTAGCGGTAATGAGGCTAAAAACCTTGAGTTGGGCAGCTTCCAGAACGGTGAAAGTATCAATGCTCCGCTCGGCGGATCGCTGGGCACCATTGAAGGCTCTGATTATACTTACCTAAATGGTCAAAAAGTGGTACAAGCAAATGGCCAGTACCAATTGACCGCGACCAATAATCATGTTATTGGCAATACCAATCCTGACTGGATCGGCGGTGTGAACAACGAATTCAGGTATAAGAACTTCTCGTTCAGCTTCCTGATCGATGTGCGCAAAGGCGGTTCGGTGTTCTCGCAGGACATGGCTTATGGTTTAGCGACCGGCTTGTATCCCGAAACAGTATACAACAACGATTTGGGCAACCCGGTACGTAACTCACTTGCCGACGGCGGCGGTTTCATCAGGCCGGGTGTTACTGCCAACGGCCAGCCCAATACCAAGCGTATAGCTGCCGACAATTACACCGCCTTCGGTTATGTGTACCTGCCGGACAGAGCATTTATTTATGACGCAAGCTTCGTAAAACTTCGCGAAGCATTGATCGGCTACACTTTGCCGCAAAGCGTGGTTAGTAAACTTGGTCCCGTTAAAGGCGTTACCTTACAGGTTATCGGTCACAACCTTTGGATCATTTACAAGAACCTGCCATACTCGGATCCTGAAGAAAGCCTGAGCGCGGGTAACCTGCAAGGTATCCAGGAAGGAGCTTACCCGGCGGTACGTTCCATTTCTTTCAACTTAAAAGCAACTTTCTAAACAGATATATATGAAAAAGAAAGCAATCATATTGGGAATAGCGGCCGCCACTATGCTGTCGGCCTGTAAAAAGGACCTGACATCCCTGAATGTCAATCCCAAGAATCCGTCTTCCGTACCATCTTATACGCTATTTACGGGGGCTGAACATTCCCTGGCAAATACCATGACCTCGTCAAACGTGAACCTGAATATTTTCCGTTTGATCGAGCAGCAATGGGAAGAAACGACTTACACCGATGAGTCGAACTATAACCTGAAATCCCGTGCTATACCTGACAATGTATGGAATGCTTTTTACAGCAATGTACTGGTAAACCTGGAGCAAGCGAAAAAAGTTATCCCGACTGATGTCACCGATGCGGCGCAGCAAAAGAACGAGATAGCCATAGCCGACATTTTGCAGGTTTATACTTACTATTACCTGGTTACCACTTATGGCAACATTCCTTATTCGCAGGCGCTGGATATTACCAAGCCTTTCCCGAAGTTTGATGACCAGAAGACGGTTTATTATGACCTGCTGACCCGTTTGGACAATGACATCGCGGCTTTGAAAGCCAATGCATCGGGCGCAAGCTACGGCGCTGCGGATGTGATCTATGGCGGAGACCCGACCAGCTGGCAGCTTTTTGCGAATTCATTTAAGCTGAAAATGGGTATCACCATCGCCGGTTACGACAATGCCAAAGCGCAGTCGGAAGTAGAATCCGCTGTTTCTACGGCAAACGGCAATACGGGGGTATTTACATCCAATTCGCAAAATGCAATGTTTACATACCTGTCGGCAACGCCGAACACCAACCCGATATGGGTTGATTTGGTACAAAGCGGCAGGCAAGATTTTGTGGCCAACTCCACACTGATCAAGCTATTACAGCCGGGCAACGGCATTCCGTCCGATCCGAGGCTGCCCTATTGCTTTACCGTAAATAACGCAGGCGTATATGCAGGCGGCGCGCCGGGTGCGAACGTGAGCTTCGGCGGTAACTCCAAACCTTCGGGCCCGCTGCTGGTGTCAGGCTCGATAGGCAAGATCACCAATCCTGATTTTCCGGCCGACCTGCTGGATTATCCCGAGGTGGAATTTAACCTGGCCGAAGCGGCTGCGCGTGGATATAATGTAGGAGGTACAGCAGCTTCTCATTACGACGCGGGCGTACTTGCTTCGGAAGAATTCTGGGGCGTATCGCCTTCGGCTGCTGCGGCCTATTTGGCACAGCCCAACGTTGCTTTTGCAACCGCATTCAATCCTGCTGCGCCGACCACGGTGTTAACACCGTTGCAAAAAATAGCGCTGCAGGAATACCTGGCGTTGTATAACCGCGGCTGGGATGCATGGATTCTGACCCGCAGGCTCAATTACCCTGTGCTGGTAGCTCCGCCGACCGCGCAAAGCGCCTTCCCGGTTCGCTTTACCTACCCGGTAAATGAACAGGAAGTGAACGTAACAAACTACAACCAGGCAGCGGCTGCTATCGGCGGCGACGCAGTAACGACGCGCCTTTTCTGGGAAGTACAATAGAATGGTTAATTATTAAGGCACAAAAGCCCTGGCGTTATGGCGGGGCTTTTGTGTTTGCGGGCAGTTAGGAAACGTTTGCTCCAGGCAAACCCATATGATCAGTAAGCCCAGTTCCTGGGCAGATCGGGCGGAATAAGTTCGTCGAATTTTTAATGACCACCAGGTAAAAGCGACCTTTGACATTCCGGAATGGTCAGCCTATTTTCGCGTGGCATTTGCCCTGCAGCAGAATCGTGGAGTGGGGTGTCTGTTTAAATTTAATGACGACGTTCATGACCACGAAGATCATACTAGTCGCTAAACTCCACCGTCCTCTTCTCCTTGTTACTCTGAAAAGCCAACTCGATAATACGGATAGTAGTACGTGCCTGTTCGGGTTTTACGATCAATTCTTTGCCTTCGGTAATCGCCTCATAGACATTCTGAAACAGGTCCTGGTAACGGCCGGGTTCGCTGGGGATGGTTTCAGTAACGGTTTTGCCGTCTTTATCATAAGTTACGTGTCCCCATATCGATTCGGGTTCCACGCCCCAATCAGGTTCAGTTGTTTTGTGGCCGGCTTTTAATGCTTCCTCCTGCACATCCATGCCATATTTAATAAAAGTGCCGTTATAACCGTAAATGGTGTAAACCGGTCCGGGTTCTTTAACCAGCATACCGCCTTTCAGCGTCACTTTCAGGCCGGGATACCAAAGGATCAGCTCAAAATTATCCTCTACCTGTAACCCGCCGGGGCGTTGGGTAGTCATCATGCAGGTCAATTCTGTCGGCTTACCGAACAGTTCCAGCGAAGCGTCGATCAAATGCGCGCCGAGATCATAAAATATGCCCGAACCGGGCAGCGGTTTTTCGCGCCAGGCAGCGGGCCGCAATTGCAGGCGGTAACGGTCGTAATGTATTTCCATTTCAACTACTTTCCCCAGCAAGCCACTGGCCAGCACTTTCTTCACGGTATTATGCCCGCTGTCAAAGCGGCGGTTGTGGTGTACGGATAATACCCGGTTTTGCTTTTGAGCTAACGCGATCAATTCATCCGCTTCGGCGCTGCTTACGGTAAACGGTTTCTCGACCAGGACATGCTTGTTGGCTAAAAGCGCCTTTTGCGTCAATTCAAAGTGCGAGGTATTCGGCGTGCCGACCAGTACCAGGTCGATATCGGGGTCATTGATGATATCATCGGCCGTTTGTACAACTTTCGCGCCCGGGTAAATTTGGTTGACTTTGGCCGCTTTGGCGGGATCGGAGGTGCTTATCTTGACCAGGTTAAAACCGGGGTTCGCCGCGATGAATGGCGCGAAAAACGTTTGCCCGGAATTGCCAAAGCCGATGAGGCCGGTATTGAGTGTTTTCATATATTGTTTGTTACCTATCGCTTCGTCGACTCACCCCGACATCGCTGCGCTTGTCGACCCTCTCTACGCAAGCGGAAAGAGGGTTTCTTTTATCTTTCAAAACTCCTCTTTCCAAAGGAGAGAGGGGCAGGGGTGAGTCAGCTCACCGAATTGCCGCGCTCTGTGTCTCTTCGTGTAAACTCTCTGTGCTCTCTGTGGTTAAACGGCTATTTAATTACAAAGTATACGAAGAAGGCACGAAGGCGAAGGACTTGCTATATTTGTATTCTCTGCTAAAATAACACTCCGACTTATGAAATACAGAACTTTTGCGAAAAACGAAAAACTGTCCGCCATTGGCCTCGGCTGCATGAGCATGAGCCACGCCTACGGCACGCCCGACGACCCCGAATCCATCCGCACGCTTCACCTGGCTTTAGACCTGGGCATCAACTTCTGGGATACGGCCGATGTGTATGGCAACGGCAAAAACGAAGAGTTGATCTCGCAGGTTTTACCCCAAAACCGCGACAAGATATTTATTGCTACCAAATTTGGTTTCCGCACCGATGCCAATGCAAGGCTGACTGGGTTCGACGCACGGCCGGCCTATATGCGGCAGGCTGTGGAGGCAAGTTTGAGACGATTGAAGATCGAAACGATCGACCTGTATTACGCGCATCGTATCGACCCGAATGTCCCGGTCGAGGAGATGGTAGGCGCCATGGCCGAACTTGTGATCGAAGGCAAGGTGCGTTATCTTGGATTATCCGAAGCGTCGGCCAATTCTATCCGCCGGGCCAATGCAGTGCATCCCATCAGCGCATTGCAGAGTGAATACTCGCTGCTTACCCGCGACGTGGAAAAGGAAATATTGCCTTTGTGTGATGAGCTGGGAATAACTTTTGTTCCGTTCAGCCCGCTGGCAAGGGGATTGATGACGAACACGCTAAAACTGGATCAACTGGCCGACAATGATTTTCGCAAAAACTTGCCGCGTTACCAGGGCGGCCACAAGGACAATAATGAAAAGCTCGCCGCGGGATTTGCAGAGATCGCCAGGGAGAAAGGCTGCTCACCCGCGCAACTGGCGTTAGCCTGGGTACTGGCGCAGGGAGAAAACATCATTCCTATACCCGGTACTAAAAAGCAGGAAAAGCTGCGCGATAATGCTGGTAGCGTCGACGTTCATATTACCGAACAGGATATTCAGAAGATATATGCTTTGCTGGCCAAATACCCGGATATAGGCGAGCGCTATAGTGAGAATAATAAGCGGTTTGTGGATAACTCGTAGCGATGGAAATTCAACTATGTATGTTCGAGGAATAAAATGGACGTTACACTCCTTCCTTGGGGAAGGGTGCGGCTGCTTGGGAGGTTGCGGGTACGGGTTATTCCCGCCTTGCATATTTGCGAATCCCCACCCTAACCCTCCGGAGGCGGCTAAGCGTCATACCAACCCCGGCGGAATGTTTATATGCGGCCAAAAAAATACTTCAAAACAAAAGACAAAAAACTCTTTTATTAAAAATAATCTTCCTATCTTTGTGCCGGCAATGGGAGTATTTTCAAAAACATGTGAGTATGCGATAAGGGCGGTGCTCTTTATAGCTCACAAAACCGCGGCAGGCGGCAAAGTGGGCATTAAAGAGATCGCGTCGGGCATCGATTCGCCCGAAGCCTTCCTGGCAAAGATATTGCAGGACCTGAGCCGAAAAGGTATCGTCCAATCGGCCAAGGGGCCGAACGGCGGCTTTTACCTGGACGATAAGGCCCTTAAACGCCCGCTGACCGACATCGTGGAAGCCATCGACGGTGACGGCCTGTTTACCGGCTGCGCGATGGGCTTAAAGCAATGCTCGGAGGTAAACCCCTGCCCGCTGCATAACCAGTTCAAAACCATACGCAGCCTGATACACGACCTGCTGCAAACCACCGAGATCGGGAAATTTAACGAAGAGCTCGCATCGGGTATCCGGTCGCTGAAGAGATAAAAAATTTTACAATAATAAAGGATAAAAAGGTATTAATATATTTTTAAAAGGAAAATGAAGGACATCAGCGACATAAACGATATACGGCTTTTTGTGGATGACTTTTATGCCAAAGTTCGGCGCGACGAGTTGATAGGACCAGTTTTTCTGCAGGCCATCCCCAGCGACTGGCAGCCGCACCTCGACAAAATGTATGCCTTCTGGAATGCAGTGCTGTTTGGCGTCGCCGGTTTTAAAGGGAACCCGTTTTCCAAACACGCTCCGCTGGACATCTGGCAGGATCATTTCGACCGTTGGCTGGTTCTTTTCGGCGAAACGATAGATAAATATTTTGAGGGTCCTGTCGCTGAAGATGCCAAAAACAGGGCGGGCATAATGGCCGAAATGTTTTTAGTCCGCCTGGGCACGCTGAGCGGTGGCGCAAATAAAGTAGTGGTGTGACGGCGATGCGCATACCAGTGAAAACAAAAACAGAAAAATCATTAATTAAATACAAGTCATGAATACTATAGAATTAAACCCAACCCTGGAACTCGGGAAAAAAGAAACCGCACAAAACAATGCCTCTTTCGTTAAGCGCTTTGCCCGCTTTGCCGAAACCCAAAGCGACAAGCGTTTAGGCTGGTTTATGATATCGCTGCTTGCGCAATCCGTATTGTTCCTGCCGGTGCCTGCAGCTTTAATGTACTATTATGACGCGCCGATATGGGTGCTGGCTGTAACGGTAGTAACCTTTTTTGCCAATATCATCGCGGGCATGGGCGGATCAAAGATCAATGCCCTGATCTTCCTGGCCGGGTTCAGCACCATCATACATATCGCGATGATCCTGTTCTACGTTCTATAAATAAAACAACGCCGGGACATCGAAAGCGGGTAACGACAGGTTAGCCGCTTTTTGTTTTAGCAGGATCGCCCAGTCGCAAAAGCACCCCACGATTGACGTTTTTCACCCTCATTGGATGACCGTTTTATACGATAGCTTTAGTGTATGAAAAGTTCACAAATCCAATTGGTCAGAGACTTGCTCCTATCTGTGGTAATGCTGCTGTCGTCCTTCACGGCTTTTTGCCAGGAAACAGCAGCCACAAGGCTGGAAAAAATGCCGCCTGACCTGGAGCGCGATTTCGCCTTAAGCGCGCTGCCGCCGCACCTGCGGGCAGGCGCCACCGTTTATTTGCTCGATCCTGCGAAAGGCTATTACATCACCAAAAAGGGTACGAATGGTTTTGTTTGTTATATCGAACGCACGGCATGGGAATGGGGTGAATTCAGGAATGATGTCGCCGCGCCTATCAGCTACGATGCCGAAGGCGCCAGGACAGTCTTTCGTGTCGCCCTGGATGTGGCGGCCATGAGGGCGTCCGGGAAATATACAGCCAAACAGATCAGGGATATTGTAAAGAACCGGATAAACAAAGGCATTTATAAAGCGCCGGCAAGGTCGGGGATATCTTATATGTTGGCTCCGGTTATGCGAGTGTACCCGCACGTACCACCCGACAACCTGGTAGTAACCGCACAAATGTCGCACTATATGTTTTACGCCCCATACTTAAATAATAGCGATATCGGCGGCGACACCGTTAAGGGTCCTTTTGTAAATAACCCGGATAATGCCATTTTCGGCGACAGGAAAGGGCCATATGGCTTTATTATCATGCCGGCGGGGAAGGCGGAGCAAGCTCAAATTGTAAAGGACGGCGCTGCCCTGCTGAAACGACTGGCTGCTTACAAATCCTATTTTAAAGTAAAGCAAATGCAAATGTGAGGCATCGCTAACAGCGCATTTACTCAAGAAATTTTTCGGCAATGGAAAGCTTTCTGAACAGCCGCCTGTTTTTAAAGCTGTTCTTGCGGCTGCGCGCGAGTATATTGTTCAGCGTCCGTAAAACTTCGAGGATATGCTCGCCCTTGTTCAGCATCACGCAGTCGGCGCTTGCCGCGTGCACAGCATCCGTAATTTCGCCCCTTGTTGCGATACCGCGTTTGTTCATAGTTTCGAGCACCTGGGTGGCCCAGATAGCAGGAACATGTGCGGCCTCACATATCCATAATATCTCGTCCTGGATCTCGCTCATCCGCTCGAACCCGATCTCGATCGCCAGGTCGCCGCGCGCGACCATTACACCGAACTTTTGCTGCTTCATGCCCTGCAGGATAATATCGGGCAGGTTGTTCACTGCCAGCCCTGTCTCGATCTTAGCGATCACGGGAAAATCCGGACAGCCCAGCGTTTCCAGTCGGCTCCGGAGCAATTGCATGTCGGCCGCGCTTGTCACGAACGAAAAACCCAGCATGTCGGCATGCCTGGTGATAAAAGGAAGACACTTTATATCATATTTGGTAACCGGGTTTATTTCAAATTCCGTGTCGGGGAAGTTCAGGCCTTTTTCGCTCTTTATTACCGCCTTGCCCGACGATATCCTGATGATCTTTATCAGCGCTTCATCGCCGGCGGTTTCCGTCACGACCGATTCGAACAAGCCATCGTCTATCAGTACCCGCTGACCTTTTTTAAGATATTGCACGATGCCGGGCAAAGTGCAGCGAATAAAAACCTGCCCTTTTTCAGCCTTTCTGCCAGGCTCGGAAAGTAATATTTCCTGGCCTGGTTCAACTTTCAATTTATTTCGGTGCTTCCCTTTGCCCACCACCTGCGCCCTGATCTTTGGTCCAGCAATGTCCATGTATATTTTGCAGGGAAGGCCCGTTTGGATCCTGGCCTTTTGCAGATTATCGATCATCTTGATCCAGGTATCTTCATCGTCGTGTGCGCAGTTGATGCGCGCAAGTTTCATCCCGTTTTTTAGCAGGTCGCAAATCAACTCAGGGTCCTCCGCAAAATTCGTATCGAATGTCACCATGATCGGCGGAACGGCGCCGTCGTCGGCCTCGCCAAGCAGTGCTGTGATATTATCGCGCAGTAACTTTATTCCGCCGTCGTAATCAACCTCGCTGGCTCCGGCCGCGTCGTCACCGAGCCACCCCATAACCTGCAGCAACTGAAATTTAATGTGGCTTTCGCTGCTTGCAAGCGACGAAAGACCGCAGCGGTGCAACTCCTCTTGTATCGGTTCGATATTGAACGAACGGAGCGCCATATAATCAACCAGGTTGACCGCGCTTTTATGATTCCGGCTGCCGACGGCATTTATAATGCCTTCCTTTTGCGCCTCGGCCTGCAACATTTTGTTGTAAACAGGCTTTAATACCTTGAGCAGGTTTCTATTTGCGTCCGCTCGGGGTTTTTCAGCAACCCGCGATCGTCCGGGATGAATACTCGAATTAGCCGTGGTCATCATATCTTCAGGGCTTACCTAGTTTGATAACGATAAAAAACGCAGGTCAGGTATCTGCTTGCCGTATCTTTTACATCGTCAAATTTGCTAATATGTACCTGTTGAAAATATGAGTTCGATCACACTTATTCATGGTATCGGTTTTATTTCCGATATAAATACGGGCATATTGCCGGTTTTAGCTTTTTGAGTCGCTTAGCCCGATCAGCGGGTTACCAGGCTGATGCGCAACACTGTTGGCTTTATACCCAGGTGCGGACCGCCCCAGTCGGTTTCGTCGCCGTTCAGGATGCGGAGCGGTTTGAATTCGCCGTTCAGGTAGCTGCCTTCCTCAACTTTCAAATACTGCCAGGCTTTACCGGAATTTTTGCCGGCAGGTTTAAACATGATATGGCACCTTGCCCCTATCGCTAAAAATTCATTTTCACCCAATTGAATGATCATCACCCTGCCGTCGTCCGCGGGGTTCTTTTGCAGCTCCGTGCGCTCGCCGGTGCCGAAATCAACTACGGCCTGCCATGACCCCAGGCCGATCACTTGTTGGGTATGATCCTCCCGTTCGACCACGGCCTTTATCTTTCCCTCAAATGTCCATTGCGCCAGCTCATGCTGCATGGGTTCGATCGCCGCATAATCGCCGGAAAAAGGCGCCAGGCGTGCAGCTAAGGCTTCTGCTGTTTCGCCGTCGTTATTGTCATCGATACCAAAAGGCGAAAAGCCCAGCCCGCCATGAGCGAATACTTCGTACAGGTATTTGCCCTTTTCAGGCTCCAATCCCGTTTCGGGTACAAACAATGCATTATCCGGCCTGTCGTACAGATCTATCACTTTCAGTATGCGTTCGCTGCCCTGCAGATAAATATCAGGCGCCAGCACGTCGATCGCCGGGGCTGCGGCTTTCCATATCGGTATCACATTGTCCGTGGGGCCGCCACTTTCGTAGTTTGTGGCCGGAGGATCGGTCAGCGGATCGCGCAGAGCGGCGTTCACATAAAGCGGCAACGGGTATTCGGCTTTCCCGGCCGCGGCAACTTTTCCGACAAATAACGCGACCGACCATGCCTGGAAATATTCGTCAGCCCGGTCGCCAAACACCCCGGTCCAGGTTCCGCGGGAAGCAGCCGGCCTGTTCAATGCTTTCAAAATTTCCCGCTTAAGCAACTGCGACGGTACAGGTCCTTCAAACAGCTTTTGCGCAGCCGGCGAATAATCGCGCACGCTGCCCCATGAGCCGCTCTCGTTTTCCACCTGCACCATAATAACCGTATGTTCTGCGTCGGCTTCTTTCAGATGATGCAGAACGGCGGTAAAAGCTTTCATATCCTGCTCCAGCGTCGCCGTGCTGTGCGGTGATGGCGAGTCGATCGGCTGACCATTTTTGCCCGTAATATTCGGGTATTTCCTGCCGTCCGCTTTCATCCAGGCCGGCATATAATGGTTGCTGCCATTCTTCCAGGTGCCGAACCAAAGCAGTACCAAATGCACCCGGTGCCGACGTGCCTGTACCAGCAAAGTATCCATTACGGAAAAATCGAATCTTCCCGCCTGCGGCTCTATTTGCTCCCAGTAAACCGGCGCTTCCAGCGTGTTCAGTTGCAATTGTGCCGCAGCTTCCCATACCTTCGGCAGCATACCCGGCCATGCACTTGAATTATGCACCTGCCCGCCCAGTACGAAAAAGGGTTTGCCGTCGACCAGGAGTTCATGCCGGCCGTTCTTTTCAATTATCGTTGGCATAGCTGCTGACTGGCAGAAAGATCGTTCGCCAAAAAACAGCGCCAGTGCAAGACAAGGTAATACTGCTTTCATCATGGTGCTTAATTCGCGGTAATAATATCGATTATCTTGCACAGAATCACCTTTAAAATATTGGGATACGGTTTTCGTTTGTATCTTTAGCAGAACAAAAACCTGTCTGAACGTTTATACCGGTATGGAGAAAAAAGAAAAATGGATCGTCGCTGTGGCTGCCGGGGTCGGCGCCGCCGGATTAGCTTACGCACTGTGGCCCAAAAACAGAATCCCGAAAAGCGCCATTGTACAACCTTTTGACAAGAGCAGGTATATGGGCTTGTGGAACGAGGTGGCCCGTTTCCCCAACAGCATCGAAAAAAATCTGAGGAACCTCACCGACGAATATTCGCTGAATGAGGACGGTACGATCAAAGTGATTACCAGGGCCTACGACTTCGACAAGAACAAACCCGTGGAAGCTACCGGCAAAGCCAGGTTTACCGGCCCGGATACGAGAGGGAAATTAAAAGTATCTTACTTTCTGCCGATCTATCTCGATTACAATATATTGGATATCGACGATGGTTACAACTATGCGCTCGTGTCGGGCAATAGCCTGAATTACTTGTGGATCATCTCGCGTGAAAGTACGATCCCGACCGGTATCCGCACCCGCTTTCTGTCCAAAGCCTCGGCGCTTGGCTTCGACATCACGAAGCTGGAGTGGATGTAAAAAACCACTGGTTAACTTCCGTTATCCATCGACGACGGGCAAAAAAACACCCATCTGCATTTGATTTTAATCGATGACCGGTCCGCAAACTGTCCGCCGGCCTGCTATTCAGGCTTTATAGGCTAAAAAAAAGCATTGGTCTATGCTTGCGGCGCTACCATCTATTTCAGTTTACGGAGAACAGATTATGCTGTTGTTTCGGGTTATTCATTAACAGCAAATACAACATGGAAATCCTTGAAGCAACAGCCGTCATTTCTTCCGGCGAAACACAAACCAAAAAATATTCCGCGCCTGTCCGCCTGTGGCACTGGCTCAATGCCGTTGTTATCAGCGGGTCGCTGCTGACGGTGCTGATCAATTCGACCGTGTTAAAACCGTGGACAAGCGCCGGGGTGATAGCCGGTAAGCTGAAAGAGAAAGGCGTAAACGTTTCCGACGATCAAACACGTTCGGCCGCTTTCGCCCTGGCCGACAGGGTTTGGGCGATACATACCTGGTTCGGTTATACGTTGATAGCCTTGTTACTTTTCAGGATCGTACTCGAATTTTTTGAGTTGACCGATCAGAAGCTGCTTCGCAAGATCAGGTCGGCGCGGCAGGCTTTCCGCAAAAGACAAGAGGACCGCATCGCCGCGAGAAACGAAATGCTGATCAAAACATTGTATGCCCTTTTTTATGTTTTCATTTTGACCATGGCCGTTACGGGCTTATGCCTGGCATTCGAAGATGATGTGCCCGCACTGCGTTCCATGCATTTTATCCGGGAGATACACCAGTTTACCATGTATCTTATCCTTGGGTTCATCGTCATCCACCTGGCCGGTGTTTTCCTGGGCGAAAGAAAACGGCATAAAGGCATTGTCTCCGATATGATCAACGGCGGTAAAGCTTAACTTTGATATTGCACACTCTTCAAACCGATATGACATGAAATCACTCCGATCAACCGTTTTAAAATTTGCTGCCTATGCTTTTTACGTGGCGCTCGTTTATTCCGCAACGTCGTGTGCGGCTCAAACGCCGGCGGGAAAGCTGCTCGCGCTTTCCAAGGGCAACCATACGCTGGCTGTTGTCGAGCCGGCTACGCTTAAGGTCATTGTCAAACTGCCTGTCGGCGCCGACCCGCACGAGGTTATCGCTTCGTCCGATGGCAGTAGGGCTTATGTGTCCATTTATGGCGGCGGCAGCCTGCACGAGATCGATGTCCTCGACCTCGTCAACATGAAAGCTTTGACGCCGATCGACACTAAGCCGTTTTTCGGCCCGCACGGGCTTACCTTCGCGGGCGGCAAACTGTGGTTCACCGCTGAAGGCTCCAAATGCGTTGCACGGCTCGATCCCGCAACTAACTCCGTCGATTGGGCGATGGGAACGGGCCAGAACCGCACGCACATGATCTATGTTACGCCCGATCTCAAGCATGTTTATACTACCAATGTCAGCTCGGGCACGGTAAGTATTTTGGCCGACACGCTTATACAAGGCTTTGGTCCGCCGCCTGGCGCGCCGCCGGCCGGTGGCCCTCCTGCAGGCGCACCGCCCCCGGGTTTCAGGCCGCAGCCACGCCATGACTGGGTACAAACGGTTGTGCCGGTTTCAACAGGTTCGGAGGGATTCGACGTATCACCCGACGGTAAGCAGTTATGGACCGCGGCCGCTGACGACGGCACTATTGCCGTGGTCGACCTGCCATCCAAAAAGGTGGTGGATAAGATCGACGCGAAGGTTTTTGGCGCTAATCGCCTGCAATTTACCCCCGACGGCAAGCTGGTGCTGATCTCGAGCCTGCGCAACGGCGATATTGTGGTATACGACGCAGCTACACGGAAAGAAGTAAAGAAGATCAACATAGGCCATGGCGCAGCGGGCATATTAATGCAGCCCGACGGCTCCCGTGCATTCGTCGGCTGCACACCCGATAATTATGTGGCTGTGATCGACCTGAAAACGCTCACCGTCACCGGCCGCATCAATGTAGGCAACGGCCCGGATGGGCTTGCATGGGCGTCGAAATAATGAACAGGATTTATACAGAATGGCCAGATAACTTGACCTGAAATTTTTGACAATGAAAAAACCACTTCTATTAGCAACCGTGTTGGTTGTGCTGTTCGCCGCTACCGGTTATGCGCAGCAGGCGGCAGATTACCACATCATCAAAACGTTCCATATCAAAAGCGGCGGCGGTTACGATTATACGACTGTCGATCCGACGTCGAACCGTTTGTACGTCTCGCACGGCACACAGGTAAACGTGCTGGATAAAGCCACCGGAGATTCGCTCGGCGTCATCCAAACTGAAAAGGATGTGCACGGCATTGCCCTGGTGCACTCGGTTAACAAAGGCTATATCACCAACGGCTCGGCGAACAGCGTGGTGGTGTTCGACCTGAAAACCTTTAAGGTGCTCGGTCATGTTCCGGCTGGCCAGTTTGCCGATGGGATCCTGTACGACGATTTTTCCAATAAGGTGATCTCCTGTAACGGGCGCGGCAAAAGCATGACGGTGATCGACCCTACGACCGACAAAGCAGTAGCGACTATTCAACTGACCGGCTGGCCGGAAACTGCCGCGAGCGACGGTAAGGGACGCATCTATGTAAACAACGCCGAAAAAAGCGAAATGGATGTGATCGACGCGAAGACTTTCAAGGTGATCCATAACTGGCCGATAGCTCCGGGCAAAAGCGCATCGGGCCTGGCAATCGACCGCCAAACCATGCGTCTTTTCGCCGGCTGCGATAACCAAAAGCTGGTGGTGATGGATGCGATGAACGGCAAAGTGGTAACCACCCTGCCTATTGGCGACGAATGCGATGCCGTAGGCTTCGACAAACCGCTGAAAACCATCTATTCATCCAACGGCGACGGCACGCTGACGATCATCAAAGAATTATCGGCGGATAAATATACCGTAATTAAAAACCTGAAAACCAAAGAAGGCGCGCGTACGCAGGCGGTGGACCAGGTAAGCCACCTCATCTACCTGCCTACCGGCGAATTTGAACCGAAAAAACCTGGTGAGTTCCGTCCTAAATTAAAACCAGGCACGTTCCAGGTATTGGTGGTGAGCCCAAGATAACAAAGATATTATTCGAAAGCAGATAGCCCGGATCATTTTCGGGCTTTTCGGTTTTATAGGCCTGTAGCCGCTTCCACCAAAAACATAACAGTTTAGGATGCATTTCCGGTAAAACTGCTTTATCTTTATTTTATCAATCGTAGCTATTCATCATGAACCCAAACCAGGCATTATGGGCAAAAGGCGATTTTGTGCAAATCGCCGAAACGATGCGGCAAAGCGGCGAAGCTCTTGTCGCGGAATTAGGGATCACTCCTGGTATGCGCGTGCTCGACCTTGGCTGCGGCGATGGCACAACGGCCATACCCGAAGCGCGGCTTGGTGCCAAAGTGCTGGGCGTGGACCTGACGCCGTACCTCGTAGAGGCGGGAAACCGCCGGGCCAGGGCAGAAGGTCTGGCCAACTGCACTTTCCAGGTAGGCGACGCATGCGACCTGGACGACCTGGACGATCAGTCCTTCGACCTTGTCGTAAGCATTTTCGGTGCCATGTTCGCCCCGCGGCCGTTCGACGTGGCTAAAGAAATGGTTCGCGTAACACGTCCGGGCGGCAGGATCGTAATGGGCAACTGGATACCCGGCGACCCGACCTATGTGGCGCAACTATTTAGGATATGCTCGACCTATACGCCGCCTCCGCCCGAGGGCTTTATCAGCCCGATGCTGTGGGGCTTGGAAGACCATGTCACCGAACGTTTCGGCCGGGCAGGCATCCCGAAAGAGAACCTGTCTTTCGACAGGTATACCTTTATCTTTACAGCGCCCTACCCCACCGCGCAGTTTGTCGACGCTTTCAGGCGTTTCTACGGCCCGACCATGAATGCTTTCGAGGCGGCGGAAAAGAACGGCAAGGCTCAAGAACTGCAGCGCGAACTGGAAGAACTGTTTGCCAGCAAGAACGAGAGCGGGCCGGATACCACTTTGATGAAGGCTACATTTTTGAAGGTAACCGCAGTGCGATGATCTAAGTTTATGCCCCGGCGCCGGTTAACAAGCTGTACAGCCTGTCTTTGATCACCCAATCGCATACTGCCGCCAGCCGGTCATATTCTCCCCTGCGGACAACCCCGTCGTAAGTGAATTCGATAAGGGTGTGGCCGCCTTTTGGCGTTAAATTGAAGATCATTTTTGAGCCCGTCCAATCGAAATTGTCCGTTTTGCGTATGCTTTCGGTAACCAGCCATACTACTCTTTTGCCCCGTACCAATTCGGTCACTTTATTTTTTGAATAGTGCCCATCGCCGGTGCTGAAAACAAATTCATCGTTAAGTTTTGAATTTTCGCCCTCAAAGTCTTCCGGCCAGAATTTTGAAACGTCATGAATGATATGATCAAACACGTCCTCTGCAGATTTCGCGACCTCGATAGATACGGTGTAGTCTGCCAACTGCCCCGCGATAAAATTCAGCAGGCGGTTTTTTATAACCATATTCCAACCCTGCGTACACATGTCATAGCATTCTTTACCGCGCACAAGTCCTTCGTGGGTAAAATCAAGCCTGGTTTCGTCGCCTTCGGGCGTTATTGCAAAGATCATCCTGGTGCCGGTCCATTCCGACTTGTCCTTTTCAAGCCAGCTTAGCTCGCTTTCCGTCACTAACCAAACCAGCTTTTCACCGGGAATAGATTCAACCACGCGCTGCTTTGAGTAATGGGCGCCCGGGTGGCAGATGACAAACTCGTCATCGAGCCGGGCGCCGGCTCCTTCAAAATCTTTTGTCCACCATTTCGGAATGTCGCAGATACATTCAAAAACTTCCTGCGGGCTGCCGGATGCTTTTACCGTCGCTGTAAAATCCTGATTTTCCATCCTGGCGCGTTATTTAGTTGGCGCTCTGAAAACGCCTTTCCCGGTTGTTAAATATGAAAATAAACTTGTTTTGATCCAATGGGTCCAGCCCGGCTCACAATCTTTGTAGCACTCGACATCCGGCGTAAGGCCCTCGTGTGTAAACGTCAGCGCTGTAAGCCCGTCGCCGTTTTCGGCCAGGTCGAATATCAGCCGCGTGCCGGCCCATTCCTTTTTATCCGAATACCAGGGCATATTGCAATCGGTAACCAGCCACACCGTTCTTTTACCGGGGATTAACTCCGTTACGGTAAAGTTAAAGAAAGACTCTCCGCCCATCTTTACCACAAATTGATCGCCCTGTTTTTCGGCGCTGCCGGTAAAGGATATTCCCCACCATGCGGGAACATCGCTGATCTTTTTCATCGCCTCTGCGGCGCTGATCTTTGCAGAAGTGCTGCAATTGAAATCGTTCGTTGCCATTTTGCTAAAGTTTTTTTATCAAAGATGCAGCGATAGCGGCTTCGGGTATTGTACAAATCGGAACTCAGCTTTTGTAATGTTTATTGGCAAGTTCATTCGGGCTGCTCTGAAGATCGGTCGGCGTAGATCCCGTGAACCGTTTAAACGCCCTGATAAAATGCGACTGATCATGGTAATTCTGGTAAATGTGCTGCTTCAGGCTTTGCGGGTCGGCGCCCGCTGAATAGGCTTGGTAAAACTGCTTAAACCGGATGATCTCGGCAAGGGTCTTGGGACCGGCGCCCAGGTGTTCCGAGAATTTTCTGTGCAGCCAGCGCGAACTATATCCCGTTTCTTTTTCAAGCTGCGCGACGGTCAGCGATCCGTTCGACTGCAATATCCGCTCGATACAATAGTCATAGACCAGGTCGGGCGACGCCTTTGCCAACTGGCCGAGCAGAAAGTTTTGCAGCAACTCCAGTTTCTTCTCCGCCGTGTTGGCTTCACCCAGGCGCGACCGGAGCCGTTCCGCGCCGCTGCCCACCAGGTCGGACAAATCGACGATCTGGTTTTGAAATTCACCATACGATAAATTGAAAAAACGGTAAGCGCCAAGCGGGTTAAATTCAATGATGATCGTACCGGTCGGCACGTCGTAGCGCGGATCGAGATTAACCGGGGTATCGATCAGGCCGGTCAGGCTTAGCTGATCTTCGCCCTGTATAAATGTCTTATCGCCCACCCGTGCTACAATCCTATTACGATAGGTAAGCGTTAATTTGAAATTGGCATTCGGAACGATCAG
>JAFDZK010000310.1 GCA_018267005.1 Bacteroidota bacterium
CCCTGCCGATTTGCATTAAAAGATAAAGCCGCTCTGCATGTACAGAGCGGCTTTCCCCAAAAAAATTCAACAATTAAAAGTTTAATAATATCATCTCCGGTTAGTCATTTTTACGTGAAAAGCTGAGATCCCGGAGCTGTTTCTCTTAAAGTACTAAAAGTAGCATCTTTTGCGGGAAATAGCAAATTTCCACAAAAAATTCTCTCCCAGGCATATCCCGTTTTTATCTCATCCAAAACAAAATTCAGGCAAAACGTTTATTAACCTGATGACGTTCCTGAGAAGAAATTCGCTGAAAAAATGGTGGAAGATAGTCCTAGCTACCTTCATGGGGTTTATCAACGATAACGGCCTGAAGCTAAGCGCATCGCTTGCATACTACACCGTGTTTTCCATCGCCCCCCTCATTATCCTCATCATTTCCATAACCAGCCTGGTGCTCCGCCATTATAATTACAACGATACGCTTTATGCCGACCTCGCCAGGTTTATGGGAAAAGATGCTGTCGATCAGTTACAACAGATCGTCACGCACCTGCAATTATCAGGGAAGACCGGAACCGCGCTTATAGTAGGCATCGTTATTTTACTGCTGGGCGCAAGCAGCATGTTTGTCGAAATTCAGGATTCGCTTAATATCATCTGGAGGGTAAAATCAAAACCGAAGCGCGGATGGCTAAAATGGCTGCAAAACCGTTTCCTGTCGTTCTCGCTTATCATCGCGCTCGGTTTTCTTTTACTGGTGTCGCTTGTCCTCAATATCGCTATCAATGCGGTCAGTGAACGCATCGAGCGTTTCTTCCCGGTCGTTACGGTAACCTTATTCGACCTGATTAACCTGTTTATCACCTTTGTGGTGATTGCCGTTCTGTTCAGCATCATATTCAAATTTCTTCCGGATGTAAAGATAAAATGGCGCGATGTGCGCTCAGGGGCTATTTTTACCGCATTGTTCTTTATGCTGGGCCAGTACCTCATAAGTCTGTACCTCAGGTACACCGCGCAGGGCTCGGCTTACGGCGCAGCGGGGTCGCTGATCGTTCTGCTGGTTTGGATCTATTATACGTCGGCCATCTTATACATCGGGGCCGAGTTTACCGAAGTTTACGCCGAGGCGACCTGCAGCACCATCGAACCGGCGGAATATGCGGTGCACATTATTCAAACCGAGGTAGAGCATGAAGTATCCGAATTGCCGCCGCAAAACCCCGAGCTGGCGGGGAAGCTGAAAAAACCAGAAGAAGGGCCGCAGAAAAGCGCACGAAAAAAAAAGGCAGGGAATACTTAATCTCCGCGGCAGATCCGTCCGGGTTTGGCATGGTTGCTAATAGCTGCCCACTACTTTAATAATTATCATGTATATACGTCATTATCCGCACCATCTCATCACGTATCTCTGCCGATGGCCGTGTGAAATTATTGTTCATGAATGAGAACGCCAGCCGCCTGCCTTTGCGTGTTACTAAGTAGCCGCTCTCGTTGTGCACATTCATCAGGCTGCCGGTTTTGGCCCACACGAAGGGCTTACCATTATCCGTTTTATAAGCATGCCTTATCGTACCGGCTACGCCACCGGCGGGCATCAGGCTGTGCAGCAGGCTGTCGTTTTGCATGGCATCCGATATTTTGCACAGCAGTTTAACAATGCTCCTCGGCGTAAACAGGTTGAACCGTGAGAGGCCCGAGCCGTCGGCCCATTGCGGGGCGTCGGGCAGGTCGTTCAGGAAGTGTTCTTTTGAATATTGCCTCACTGAATCGGCGTTCAGTATACCAAATTTTACGGATGAGCATACCAGCAGCAGTTGCTCGGCAATAAAATTATCGCTTGGCTGCAGCATGTGCCTGTACACCGTATCGGCATTGGCGTCGTAGATAGTTTTAGTATCCTTGCTCAAAGGTAAGCGCACTTCAGTAACCGGTTCCTTCAGGGTATCCTGCAATATCCCGATGTTAACTTCGGTCGTAGCTTTCCATGGTATTTCCTGGTAAAAATCAGCCGGAACGGGCATAGCGGGGTATATAAACAGGTTGCTTAAAAAGTTGCGCTGAACCCTAAACTTCGTTGGTTTATAATTGCTGTCGCATTTCAGGTACATGCTCAAATAAGCCGGGCTGATCTGCAACTGCCCGTCTTTCCCGGCATAAAGTATAGCTACATTATCTTCAATCGGCAATTCATTTATTTCGGCCTGGTAATAGTCGTTGTAATCATCCCAAGCCCAGCCTGAGCCGTAAAAATCGTTTTGGTATAAACCGGTCGAGAAGAACAGCTTCTTCCCCGAATGCCTTAAAAAATTATAACCGTTGGTGGCTTTTATCCCGGTATGCAGGAAAGATGGATCGCCGGTGCCCCAGAATATCAGCGAATCCTGGTGAATAACATACCTGAAAGCCGGTATGGAATCGCCCAGCATTTTCAGGCAGGTATAGAAGGTGAAAAGCTTGGTGTTGGAAGCGGGCGTGAAATATTTGTTCGAATTAAGTTCATACAACATTTTGCTGCTGTCCATGTCGTACAAAGCAAAGCCGGTAAAATGGTCGTTCGCTATTGCCGAATGCCTGAACAGGCTTTTCATTTTATGCTGCGTTATCCTATGCGAGCAGGCCGACAGGTTAAGCAATATAACGATGGCCAGCAACATGAAGGCGCCCGCCTTAACTCTTATCATTTTAAATAACTAAAGTTTTTGTTGTAAATTTAATTTTCCAATTATAAAAAAATTGCTGTTCAAAATATCTCATAAAAGCAGGCTCCTTATCCCGGCAGTACTGATGTTTATATTTTGCCTTAGCCATATACCAGCCAGGGCCCAGTACTTCGACCTGAACAATAACCGGAAATCGACGAGCATGCGGTTCAGGCTTGTGCGAAACCTGGTGGTGATACAATTGAATATCAATAACAAGGGTCCGTTCAATTTTATACTGGATACCGGCGTGGGCCTGATGCTGATAACCGACCCGGGAATGGTCGACTCGCTCAAAATACAAAGCCGACATACCATAAAAATGATCGGGCTTGGAGAGGGCGATGCCCTGGAAGCCTACGTTACGCCGCCCCTTAAAATACAAATGCCGGGACTTACCAGCTACGACGTGGCGGCAGCAATACTTAAGACCGACCGTTTTAACCTGTCAAACTTTCTTGGTATGCCGATACAGGGTTTGCTCGGCTACGAATTTTTTAGCAACCTGGCCGTCAAGCTTAATTTCACCGACAGTACCCTCACGGCTTACAAGCCGCAAAATGTACGGCTGTTCAGGAAGGGCATCAAAATACCCATAACCGTCGAGTCGCATAAGCCGTACGTTATGGCGCATGTAAAGCTGCCTAACGGTACGGAGCAGGAAAGTAAATTTATTGTCGACCTTGGGGCCGGGCACCCTGTTTCGCTGGAAAACATGATCAAAAAACATGGTCTGCCCCAAAAGTTCATTATCGCCAACCTGGGTGTCGGCCTTACCGGCGGCGCTATTACCGGTTTCCTGAGCAGGATAGATGAAATATCGCTGGGTAAGTACAAGTTGAAGAAAGTTATCACCTCGTTTCCTAACGATTACGACGAGGACGTTATGAAAAGTCTGTCCATCGCGCGCGACGGCAGCATAGGGGTTGGATTGCTTAAAAGATTTACGGTTATATTCGATTACCCGGATAACGCCTTATATCTAAAGCCAAACGCCTATTTCGACGATCCGTTTGAGCACGACATGAGTGGCATCGAATATTATGCGGGCGGACCCGACCTGAAGCATATTTTCATCAGCCGTGTTGAACCGGGCTCGCCGGCCGACGAGGTGGGACTTGAAAAAGACGACGAAATAACGGCTATAAACTTTAAGCCTTTGGCGGAGATGACGATGGAGCAGATCGATGATATCCTTAAATCCAAAGCCGAGCGAAATCTATTGATCGAAGTGTACCACGACCATAGGTACGACAGGGTGATCCTTACCCTGAAACGCCGCATCTGATGCCTGGTATCCGGATCGGAAGCAAGGCTATTTTAGCTGACTGATATTTTCGAAAAAAGCCGCCTGCAGGTCAAGCAGCGAATGCACATTTATCTTTTCGCCATAAGCGTCAAAACATACAAACCTCGACCGTTCGGGATGCCGGTTATAAAAGCGTTCGATGAAGTTGAACGTTTCGAAAAAATAATGCCTGGTAGTGACGCTTTTGCTGCGATTGGTCTGCGACGCGTTGAGTCTGAATCCAAAAGCGTCTGTCCACGAATGGATCTTCGAGTAGAGGTTGCCTGCGGTGTTTCTCATAGCCCTGGTCTCTTTAGTTAAAGTAACCATATCATTATCATTATGTTTTTATTGCCCTTAACTTTTAATTACAGTTACCCGCTCATCTGCAATCGTTTAGCGCAATCTCCCGCGACGGCGATAAAATAATAAGTAAATATATTTCCATTAAATTTAATTGTAACCTATTCATTTGCTTCCCGTACAAGGTGATAATTTAATTATTTAACGTACCCTATATGAGACAAATTAGACACATATTACCGTTAATACTGCTCGCAAGCCTTATTAGTATAAACGGTTGTAAAAAAGACAAAACACCCGGTCCTGTAGGTGCTACGGGCGCTACCGGCCCGACAGGCGCTACCGGTGCCATAGGTGCTACCGGCCCGCAAGGTGTTCAGGGACCTACCGGCCCTTCAGGTGGTCCGACCGGCCCGACAGGTGCTACCGGCCCGACAGGCGCTACCGGCGCTACAGGTTCGAGTGGAACTAACGGTACAAATGGTGCAACCGGCGCAACTGGCGCAACAGGTGCAACCGGCGCCCAGGGTGCAACCGGTGCTACTGGTGCTACTGGCGCTCAAGGTGCAACCGGCGCAACTGGTGCTACTGGTGCAACCGGCGCCACAGGTGCAACCGGCGCAACTGGTGCCACAGGTGCTACCGGCGCAACTGGTGCTACCGGCGCAACTGGTGCAACCGGTGCTCAAGGCGCAACCGGCGCAACTGGTGCT
>JAFDZK010000311.1 GCA_018267005.1 Bacteroidota bacterium
GGCGTCGGACATTTTCGCTAAAAATCTGCATGTCACCCGGTCGGAAAATATCAGGCTTATCCGCAAAAGCATCCTCATACTGAATGATGACAGCAGGAAGCTGGGCGGCAAAACCGTCGATTTCGCGCCCGGAAAAGCAGAGCTTCAGCCAGAAAAAGCTGAGCTTACACCCGACGAGGCGCTGCTAAAAGAGCAACTGGAGTTTGTGAATAAGATCAGCTATGATATCGATCGGGTGACGAATGAGATATTGCTGTGATCCTTTGTGCCATTTGCGGAACGTTTGTGGTTATCTTGCTCAATTAACCACAAAGCTTTTCACAAAGAATACAAGGTTTTAAGTGTTTCCTGCCGCCGACATTTAGGAAGGCCTTACAACCGCTCCGTTGCCAAATTAGCCAGTTCGCTTCTTTCCCCTTTTTGCAGGGTAATATGCGCATAAAGCGGGTGCCCTTTCGCCTTGTCGATCAGGTAGGACAGCCCGTTACTTTCAGCATCCAGGTACGGCGTATCGATCTGGTAAATGTCGCCGGTAAACACAAATTTGCTGTTCTCACCTGCCCGTGAAATAATGGTTTTGATCTCGTGCGGCGTCAGGTTCTGCGCTTCGTCGACTATAAAATAGATCTTGGTCAGCGTGCGACCGCGAATGAAAGCTAGCGGCGCAATGGATATCTTTTCATTTGCCACCAACTCGTCCACCTTGGTTTGCATCCTTTCGTCGTCGGTGAATTGGTCTTTAATAAACTTCAGGTTATCCCATATCGGCGCCATGTACGGGTCGATCTTGGATTTCACATCGCCAGGCAGGTAGCCGATATCTTTATTGCTGAGCGGAACGATCGGTCTTGTAACATAGATCTGCCTGAAGTTTTTTCGCTGTTCCAGTGCACAGGCCAGCGCCAGTAAGGTTTTACCCGTTCCGGCGTTACCCTGTATGGTGACCAGCTTTATATCCGGGTGCATCAGTGCGTGTATGGCGAATGCTTGTTCCTGGTTTTTAGGATATATGCTGAATACCGGCTGATCGGTGACTTTTTCAAGGACATTGGTCTGGCAGTTGTAAAAGCCATTTACGGATTGCCGCTTGCCATGCAGGCTATAAAAGTGATTGTTTGTGCTGGGCAATATATCCAGCCCTTCAGTTAGTACATTTTGCTTGTCTAATTGAGAAATAAGTTTATCCGCTATTTTGGTCAGGATGGTTTCGCCCGTGTACAGGTCTTCAAGGTTTTTGATCTTACCGGTCTCGTAATCCTCCGCGTGCAGGTTTACCGCTTTAGCTTTCAGCCGAAGGCAAATATCCTTTGATACCAGGATCACCTTTTTATCGGGATATTCTTCCTGCAAGCCCAGTGCAGCATTGAGGATGCGATTATCGACCTTGTCGCTACCAAAAACCGCCTCGGCATCAATGCCGGTGGTTTTTATATCCATCACCACTTTAAAGCTGCCTTTGTCTTTACCTTTAAAGGGCGTCCATTTGTTCAGTAAGGTTCTGCGGGAAACAATATCCATCAGCCTGATGAAGCTGCGCGCCTCAAAGTTGCGGGTATCGTTGCCGCTTTTCATATTATCCAGCTCTTCCAGCACCTGGATCGGCAGCGCTACGTCGTGTTCCTGGAAATTCTCGAAGGCATTGTGGTCGTACAGGATGACCGACGTGTCCAATACAAATATCTTTTCTCTCCCGTTAGCTGGCATAGGTGGCTAAATTAGGGAATTTGGTTGGAAAGGTTGTAGTAGTTGGAGAAGTTGTAATAGTTATAAATTATTCCGGTCGATCCATACTTTCTTCCCGTTCAGGTTAGCTTAAATCCGTACCCCATAAATTTTACTCTTGATCTATTACTATAATTCGAAACATTGCAGACACCTTTACGAAAAACAAAAGTCTCAAGACTTTCGACTTGAGACTTTTTACTTCTATTTCGTACCCAGAGCCGGGGTCGAACCGGCACGGCCTTGCAGCCATTGGTGTTTGAGACCAACGCGTCTACCGATTCCGCCATCTGGGCATTTGTTCTTTCAGAACCGGGCTGCAAATGTATTTAAACTCTCCTTAATCCGCAACAAATATTTTTGGCGGTAATACAGGTCCAATATCTCGTTCAAACGGCTTTCTTTGGCGGTGTCGTCGAGTGTTTCGTAGTCCCTGGTAAGAATTTTAAGTTGTGCGGTGATATCGTCGTCAATCGCCATCACTTCATTATTAATGCTTGCAAGTTGATCGGCATCATCCACTTCCATCAGCCGCTCATTAATGTCCATCATCTCCATCAGAAAATCGGCAGGTAACTGAGGTTTTGCGCCGTCGACCAGCAATTCGTGCTGGCGCAGGATATATTCCAACCGTTTGGCCGGATCGGTAAGCGTTTGATGTGCCTTATTATTAATGGTGGAAAGCTCCAGTATCTCCTGCTGCTTGTCTTCGGATTCATTAGCATAAAAATCCGGGTGATATTGCTTGCTCAACTCGTAGAATTTTTTTTTCAGAAAAGCCGTATCCGGATTAAATGATTCAGGTATGCCGTAGAATTCGAAGAAATTTATCATAGGACAAAGTTATACGTTTTACATCAGACGTTATACGCTTTGTGATCTGGCATATAACGTACAACAAAAATTCCCATCTTTGCGCATGAGTTTGTTCGAACAGATCAGGCAAAAGCCGTTCTTCATATTGGGGCCTTGCGTAATGGAAAACCAGGACCTGCTTTATACCGTAGCTGAAAAGGTGGCCGAGATAGGGCAGAAGTATGAGGTTCCGGTCGTGTTCAAATCTTCATTTGACAAGGCAAACCGCACTTCTATCCATTCCTACCGCGGGCCGGGCATTGAAAAGGGTATGGAAATGCTGAATAATGTGAAAGAACGCTTTCATCTACCGGTTACGACTGATATTCATGAGCCGGGACAAGCGGCTGTAGCAGCGCAAGTTGCCGATATATTGCAGATACCGGCGTTCCTTTGCCGCCAAACCGACCTGTTAGTAGCCGCTGCCAAAACCGGTAAAATTGTCAACGTGAAGAAGGCACAGTTTTTGTCTGGCCAGGATATGTTTTACCCGGCGCAAAAGGTAATCGAGGCTGGAAATGAACAGGTAATCCTAACCGAGCGGGGAAATATGTATGGATACAACAATCTTGTGGTCGATTTCAGGAATATTTACGACCTGAAAAAGTTCGGTCACCCTGTGTGTATGGATTGTACTCATTCGGTGCAGCGACCAGGCGGGGCAGGCGGAAAAACCGGTGGCGACCGTACGTTTGTGCCGATGATGGCTTTAGCCGCTAAAGCATTTGGAGCGGATGGTTATTTTATGGAAACGCATCCCGACCCGGATAACGCGCTGAGCGACGGCCCGAACATGGTTCGGCTGCATGAATTAGGGGAAGTGATACAGCCCTTGCTTGGATGATAGTGGTTATATGCGTTGTGCGTATTTAATTACTTTAATAACGTAAACGTACCACATATATCGTACAACCTAAATGAAAGATATAGCCAAAAGAGTATTTGATATAGAGATCGAGTCGTTGAAGCACGTAGCCTTGGCAATCGGCGATGAGTTCACGGCCGCTGTGGAAGCGATACTCGATTCCAAAGGCAAACTGATCGTATCCGGTGTGGGCAAATCGGGGCTTATCGGGCGTAAAATTGCGGCTACTTTAGCCAGTACGGGTACCCCAAGCTTTTTCCTCCATCCGGGTGAAGCTTTTCACGGCGACCTGGGCATGGTTGAGCCTAATGACCTGGTAATACTTATCTCTTACTCAGGCGAGACGGACGAGGTGCTGCGGATAATCCCTTTCCTGAAATGGAACAACAACAAGATTATTAGCATTACCGGAAATCCTGGTTCGACGATTGCCAAAAACAGCGATCATCACCTCAATGTATGCATCACGCGTGAGGCCTGCCCGCTGGAACTGGCGCCAACCTCATCCACTACTACAACCCTGGTAATGGGCGACGCACTGGCCGTGGCGCTGATGGAAGCAAGACAATTCCAGCACGAAGATTTTGCACGTTTTCATCCCGGGGGTAGCCTTGGCCGTAAACTGGTTGTAAAAATAAAAGACCTCATGCGCCGTGATAACCTGCCGTTTATTCACCAGGATGCCTCATTCACCGAACTGCTGCTGCGTATGTCGGAAGGCAAATTGGGAATGGTAATAGTAGGTGATCCTAATCGGATAGATGGCATTGTAACCGATGGCGACCTTCGCCGTGCGTTGGTAAAGAATCCGGATACTTCTCAATTACATATTGCCGAAATGATGACTGTAAACCCGGTTATTGTTGATCCTGAAGAGTACATCAACCAGGCCGAGCAATTGATGATCTCAAAAAAAATCACAACAGTGTTGGTCGGTTCGCCGGAAAAACGTGCAATCGAAGGCGTTTACCAGATATATAATGGTTGATTCTTTGTTGTTTTGATATAAGATAACAATCTAACAATATAGCAGTACAACAATAAAAGGATTTTTTCCACCCAACCCTTTTTATTACCGGCTCGTAATTGTTAGGGTTACCTGACAAACATGCCCGCCCGGATATTCAAGCGATCATTTGACATCATTTTTTCACTATTTATTATTTTGTTCGTTTTTAGTTGGCTTTGCCCCATATTGGCTGTACTGATCAAACTGGAATCGCCCGGTCCTGTATTTTTTATACAGATGCGCACTGGCCGCAACAATGCCAACTTCAGGTGTTTCAAATTTAGAAGCATGTATTTGAATTCTGACGCCGATAATAAGCAAGCCACACGCGATGACCGCCGGGTTACAAGGACAGGAGCGTTTTTACGAAAAACCAGCCTGGACGAACTGCCGCAATTTATTAACGTGTTGATAGGCAATATGTCTATCGTCGGACCACGGCCGCACATGCTTAGTCATACTGAAAAATTTTCCCGGATCACCGATCGATATGTGATGAGGCATGCGCTGCGCCCGGGTATCACAGGTT
>JAFDZK010000312.1 GCA_018267005.1 Bacteroidota bacterium
GAAAGGCCAGGTGTGTCGCCTCAAATTCCTCTTCGAAAACCTCTTTCACATACTCGTACCGCTGGCGTTCTTCAGGTTCGAGGGATCTAAGAGGGTTCATTATAAAGGGATAATGTCTGCGTCCAGCAGGTCCTGGTATGGAATACTCAAAGTGACTACCCTGCCGGATATTTGTTTCTCGCTTAGTTCAATATGCAATATTTTGTTGCCGGGAAAACTGAGCTTTCTCAATACGATGATATTTCGATACGATTTTTGAAAACGGGTAATATCAAAAAGGACAAACTCCGGCTTCAATTCCACCGACTGCACATTAGTCGCTTTCGCTATCTTTTTGTCATCGATATGCCAGCGTAATTCGTCAACGTCATACCACAAGTTGTTTTTATTGCGATATCCCAGGTCAACGAAAATATAATCTCCAGCGGTGTACAAATGATACAGCGCCGCTTTGACACCGAATGCTTCGCTTGTTTCAATATTAGCACGTGGGCTCTTAGCAAAAAGGTCTAAGGCCATCGTTTTTAATTGTATTTGTGATAAGCCGACTCCAGAAATATCGAGCGGGCGGGTGTCTGAAAGAGCAATCGGAATTTCTGTGCGGCTATCCCTCGCCGTGATCGAATCTGCACGTATAATACGGTATTGAGCCATGAATTTTTCACCCGTGATCGTAACTACAGCGTCTGCCACTTTGGTTGAATCCCTAAGCCTGATGCGCAGCACATTTTTCAGCGGCAAATCGCCGATCATTGTTTTAGCGGAAATGTCCACATATTGAATAGGCTCCGGCGAGATGAATTGCACTGATACATTTTCGGGCAGGTAAACAACAGGCAGGTTGCTGCGCCTTACGCCATCCGCAAAAGGCGTCGACTGGGCAGAAGAATAACGGGCCGTCAAAGCGATGGCGGCGATTAACATTAAGCGTTTCATATTGAGATTAATATTGATGCTGCGCCTTTTCCAGCGCATCGTGATCGATTAAGTAGAGGAAAGAGTTATATTTTATTTTGGCTTTGTTCTTACGGATCAGGCTGGCAACAGCTGAAGAGGTAGACTCGAAAAGTTTGCTGGCAGTGCTCATGGCAAGCTGACTTGCCGCCGAACCTGAACCAGTGCCGTCTATGGTCACACCCTGGACAGTGTTAGTACCCAGGTCGCGCGTAAACTCCCGGAAAGCGGATGCCGGTACGTACAGCCCTGCAAGCCCGTCCATGTCGTACACCTCTAATTTCACAGGCAGTATCTTATCGCCATTCAAAATTGACTGAACTGATAGGGCAACCCGCTGCCCGGAAAAACCAGTGATTAATGCATACAAAAATGCACCCTTTGTTAAAAGGTATTTGCCAACCATTATGTCGTCCAATAAACGCAACCGGATACGTGAGCCTGCGTATCCGGTCAAATTCTCATCGATAACTACCTTGATCAGTCCCGGGTTCCGCTCCGGCATCACCGTATTAAAGCCCGAGGGCACGGATGCAGCCAGGCTCACCGAAAGCTTCGGCTCGGCATCTCTACGGGCCATCGCCTTTTCCTGCGCTTCCTTTTTCTGTTTCTCGGCTTTCAGCTGCGGATCATTCGCCTTGTTCATACTGTCCAGGAATGCCATTTGTTCCCGGAATGTATCCATAGGATCATTTTCCTTTGGCTTGTTCCCAACTGGTTCTTTTGCTCGCTGTTGCCTGTTACGCAGGCCATTCAGCGCATCCAGCATGACCCTGTCGTTTTTAACCTGAGTGGTAACGGGTTTATCCGGCGGACGGGAATTAGCGGCGTATTTATCTTTCATCGCCTTGTTGATACTATCAAGCATTTTTTGCTCCTTCTCTGAATAACCTGACTGGAAAGTCGGGTTACTGCTTTTCTCGGCAGGGAGCGGGTTCACGGCAGTGATGCCGCTGCCCTGCTTATAAGCATTGCGGTAGGCGTCCAACTTATCCTGCAATTGCTTTTTCTGAACGTCTCCCGAGATCTTGCCTACGGAGGCATTCAATCCCCTTTGTTTTTCATCATTTTTCTTTCCCGACGAACTGCTTCGGTAAACAAAAAAGAACAAACACAGGAAGGGCAGGAGGATGAGCGGCAGAATGTATTTGGGTTGTTTGAAATTGATCTTCATAAGAATTGTACTAATGTGGAACTGTGATTCGTATTTGCTGCAGGCTATCCAGGTCGCGTAGTAAAAGGATGCTGTCCCCTCTGGTTAATGCCTTTTTCGCTGTAAGGCTATCCACCTTCCTGCGCAAATGAATAGTTTGTTTTAGGGCGGCGCCGGCAGAGACAATCCTCTCAAAGCCTTCATCCAACGGTTGCTTTCCTGACTTCAAAGGCTTTGTCGTGGCGTCCTTCGGAAGCATCCTGCCATGCAGCAATACTGCAAAAAGCAACGAAGCCAGCAACAGCATGATCATTGCGCCAAAAACCTGACGGGGATACCTTCCGATAAAACTTCTGAAGGCTGCAGTTCCTTTATCGGCGTAGACCGAAAACTCCTTTGACAATTCACTATACAGCGTATCCCTTGGATCGCGGTTAGAACGTATTCTTTTGAACATTTTCGAGGTCTTTATTTTCAAGTGTTTTCCAGTTGGTGATAAGGACACCATGGGGATTGTTATCGCTCCGTGGGATATCCTTCAGGTAGCCTTCGGTTATCAGGGAGCGCACTACGGTTGAACTGCGCCTGTCGATCTTTAGCCTGCCATAGTACCTGAAGTAGTGCTTGCCGATATCCAGGGAGACCGAGTCTGTTTGTAAGGTGATCACGGAACTTGAGGACAGCACTGAGTTGAAATAGCCGTTTTCCTTCAAGTTGTCATATTGATCCACGCCCGACTGGTCCACGAGGTACATCGCCTTTTTGAGTTGGTATTCGATGAACTTGTCGTCAGGGGTCAGCGAGAAAAAAAGGCTATGAAAGAGGTCTATGTCAGCCCTGTACTCCGCGGGGCGGTTCATCTGCATGTTGGTTTGCGTAGCCTGCAGCGGTATGTTGTTGTTCAGGATGTAAATGCTTTTTCGGGCATCAGTAACCTGCCGATAAGCGTAGCTGCTGCAAACCACGCATAGAATTATCGACGTAATAAAGCTGCCAAAAGCCACCCAGGTCGCAAGCCTGATTTTGGCTTCGATGTTTTTAATAATCATATGAAAGGAATGGAGGTTAGATAAAGCTGCCTGCTATGCGGGTAGCACTCGCCATCGTGGTCGCGCCACGGCCGAAGTTGGAAGCTGCTGAACTGATACCCGAAGTAGAGATGATCCAGGTAGAGATACTCGGCACGGTGAACATACAAATCGCGCCAATGACAAAAACAATGATCACTGTACCAAAGGACAGGATGCCATTAGCGGCGAACGCCGCCATTTTGGCCATGTCAGCTGCTGCGCCATTGGTACCTACCAATTCCTGGTACTTACTTATCTCGGAAGTCAGCGCATATTGCTGCATCAATCCGCACAGGTACATAATAAGATAAGCAATACCTGAATAGAGGTTTACAGAAACAAAGCGTGCAACCCAAGTACTAAAGCTATCCCGAAAAGCGGGCAAAATGCTTACGCCAACTGAGAACGGGCCTAATATGATCAGGATAGACGAATAGATGATCTGAATCATGAATATGATATATACGGCAATTCGCAATATCCATATCCCAATCAATTCCAACAGCTGGGTGAATAGCAGCTGCATGCCCACCGTCAGCCGGTTCTTGAGCTCAATTAAAGGCGAAACTACGTCGGCGATGCCCTGCTTTACTGTACTTGTGACCGCATTCCAGGCCTGCCCATACCAAGAATCACTTTCTTTTTCCGCGACATCAGCCTGTGCCTGGAAGGTGTACAAGGAATTGGCCACCTGCAACATCAGGTTAGCCCTCGTTATTCGCAATCCGTCTACGTCCGACTGTACGCTGTCGAACATTTGTTCTGTTTGCGACGCTACTAAATCGGTCGGAAAGGCTACCATTTTGACGAAGCCGCCCCACCAGATGATCACCATCGCCAATCCAAAAGGACGCAGAAGCGGCATGATCTCCATGCGCTTATCACCGACCATCATCTCATAACTTTTAATTGCAAAAAAGATGATCATAAAAATTGCCGCCAGTGCCTGCGCATCCGAAATAAACAAATCGAAATGATTCCATATCGATTCCTTCAGCCCTTTCAAAAAGACCATCACACCGGTTTCGTAGACGGCATCTCCCTGTAAATACTGTAAAGACTTCCGGCTGATGACGGTATCTACCGTGGTGGTTTGGGCAAAGCCTGCTGTTACCCAAAAGGATAACAGCAGACCTAAATAGATAATTTTCTTTTGCATGGCATCATCAATATTTGGCATTCTGAAGCACTTTCCTGGCGATGTCTGCATCCGTGTTCGGCGTCCAATTCGGAATGGATGTGCCGCCTTTTTGTAAAACCCGCTGACGGGCGGCCATATTCAGCGTCACCTGCGCGGTTGATGTACGGATGCCCCAGACAGAATAAAGGTTTCTATATTCATTCAGCATACGGTAATAAGCCATTATTCGCGATCCACGGTCCATGTCTGTCGAGCGCGCGCCATTCAGCCGCTCTTTTAATTTATCGAGTTCGGCCGTATACCAGCTATATGTACCTTCTGAAACAAGTTTCGCGCTCACCGATGGAGTTAAACTACCTAAAATGCTTACCGCCGTATAATTCAGCAGGGGACTGAATTGCTGCTTGTAATATAAGAGCCACAAGGGATCAGCATCTGATAATAACCCTGATTGATTTACAATATTCGACAGCGCCGTCTTTCTTGCCGTGTCGGATTGTAACTTATATTTATTATCGATGGAATTTTGGTCCGAAACCAAACCCAGCCTTATCGTTTGCGGCCCCGTAAGGCTGAGCGGACGCATATCTGTTTTGTGGTAATTCGGATCGAATAATCCCCAAACCAG
>JAFDZK010000313.1 GCA_018267005.1 Bacteroidota bacterium
GATTATTTATCATGACCTTTTGCACGCAGATATACAAAAATTGCAACCAGAGTCGTTTCTGCTTTATAAGGATCAACTGATCAGCCTGAAAAACCAATCACAGTTAGAAGTTTTGAATCTTTAATACTGTAAAAAAGAGAAATGAAATTTAAATTATTCTTATTGACCCTAACGCTATCCGTTCTTTCGTCCTTCGCTTTCGCAAAACCCGTTACAGATTCGATAGGTGTTGAAGAACATAACGGTAAACAGGTTATACTACACAAACTGGACCCTAAAGATAACTACTACTCGCTCGGACGGAAATACAAAGTAAGCCCCAAGGCGATCATCGCTTATAACAACAATGCCAACCTCATCATCGGCAGCATCGTTAAGATACCAACCGAAAGGCCGTTTAAGGAGCCGGCAAAAATTACGCAGCAAAGCAAGCCTGTCGCTGTACAACAACCTCAGCAAAGCAAGCCCGTCGCCGTACAACAACCGCAGCAACCCACAACTGTACCACCACCTAACGCCGGGGGCGGTACCCAATATAAAGTTTCGGCCGGCGAAACGCTGTATTCGATAGCCAAGCGCTTCAATACTACAGTGGAAACCATTATGAAACTGAATGGGTTGCAATCTAACACGATAACGCCGGGCCAGGTATTGATCGTTCAGGCCGCCAGCGCTCCTGCAAATGCGACAACAACGGCAGAAACAGCGCCTGTAACCAAACCTGCAGAGGTTACCGCTAAACGCGACTCGCCGCAACCGGTCTCCACCCAGGACAGCAGCAATTCGCCTGCGGCTCACATGAATGCCAATAAGTACGGGTTATTTGAAAAAGACGAAAAAGGCGTTGCCACCTGGATGGACGACGAAGGCCTTGACCCGAATAAAAAATTAGTGTTGCACCGCACTGCGCCGATAGGAACAGTGATCAAGATCACCAATATCATGACCAACCGCACCACCTTTGCCAAGGTAGTGGGCCGGTTTACCGATAACGAACAAACCAAAGACGTGATCATCGTCATGACCAAAAACGTGGCCGAAGCTTTGGGCGCTCTCGACAAACGGTTCCAGGTGACGCTAAGTTATGGGGTGCCGCAGCAATAAGCCGTATCTCCAAGCAGAGCTAAATTGCTAATTTTGGGTTTTGTTGAGGTTTCGATGGCTAAACACTTTGTAAAGCCCCCTGCAAAGGGTTTGGGGGTGCGACCATTTATTATCGGCATAGCCGGAGGAAGCGGCTCGGGGAAGACTTTTTTCCTGAAATGCTTTCTTCAGCATTTTACCGCCGACGAAGTTTGCCTGGTGTCGCAGGACGATTATTATATCCCCGTGGGGCATAACATGACGGCCGAGGAAAACAAACTTTACAATTTCGACCTGCCGGATACCATCGATCACGAACATTTCAACCGGGATATCAACAGCCTGATCAAGCAGAAAACTATCCTGAAGAAGGAATATACTTTCAATAACCCTGATGCTGTTCCCAAAACACTGGAAATAAAACCGGCCCCGATTATATTGGTGGAAGGTCTGTTCATCCTGCACTTCAGGGACATCGCCGACCAGCTCGATCTGAAAATATTTATCGATGCCGATGAAGAAGTGGCCTTGATGCGCCGCCTTAAGCGGGACCTGGTCGAGCGCGGTTATTCTCACGACGACGTGATGTACAAGTGGATCAATCACGTAGTTCCGGCTTATAAACAATACTTATTGCCTTATAAGGATGAATGCGACCAGGTGATCACTAACAATACGCACGTCGCCGAGGATATTCTTTGCGTTACCGAAGCCATTTCGGCTGAATTAAGGGAAAAGATATTAACCTGAAATCAGCAGATTTTAAGACTCAAAAGCTTCAGCCTTCTTCTTTACAAGCTTGCGGTTACAGACGAGCTATCGGGATACATATAGTTTGCTGCTATCCCTTCATCAAGGTATTTTGAGGTATAGCTGTTGTCGTTACCATTAATAAACAAAACGGTTCTGTCTTTGATGGCTTCGATCACTTTACCTATCACTTGAGGTGATACGGCCGGGCAACCCTCGCTGTGACCAAGCCGGCCCAGCTGATTGATCGACGACATGGAAACGTACGGAGCGGCATGAACAACGATGGACCGCGCGCGGGCATTGTCGTTAAAACCTGCATCCATTCCATCGAGCTTCAATGATCGCCCATGCTTGCCATGATATACACCATCGGTCACATAAAACCCAAGGCTGCTGGCATGTGAATCATTTTCATTCGAAAAATACCGGGCCATATCCTCGCCGCTGCCGCTGCCATGCGCCACCCAGGTGTTCAAAACCAGTTTTTTGTCGATGAGGTCGACGATCCATAAACGCTTGAGGCAGCTCGATTTAGCCAGGTCGACGATGGTAATAACCGAACTGTATTGAGGAACCTGGCCGGCCGCCTTCAGATTAAAGTAGCCGGTAACGGCTTTCTGAAAAACGTCACGATCCAGCCCGGCAACATGCAATTGCGCGGTGTTATATATATCGTCAAGATATCCTGTGAACAATTCCTTTGCGGATGCAGGCGGATTAGGGTGATAACTAATTTTCTTTGCTTTGATTGTTGCGTCAGTTTTCCAACTAACAATTGTAACCGAAAATAATAACAAGGTAAGGGCTACCCATAAAAAACTTCTCTTCATCTTCCCGCTTCTTTACTTTTAAGTTTAATCAATAGTTCCCCGAAAGGCACCTAATCAGGTAGGTTATCAACAACCGTTATCCACAAATGTAAGGAATTAATTTTAAGTGTAAAAGATTGGAATGTTAATTCAATTACAAAAAGTTAAAATAATTACACTATAATTAATTTTCTGCGCCTTTGGTCTATCTTATACGATAAAAAACAGAATTTGTTATTTTGGCCTGACAATTTTTTTTAATTAAAATCGACCCAATAACAAATTGTTACCCTGTATTATAACAATCTTATCTAAACCTGTCAGTTCTGTTCGTATAATTCCGGAAGCTTAAAAGACAGCCGCTTGATCTGCTTGCCGGGGGATCTTGCGAGTAAATTTGAATGTTTCTTTAGGCAAATAGGGTACGGTCAATTCTAACCTTCGTTCATGGCAAAACATTTTGCAGAAAGCAGCAAAAATATAATGCACAGATATTTCATATTGAACCGATCAATAATTCAATAACTCAGTCAGTCAGTAATTAATATATCGCCGGATATTTTTCGGGGTTAGCTTCATTCATCATGGCGTAAACAGCCTCTATCACGTCGTCGGCAGATGGTTTGCTGAAGTAATCGCCGTCGGTGCCATAAGGCGGACGGTGTTCTTTGGCCGAAAGCGTTTTAGGCTGCGAATCGAGAGAATAATAACCATTCTGCGTCTCCAATACCTTTTGCAGTATATAAGCCGAAGCTCCGCCGGGAACATCCTCGTCTACAACAAGTAGCTTGTTGGTTTTTTTCAGCGATTCCCCGCACGTATTTTTGATATCGAAGGGATACAGCGTTTGCACATCGATCACCTCGATGTGGATATGCAGTTTTTCCAGGTCTTCGGCAGCTTCCTGCACGATACGCAGCGTCGAACCATACGAAATCACTGTTACGTCCGAACCGTCCTTTAATATTTCAGCCTCACCCAGCGGAACCGTGAATTCACCCACGTTCGATGGCAGTTTTTCTTTCAAACGGTATCCGTTCAGGCATTCGATCACCAATGCGGGCTCATCGCCGCGCAAGAGCGTATTATACATACCTGCCGCTTGCGTCATATCGCGCGGCACACAAATATGCAGCCCGCGCATCGCGTTAAGGATCAAACCCAGCGGCGATCCCGAATGCCATATTCCCTCCAGCCGGTGGCCGCGTGTACGTACAATAACAGGCGCCTTTTGGCCGCCGCGCGTACGGTAGCTCAGGCTGGCCAGATCGTCACTTAAAACGGTGATCGAATAAAGCAGGTAGTCCAGGTACTGTATCTCGGCTATCGGCCTTAATCCGCGCATCGCCAAACCCATACCCTGCCCAATAATGGTAGCCTCACGAATACCTGTATCAGAAATTCGCAGGTCGGAATATTTACTCTGCAAGCCGGCAAAACCCTGGTTCACGTCGCCGATAGCGCCAACGTCTTCGCCAAAAGCAACTATACTTTTGTCACGTTCAAAGTTCGAATCAAAGCAAGCATTCAGCACTTCGCGGCCATCAAGCACTTTGGCATCGTCTTCGTATTCCGGGGGCACAACAGGCACCAGCAATGGAGACTTAAGCGTTTCGGTAAACAATTTGGAGTTGAACCGCTCGTCATTCTTTGTTTTCTGTGCGGCAAGCCAATCAACCAACTCCTGCCTGCCGACCGGATTTTCTCCGGCAGTTACGCGCAGCGCTTTCCTGCCGGCCGAGATCACATCTTTGCGGCCCGGATCGACGGTCGCTTTTAGTGAAGATACGATCTCCGTCAATTCGCTCTCTTGCGTACTGTCTTCAGCAAGGCGCGAGATCAGGTCTGAAACCTGGTTCAATTCTTCGAATATTTCACCTTCAAACTCGGCCCAGGCTTCACGCTGGCATTCGCGCACATACTTCTTGGCCGTTATCTCCAGTTCGTCCATCTCCTCTTCGGTTGCGATGGCCGATTCGATCATCCATTTACGCATTTGCAGCAAGCAATCGTGCTCGTTTTCCCATGCAAGACGTTCTTTGGACTTATATCGCTCGTGTGAACCCGAAGTAGAGTGGCCCTGCGGCTGGGTCATTTCCGTTACGTGGATCAGCACGGGAACATGTTCGGCCCGGCATACCGCTATGGCCCGTTCGTATGTCTCGCACAGGGCGACATAGTCCCATCCCCGGACTTTGAATATCTCGTAGCCATTGGTGCCATCTTCGCGCTGGAAGCCCTTTAATATTTCGGATATATCTTCCTTAGTTGTCTGCAATTTAGCCGGAACCGATATG
>JAFDZK010000314.1 GCA_018267005.1 Bacteroidota bacterium
TTCAGTTTAGCTTCCATGCTTAGCGTAGTATGCGGTACAGCCCGCAGCCTTTCGGCCGGAATCAGCTTGCCCGTCGAGCGGCAAATACCGTATGTCTTGTTTTGGATGCGTGTTAAAGCAGCCTCCAACTGCTCGATGAATTTCTTCTGGCGTGCCGCCAGTTGGGTGATCTGTTCCTTCGCGAAAGTTGCCGAACCATCCTCCAGCGTCTTGCCGGCAATAGCAGCATCGTCGCCGTTGGCCGAACTGAGCGTACCTGCCAGTTCATTCAATTCCTCGCGGGCCAGGCGGATCTTGTTTTCAATCAGTAATTTAAATTCTGCCAGCTCTTTGTCGCTGTATCTTGTTTTTTGCTCGTCTTGTACCATGATGGCTATTAACAGCAAAAACTGTGTCCTGTTTTAAATCGGGGGGATGAAGACTATTTTTTCCATTCGGCACAAGAAGCTTTTGCCCTCAGGCCGGCCCGGCATTCTTGCGCCAGTGAAGGGGAAATGCCTATAGGCGGCGGTAGGATATAGTAGAGGGAAGCAGATAGCGGCTACAAAGTTTATTGATCAGATGCGTGGTGCGATTAATAAAGAGGTTGGATAATGATAATGGATTGAATAAAAGGAAATATTGATGCATTAGTTCCATTATTCTTTTTCTTTTTGCCTGGCCAAAAAAGAAACAAAAAAGGCCGCCAGGTTAGGCTGCGCCACCCCGGCGGAAACAACTAGTTTAGTTTTATGAATTCCTTGATAGCCTGTATCACTGTCGCCTGGTTAGATAAATATATATAATGATATGCATTTGGAATTTCTATGACTTTGGCTCGCGGATTTCCCGCCCGGAGCGCCTTTATCTGCGTTAGCGTTTGGGCGGTGTGTACTGCCTGTGCGGCCGCTAGCTTGGCGCGATTTGCGTTAGGCTGACTACCTGTGTTCTTAGGCACGGCCTCGATATCTAAAATGGACGCCTTAACTGCTCCATACTTCTGCTCTCCATTCAAAATAGCGTCATATACGAACGACGGCGTTTTCTGGTCTCCTACTTTGCCATCACTGGTTCGATTAAACGTTTGTCGCAGTTCCGCTTCCGGCAATGGGCCCCCAACCTGCCTGGCAACAAATTTTTGCATGGCTGCAAAGCTTGCGAGATCCGCATCTGTCGGTCCGCCCGAAGGCCCCGAGCGGGCATCTATATCCGCTTGTATCACGAGTTTGGCACTGTGCAGGCTTTTCTGAAGGATAAGTAAATCACCTTGCATTTTATTCATCAGTTTGATGTCATAAGGGTTATTTTTTGCGGAATCCAGATCCGCCGATAGTGTCGTGGCATCCAATCGATAGTCGCCATGTTGTTTGTCATAATAAGCGTAACTCTTAGCAGCTTCCAAATAGATAAGCTTACTTATTCTTTGCGGGTAACGGGTTCCTATTGAACTTAGTTCCTCGCCGGCAATCGAATGCCCGATAATTACCGGCTTGTTTATTTTGAGCGAATCGAGAACGGCGATGACATCATCACCAAGCCTGTCCGCAGTGTATCCCGATGACGGCACAGATGACGCTCCAAAACCACGTCGCGTAATGCCAAATACGTGAAAGCTTTGAGTAAGCTTAGGCGCAAAATCATCAAAAGCATGTGCGGTATTGCCGAGGCCGGCCAATAAAACGACCGGCTGGCCTTTTCCTCCCCAGTCCAGGACTTCCAGCTTTACACCTTTTTCAACAGTCACAAACTGCACCTTATGCGGAGAAGGGTCTTTCCAGGCAGCGGCCGGAGCCGTTTGCGCGATAGAAGGTGCAGGCAATATCAGCACGCTGACTGATATTGCCAATGCCCGAAGCGCTCCCGTAAAATGGGTCTGCAAAAACTTTGAATGCTTATTTCTTCTTTCCATGATTTTCAAACGAATTAAATATGCAGACAAATATAATGCTGGGTTTACCGTGAAAATAGAATAGGATTTGCACGGTTTGAGTTGTTCAGGCGGTGATCAAGCGTGATTAATTTGGCACCACAAACGAACAATTGGTGTAATGATATCGAACACTTCGGATAAATAGTAAAAAGCAAACACTTTAATATCAATTAATTATGTATTGGTATGCTTCTTGCCTTTTGCGATCATTATATGAAAACTTTGAACTCAGGGCGTTTTTCCGGAGAAACGAGGAGTAGCCGGGATGTTAATGATATAGTACTGACGGAGGTCGAATATCAAATTGAAAACGTTGACTGGCACTGTCATCAAAATGCCTTTTTTTCTTTTATTCAGCGGGGAGTAATTTCCGAGGTTAATAAAAAGGGAAAGTATAGCTATGGTGCAGGAACAGTGCTTTTTCGGCAAGCCGGAGAGCCGCATTACAATCCGCAATTGAAAAACCAATCTGCTGCATTATACATTGAAATCAAGCCCGCATGGATTAAGCGATTGGAGATCAACCTTGAAGGCTTGCCAAAGTTCACAGAAATCACTAACCCGGACATCAGAATTTTATTTCACCGGCTAAATCTTGAAAGCAAAACAAATAATACAGTAATTCCACTATCGGTCGAAGAGTTGCTCATCCATATGATCACCGGCGACCCCGACAAAAACTTCAACAGATATTCACTGGCGCCCGGTTGGATCGCTGAAACGGAAGAGGTGCTCCGATCAGGCTTCCCAGGAAAATTAACTTTAGCGATGTTGTCCCGTGAAGTAGATGTTCACCCGGTTCACCTGTGTAAGTATTTCAGAAAATACGTTGGCTGTACCATATCTGAATATGTTCGAAAATTGCGGATTGAAAAGTCGCTGGGCATCCTATTGAAAGATAATGGCCCGCTTACCGACGTGGCATATGCCTGCGGCTTTTCTGATCAAAGTCATTTTAGTAGGAATTTCAAGGAGATGATCGGGACAACTCCTCTTCAATATAGAAAAATGATGGGTAATGGCGTGCGGCCCACACTCGTTTAAATCTTCCGAAGGTTGGCTTAAACCGGGCATGAAAAGAAGGATTCCGTCCGGCAACAGCAAATCTCGTTTCAAACCCCACCGGAGTTTTGCATTTACTTTGTCAATTCAAAGAACGGTGCGCTAACCTTAAACTATCGCAGGGGTTATTTCCATCCTTAAATTTACGGAGATAAAATGAGGAATATGGTGACACTGTTTTGTCAGCGCAGGCATGCGCCTATTGCCTGTGCATTATAAGTTTGTATCCTCACGACGATTGAAAATGAATATGCATTTCCGAGAGTTCCTGGTAAAAGGTTTCTTCTTTTTTTAGTCCGGCGAAATCATACAGCAGAAAGTCGAGCCCTGCCCATAGGGAAAACCAGCCGGCGGGTTCGAGGAGTACCCTGAGCCCGATGATGGTAAACGATTCGCCCGAGCGATAGATGATCCAGGAGTTTAACAGCATAATGCCGACGCCCATTATTAAAAACAAAACGCCCCTGACCAGTTTATGGCGGCATTTATCGTGATGGAAAAGGAATTGTGCCCGGAAATAATTAGCCAGGCTGTTGGTAATGATCTTTTCAGTTTCTTCGTTCCTTTGTTCGCGCGGCAGCAGCAGGATCATGTCGCCGGCATGTTGCTCGAGGTATTTTGTCTCGGTATGCAGCTCGTGCAAAAAGTCTTCCGATATTCTCCGGTTAAGGTAGTGCCGGCTATCAAAGTCTGAATAAATATCTTCGTAAGAATCCAACCATAACTTTATCTCTGCCATGATCGATACAGTTGATGAACATTCAAGGTTATAACCCGTTTTTAAGCAGAGAAGCTGCCTTAACCGGCGCGGTCAAGACAGCTCCTCCGGAAAGCCGGTAAAGGTGATCAGGGGTTTTTGCTGAACCCGAATCTAATAAACGTATTCCGGCTCGCCGACTTCAAGCTTGCTCTCCACCTGCTCGACGCCTGGAGCCGACCATGCGGCATCTTCGGCGTCTTCCTTTTCGGTAAACGAGCGCACTTTGCCGTGCAAAATAACTTTATTGCCAAGCACGTCGGCCGTTATCTTCGAGGAGTCGACCGATGCGTGCCGCTGAAAAGCCGACTTGATCTTTTGTTTGACATCGATCGCCGAAATTTTTGGCCTGACCGTGATCAGGTTTATGACCGAACGAACCCCGGTCAAAAACTGGATGGCTGTTTTGGCCGCTACGCGCTGGTAATCCCATTCCACTTCACCTTCCAGCTTCACAATGCCGTCCTCCACCTTTATTTTGATCTTATCTTCCTGGACGGCCGTGTGCCACTTTAAGGCATTGTATACAGCTTCCGCAATCTCCGTGTCCGTCTTACGATAAGATGGTGAAATGCCGACCTTTATATCTTCCGCAACGGCCCTTACCCCGGTCACCCTTTTGGCGGCTTTTTCCGCTGTAACTTTTTTGGAATAGCTGTCCACGATGCCCGATAGGGTTACGATCCCGTTCTTGACAGCTACGCCGATCTCGGACGAATTCAGGAAAGGGTCCCATTTCAGTTCGTCCATTACGTCTTTTTGAATTTCAATGTCGGTTTTCATAAATGTTTAATTTTTAAGAGGTTAATAAATCGGTTATCATTAGTTCAAAAAGTGACCGGTTTAGCGTTTTAGCGGAATCGACGTAGGCTCATTGCCCGACAATCCGCGTCGACAGAATTGCCGGCGTTTATCGTGTTATAAAATGATAGTATACCGAAACCTATGCTATTTGGGCAATATGATGGTTGCTTTGGCGCGCCCGTTTATTTCATACTCCGCCAATTGCGATAAGCGGTCGTCGATATGCTTTTCATTGATCTCCAGCTCGTGAAATATGGCCGACATTTTTCCCATATCTAAGGCTTCGGCAAACGCGGCGGCGGTACCGTAAGTACTGATCTTAAAATGGTTAATGGATTGTATGGAGGCCAGCAGGCAGGCGTCGCGCACCTGCGGGTTAGCGCAATTAGACAAGCGTTCATTC
>JAFDZK010000315.1 GCA_018267005.1 Bacteroidota bacterium
AACATAAATTAACATTTCTATGAAGTTTAATTTTGTAATAATTGACCTGTAAATCATATGTTTGTATCAAATGAAGTATGTAGGAATCATATTCAGCGTTTACATGACCTTACTGGCAGTGTTGCCATGCAGGGACAGTGACGACTTTGGGGATATGGTGAAATCTTATACTACTTTTACTAAAAGCCATTCAGGTGACGAAAAAGCAGGCAAAGAAACCTGCACGCCGTTCTGCACCTGTTCCTGCTGTTCTACTGTTCGGACGCTAACACCCTACCATCACGTGGGGAGCGTTTTCATACAAGAAGTTAAAAAAACTTTCGGTGAGCCGACAGTTCCGGCGCTTCTTGAACAATCCATTTCTATCTGGCAGCCGCCTCAGATCGGTTAATACATTCGCTTCAATTTTGTTCGTGATGGGATAGCGTCTGCGCTATGCCACAAGCACGTTTACGTATTAACCATAAATCCATGTTTGATAAGATCATTGCGTTCTCGATCAGCAATAAGCTGGTCGTAGGGGCATTTATAATATTATTAGTAGCGGCCGGTATTTTTTCGCTTACACGCCTGCCAATTGATGCACAGCCTGACATTACCAATAACCAGGTTCAAATTATTACCCAGGCACCTACTTTGGGCGCTCAGGAAGTGGAGCAATATATTACCGCGCCGATAGAACTGGCGATTGCCAACGTGCCTAAAGTAATTGAAAAACGGTCAATTTCCCGTTCCGGACTGTCGGTGATAACGGTAGTATTTGAGGACAATGCAGATATCTATTGGGCGAGGCAGCAGATCAGCGAAGGTTTAAAGGAAGCTGAAAGTCAGATTCCCAAAGACACCGGCGAACCTATGTTGGCACCTATCACGACCGGCCTCGGGGAGATCTACCAGTATGTCATACATACAAAACCCGGCTATGAAAACAAATATTCCGCTACAGACCTGCGTACCATGCAGGATTGGATCGTCCGCAGACAACTGGCCGGAACCCCTGGAATTGCCGAAATCAGCGGTTGGGGCGGCTATGTGAAGCAATACGAGATCGCTATTGACAACGAAAGGCTGAACAGCCTTAATATTACGATCAGCGATATTTATACTGCACTTGAAAAGAATAACCAAAACACAGGTGGATCGTACATTGAACAGCGAAGTAACGCCTATTTTATCAGGGGGCTGGGTCAGGTTAAAACACTGGATGATATTGAACATATCGTGGTTAAGAACCGTGAAGATGCACCTGTGGTTATCGGTGATATTGCCAAGGTGCAATATGGCAGTGCTAACCGCTATGGCGCAGTTACCCGTAACGGACAAGGCGAAGTCGTTGCCGGTGTCGCCCTGATGCTAAAAGGTGAGAATTTCAGTGATGTTATCGAGCGCGTTAAGGAACGCATGGCCCAGGTACAAAAGTCATTGCCCGAGGGTGTGGTCATTGAGCCGTTCATTGACCGTACGGAACTTGTTGGCAGGGCTATGGGTACGGTAGAACGGAACCTTATAGAAGGCGGCCTTATCGTCGTTTTTGTATTGGTCCTGCTGTTGGGTAACTGGCGTGCAGGTTTAGTAGTTGCTTCCGTTATTCCCCTGGCCATGCTGTTCGCCGTAACGCTGATGTATCTCTTTGGGGTATCCGGAAATTTGATGAGCCTGGGTGCAATTGACTTTGGACTGATCGTGGATGGGGCGGTTATTATTGTCGAAGCCATCGTTCACCGGATCACAGAAAGCAACCGCTTCGCAGGCAAAGAAACACTTGATCAATCTGAAATGGATGGCGAAGTTTACGAAGCAGCATCCAAGATCAGGGACAGCGCCGCTTTTGGCGAGATCATCATCCTTATCGTTTATCTGCCGCTTTTCGCACTGGTAGGTATCGAAGGAAAGATGTTCCGGCCAATGGCAGAAACGGTAGCTTTCGCCATCCTGGGTGCTTTTATCCTTTCGCTGACCTATGTGCCTATGGCAAGTGCCTTATTTTTAAGTAAGAAAACCCACCATAAGCGGAATATTTCTGACCGGCTGGTTGATGCCATGCACCGCATTTATACGCCGGCGTTAAACGCCGTGCTGAAGGCTAAAAAGTTTACCGTTTTTTTGTCTGTCGTTTTATTAGCCATCGCCCTGTGGGCTTTTGCTAAAATGGGCGGTGAGTTCATCCCGACTTTAGAAGAAGGTGATCTGACGGTTGAAATTGCCATGATGCAAGGCACCTCACTATCGCAGGTAGTGCAGACCTTTGGAAAAGCAGAGAAGCTCTTAAAGCAGAAGTTCCCGGAGATCAAGCAGGCAGTAACCCGTATAGGAAGCGCGGAAGTGCCTACAGACCCGATGCCGTTCGAGCGTGGTGATATGATGCTATCTATGAAACCGAAAGATGAATGGACTTCTGCCGGTGATCGCGCTGAAATAATGGAGAAGATCGAAGAAACACTAAAAGATATTCCCGGCATTAATGTAGAAGTTACCCAACCTATGCAGATGCGATTCAATGAGCTGATGACAGGTATACGGCAGGATGTTGCCATTAAAATTTTTGGCGATGATCTGGACGTATTGGCTTCCCAGGCGTATCAAACTGCAAAACTGATCAGCGGCGTTAAGGGGGTAAGTGAACCAATGGTAGAAAAGGTAAGCGGCTTGCCCCAGGTAGCGGTTGTTTATGACCGCCATAAGATCGCCCAATATGGTTTGAACATTGAAGATGTCAACACGGCGTTAAGTACCGCTTTTGCCGGTCGGGTGGCTGGTGCGGTGTTCGAGGGTGAGAAACGTTTTGAGATCGTTTTGCGCCTAAGCCGTGAACTGCGTTCCGATATAGTGAACATCGAAAACCTTTATATCCCGCTTCCAAGCGGCAGCAAGGTTCCGTTAAGCCAGGTGGCATCGATCAGAACCGAGGATGCACCCTCACAGATCAGCCGTGAGGATGGTAAACGCCGGATCTACGTTGGCTTTAACGTCCGCGGCCGTGATGTGGAAAGTACGGTTAAGGAGATACAGGAGCTCTTAAATCAAAAATTAAAAATGCCTGCCGGTTATTACACGACCTATGGCGGACAGTTCCAAAATTTGCAGGAAGCCAAAGGCCGTTTAGCTATAGCTGTGCCGGTAGCACTGCTGCTGATCCTCGTGTTGCTGTATTTTACCTTCCGTTCCGTTAGAGAGACCCTCCTGATCTTTTCTGCCGTACCGCTATCAGCAATTGGTGGTGTTGCTGCCTTGTACTTACGAGGAATGCCTTTTAGTATCAGCGCAGGCGTCGGTTTTATCGCCCTTTTTGGTGTTGCCGTTTTGAACGGGATCGTTCTGATCGGTTATTTCAACCAGCTTCAAGCTGAAGGCATTACCGATATCATCGAGCGTGTAAAGAAAGGAACGCAGGTCAGGTTAAGGCCCGTGTTGATGACGGCCTCTGTAGCTTCGTTAGGTTTCCTGCCGATGGCTATATCGTCTACCGCTGGTGCCGAAGTGCAAAGGCCCTTGGCAACGGTTGTGATCGGCGGGCTAATATCAGCGACCTTGCTTACCTTACTGGTTCTTCCGGTGCTTTATATTCTTTTTACCAAAAATCATCCGCCAAAAACAGACAAGACAATGCCATTATCACCCAAGATCGGAGCTATCTTATTGTTTCTTACAGGCAGCTTAATTGCTTCGTCGGTCAACGCGCAGAGTGATAAACCGCTTACCTTATCAGAGAGCATTGAGACCGCAATCCGAAATAATCCGCAATTGCGCAGAGCAACGCTGGAGATCGGTCAGAACCGAACTTTACAAGGTACGGCATTCGACCCCGCCAAAACCGACATCACCCTTACACAAGACCCTACATCCGGTGGGAATATCGATAATAGTTTGGGGATCACCCAAAGCTTTGCTTTTCCGACCGTTTACAGCGCTCAGGCAAAAGTACTCAAAGCACAGACCGCATTGAGCGAACGCTCAAAAGCTATTACCGAAAACGAAGTCGTCAAACAGGTCACAGCAGCCTATTACGAGGTTCAATATGCGCAGAATAAGTTACGGCAGCTTACCAGCCAGGATAGCTTATATAAACGCTTTTCAGAGCGGGCGGCTTTGCGCTATAAAACAGGTGAAACCTCCTACCTTGAACAGCTTTCGGCTACGAACGCTTACAAAGAGATCAGCGTTTCCAGGCGACAGGCGGAAGCGGATGTACTGATCGGCAGGCAGGAATTACAGCAGTTATTGAGCATTAACTATTTGCCTGCAATAACTGATGGGCCTTTAGAAAAGCTTTCTTTTATTGCTGCCGATAGTATTGTGACCAGCAATCACCCACAAGTAGCTTATTATGAACAACGAAATGCTTTAGCTGATGCACAACTGAAAGCGGAAAAAAGCCGTTATTTCCCTGACCTGACCATTGGTTATCGCCAACAACTTTTAGTCGGCGCGTTTAATCCTGCCAATATCAGCCGCAACTATTTTCCCGGCACCAGGGTTGGTGGTTTTGAAGTCGGTGTTTCGGTGCCATTATTTTTCGGTGCTCAAAAGAGCAGGGTTAAAGCCGCCCAGGTGGGACAGCAGATCGCTCAGGCTGAACAGCAGAACGCCAGCCTTTTACTCAACAAGCAATATAATCAGGCACTGCAGCAACTCGCTAAATATGAGGCGGCAGTCCGCTATTACGACGAAGGTGGTTTAAAGCAGGCAGCCGAGCAAATACGGATCGCCCAGTTTGCTTATAGCAAGGGTGAGATCGGCTATGTCGAATTTATTCAGAATATGACACAGGCCATGAACATCCGCCTGTCCTATCTTTCAGCACTTCGTGATTACAACCAGGCGGTTATTGAACTTACTTACCTCACTACAACATCGAAATCAAAATGAGACTATTCCGTTTAAAAAAATATAAAACAGCGTTCGCGCTGACACTTGTCGCAACTATC
>JAFDZK010000316.1 GCA_018267005.1 Bacteroidota bacterium
TTTTCATTTTTTTGAAAAAGCGAAAAAAAAGCTATCCTAATCTTTTGGTATAATGCACTTTAGGTAACAATATTGTTGCTTCAATCTTTTTAATCATAATTGTGCCATAATTGGCCGTGCGTTACAAAATTATTAAAATTTATAGCAGTTAATGCTTTTAATTTGTGTGCTCAAACACCACCCAAAAACGGTCTATGTTAAAAAAATGCCACCTGCTTTTAGCTTTACTTTTATTTTCAATACATCTTTTCGCTCAAAGCCAGGCAGATACGTCGGACAGGCAGCTTACACTTAAACAATGTGTTGATTTCGCCTTGAAAAACCAGCCCGCCGTGAGGCAGGCGGCCATCGACGAGACGATCAACGAAAAAGATATAGCCATAGGCCTTTCAGCCTGGCTGCCGCAGGTTTCGTCATCCGGTTCATACAGCTATTATTTTAAAGGCAGCCCGGTATTCAGTACGCCCACCGGCATATCGCCGTCGGGCGGAAACATCGATAACCTTTCGAGCCTGGGTTTGCAGGTAAACCAGGTGATCTATAATAATGATGTATTGCAGGCCGCTAAAGCTGCTAAATACTCGCGTCAATATTATAAGCAAAACACGCTGAGCAGCCAGATCAATGTAGTATCTGACGTTAGTAAGGCTTTTTTCGATGTGCTGTTATCACAAAGACAATTGGAGATTTTAAACGAGGATATTTCCAGGCTACAGCGCAGCCTGAAGGACGCGTACACCCAATACCAGGCGGGCACGGTGGATAAAACCGATTACAAGCAGGCAACTATAAATCTCAATAATTCTATATCAAGCCGTAAACAAACAGAAGAAGCTATTAAGAGCAAATTGGCTTACCTGAAACAGGTGATGGGCCTGGGCGCTCCGGGAAGGCTTTCGCTGGTTTACGATTCGTCGAGATACGAGAGTCAGGCTATGATCGATACCAACCAGCAATTGGACCCGAATAACCGTATCGAATACCAACTGCTGCAAACACAAAGAAATCTGCAGAATGTGAATGTCAGCTATTATAAATGGGGGTTTTTGCCGTCGCTTTCCGCAACCGGAGCGTATAACTGGTTCTTCCTGGGCAATAGTTTTTCTACGCTGTACAACAATTCGATACCGAGCGGCTATGTCGGTTTGACGTTGAACCTGCCCATCTTCCAGGGAACCAAAAGGCTGCAGAATTTAAGCAAGGCACGGTTACAAGCCACCCGGGTGGACCTGGATATAGCCAACGAACAAAATGCGATCAGCACGGAATATACCGAAGCGCTGGCAAGCTACAAGAGCAATTATGCCAACTGGAAACTGCTTAAGCAGAATGTAGCCCTGTCCAAGGACGTATATAAGGTGGTTAGCCTGCAGTACCGCGAGGGTGTGAAAACTTATTTGGATGTCATCGTAGCGCAATCCGATCTGCGCACGGAAGAATTGAATTATTACAATGCCTTGTTCCAGTTGTTATCAAGCAAGATCGACCTCGAAAAGGCGCTTGGCACTCTAACCGTCCCACAAAACTGAATATTTAACACATGAAGTATCAATACTTATTTTGGATAGTACCAGCCGCAGCAATACTGGCCTCATGCGGTAAACCCAAGCCGCAGAACACCACCCTTCCGCCTACGCCTGTAAACGTAGCAGAAGTGAAAAAGGGCGACGCTGTATATTACGATCAGTACCAGGGCACGGTAGTGGCGCTCAACAGCGTCGAGCTGCGTGCGCAGGTAGCAGGTTACATTACCGGTATATTCTTTAAAGAAGGCGATGTAGTACAGAAGGGTAAGCCTTTGTATGAGATTGACCGGCGTAAATACCAGGCCGCTTATGATCAGGCGGTGGCTAACCTGGCCAGTGCGCAGGCCAACTTGGTGAAAGCTCAGAAGGATGTGGACCGCTATACTTACCTGGAACAGAACGACGCCGTCGCCAAACAAACCGTCGACCAGGCGGTCGCTACGCTGGCAACCAGCAAAAGTGCTGTACAGGTTGCAAAAGCCGGTATTGAATCGGCTAAAACTGATCTGTCCTATTCCATTATAACCGCTCCGTTTACCGGCCGTATCGGTATTTCTCAGGTAAAATTAGGCGCCGCAGTGAGCCCGGGAACAACTTTATTAAATACCATTTCAAGCGAGCAGCCCATAGGCGTCGATTTTGTCATCAATGAAGACGATATCGCACGATTTTATAATCTGCAAAGGAAAAGTACCGACTCGACGTTCAAGCTTGTTTTGTCGGATGGGGTGACCACTTACAATAAACCGGGAAAGATATTGGCCATTGACCGGGGAGTAAATAATCAAACCGGGACGATCACCGTGAGGCTGGAGTTTTCGAATAGCGACGACGTTTTGAAAGACGGCATGAGCTGCGTGGTTAAGGTGCTGAACGGCCAGTCGGGCGAACAACTGCTCATTCCATATAAGGCGGTGATTGAGCAAATGGGTGAGTTTTTTGTATTCGTGAGCCAGGACACGATCGCCAAACAGCACAAAGTGTCGCTCGGTCCGCATGTAGGAACCGACGTAGTAGTACTGAACGGCCTCAACGAAGGCGACAAGGTAGTTACCGAAGGTTACCAGCGTTTGCGCGACGGCGGCAAGATCATGTTGGGAAATCCGAACGCTCAGCCTGGGCAACAAAAACAAGATAAATAATATCACGAAGAAGAAGCATGATCGCAGATACCTTTATACGCAGACCGGTTACAGCCATTGTTATTTCGATAGTGATCGTTGTGGTCGGTATTTTATCGATACTCAATCTTGCTATCGGCCAGTACCCCGAGATCACACCGCCTACGGTTAATATATCCACCACCTACATCGGCGCCGATGCGCAGACGGTCGAGCAAACGGTTGCTACGCCGATTGAAACGCAGGTGAACGGCACACCGGGCATGACCTACCTGCAAAGTAACAGCACCAGTAACGGCCAGATGAGTATGACGGCCAACTTTGAAGTGGGCACCGACATTAACATAGCAACGCTGGATGTGCAGAACCGGGTGAGCATAGCCACGCCCACGGTGCCGCAGGAAGTGCAGCGCCTCGGTATCGTTACGCGCAAGCGTAATCCCAGTATATTAATGCTGGTGGCTATTTTTTCGCCCAAAGGATCGCACAACATTCCCTTCCTGGATAATTATACCAACGTTTTTGTAAGGGATGCGCTTTTGCGCGCCAAAGGCGTGGGCGACGTCATTCAGCGCGCCGACGATTTCAGTATGCGTATCTGGCTTAAACCGGATAAAATGGCGGCGCTGGGTATTACGGCCTCCGACATAACCAGCGCCCTGCAGGAGCAAAACGCCCAGGTGGCTGCCGGCTCCGTGGGGGTGCCTCCCCAGAAAAAAAGCCAGGTATTCGAGTTTAGCGTTATTACCCAGGGTCGGCTGATTACTCCGAAGGATTTCGAAAACGTTATCATACGCACGCAGCCTCAAAACGGCGCTATCGTACATTTGAAGGACGTCGCACGCGTAGAACTGGGCAAGTTCAATTATTCGTCCAACTCCTTTGTCGACAATAAAAGGTCGTCCTACCTGCTGATATACCAGGCGCCGGGTAGCAACGCGCTCGAAACAGCCGACAACGTATACGCGACTATGAACCAACTGAAAAAGTCGTTCCCTACGGATGTTGATTATGTGGTTCCGTTCGAGGCCGTAACCGTGGTACGCGTTTCGGTACATGAGGTTGTCGTCACGTTATTGATCGCGCTTGCACTGGTTATACTGGTCGTATTTCTTTTCCTTCAAAGCTGGCGCACCACGCTTATACCGGTTCTGGCTATACCCGTTTCCATTATCGGCACATTTATATTCTTTACGCCCCTGCATTTCACCATCAATACGCTTACGCTGTTCGGTTTCGTGCTGGCGATCGGTATTGTGGTGGACGACGCAATAGTGGTGGTTGAGGCAGTGCAGCATTACATGGACGAGCAGGGACTATCGCCGAAAGAAGCGACCATCCATGCTATGAAAGATATATCCGCGCCGGTAATTGCTATCGCGCTGATATTAGCCGCGGTGTTCGTACCGGTAGGATTTATACCTGGGATAGTCGGCAGGCTTTACCAGCAATTTGCTATCACCATAGCCATTTCAGTTTTAATTTCGGCCTTTGTGGCGCTCTCGCTCACGCCCGCGCTTTGTACCTTAATATTAAGGCCCCGTAAACTGGACGAAAGCTCGAAGGGCCTGGATAAGTTCTTTTTCCGGTTTAACTATTGGTTCGGCCGGGTGACGGGCAAATATAAAAACGGCGTACACCGGGGAATTAAAAACGCTAAGTTTATAATAGTCATCCTGATCTGTATTATCGTAGGCACGATATTCCTTTTCAAATCCAAACCAACCGGCTTTATCCCGACGGAGGATGAAGGCCGTATCTATGTAACCTACGACTTGCCCGAAGCATCGTCTACTCAAAGGAGCGTGGCCTTATTGCATGCGATGATGGATTCGCTCGACAAAATACCCGAAGTGGCCCATTATGCCGCGCTTGGGGGCCTGAATGTGGTTAGCTTTGCCAGTAAATCCAATAGCGGTACAATATTCGTTCAGCTTAAACCCTGGGACGAGCGCAAGCTGACCTCGGAGCAATTGGTAGGGGTGATGCAAAAGAAATTTTCGGGCTTTAAAGAGGCCAACGTGGTCGTGATCCGTCCGCCGGCGATCCCGGGTTTGGGCACTACCGCCGGTTTTTCGTTCATTCTCGAGCAACGGCAGGCTGGCGGAGACCCGCAGAACTTTGAAAGGGTATTGCAGAGCTTTATCGCCGCGGTGAATAAACGACCCGAGATAGAACGCGCATTCTCTTTCTTTACGGCACGCACGCCAGCATATCAGTTGACTATCGACCGCGAAAGGGCCAAGCGCCT
>JAFDZK010000317.1 GCA_018267005.1 Bacteroidota bacterium
GTTCGGTAAAGAGCATCTTTCCAACCAGGCCGACCATTTCATTACCGGCGCTATGCAGGTACCCAATTTCCTGAATTATCTGAGCGACAATGTGCTTATCGTTACACCCGGCGACCGCGGCGACATCATCATAGCTGCCCTGCAGGCCAATTTGTCTACCAGCTATCCGAAAGTAGCAGGGATTGTTCTGACCGCAGGCTACCAGCCGGAGGAGCCGATATTGAGACTGATCGAAGGTTCGCAAACCGTGGTGCCGATCATAGCGGTCGACACCGGCACCTTCCAAACCAGCAACCTGGTGGGCAACATCCGCTCGCAGATAACCGCTGACAATACGAAAAAGATACGACTGGCGATAGATACTTTTAACAGGTGCGTCAATATACCCGAGCTGGATAAGAGCATCGTTACCTTCAAACCTTCGGGCATTACGCCGCGCATGTTCCAATACCAGTTGGTTCAGTGGGCCAAAACCTCAAAAAAGCATATCGTATTGCCCGAGGGTAACGACGAAAGGATCTTGCGGGCTGCCGCACGATTGGTCAGCCAGGATATTGTCGATCTGACGTTGATCGGTGATACAACGGATATAAAAAATATTATTAACCGGAACGACATTAACCTCGACCTGAATAAGGTTCGCATCGTTAACCCGGCCTTCGACCAACATTACGAGGATTATGTAAATACGCTTTACGAGCTGCGGAAGAATAAAAATGTGACGATGGAAATGGCCCGCGACCTGATGACCGATGTATCCTATTTCGGCACAATGATGGTATACAAAGGCCATGCCGACGGAATGGTTTCGGGGGCGGTAAATACCACACTGCATACCATACGCCCGGCCCTGCAATTTATCAAAACCAAACCCGGCATATCCGTTGTCTCATCCGTTTTCTTTATGTGCCTGCCCGACAGGGTGTCGGTATTCGGCGATTGCGCCGTAAACCCTAACCCAACCGCGGATCAATTGGCTGAGATCGCCATTTCTTCGGCCGATAGCAGCAAGCGCTTTGGCATCGAGCCGCGCGTAGCTATGCTTTCCTATTCGTCGGGAACATCTGGCGAGGGCGAGGACGTTGAGAAAGTACGAAAGGCGACTGAAATTGTTAAGCAAAAACGCCCCGACCTCAAAGTGGAGGGGCCGATCCAATACGATGCAGCGGTCGACCCGGTTATCGGTCAGAGCAAGCTCCCCGGGTCTGAGGTTGCGGGCCGCGCAAGCGTGCTCATATTTCCGGATCTCAACACCGGCAACAACACCTACAAGGCTGTGCAGCGGGAGACGGGGGCGCTGGCCATCGGCCCGATGCTGCAGGGTCTTAACAAGCCCGTCAACGACTTAAGCCGCGGCTGCACGGTCGACGATGTATTCAATACCGTTGTCATTACGGCTATCCAGGCCCAGGACGTCGCTACCGCCACCGAAAAACATGCTTAACCAATGAACATTTTTATTATAAACTCGGGCAGCAGCTCGATCAAATACCAACTTTTCAAAATGCCGTCCACCGCGCCCGTATGCAGTGGTTTAGTAGAGCGTATCGGCTCGGACGACGTGGCATTGACTCATAAGGTCACCGCGAACGGCGAAGAAATTAAGCGGGTTTTTAAGCTTGGCAAGGCTGACCATGAAGCCGGCCTGAATAAAGTGAACGAACTGTTGACGGACCCCGAATTCGGCGTCATACAGGATAGGCGTGATATCCAGGCGGTCGGTCACCGGGTGGTACACGGAGGCGAGCGCTTTTGGGAGCCGACCCGCATAACCGGCGAAGTGAAACAAGCGCTTAAAAAGTTGTTCCTTCTTGCTCCTTTGCACAACCCTGCCGGCTATACCGGTATAGAAGTGGCCGAAAAGATATTCCCGGATGCTGTCCAGATCGCCGTATTCGATACCGCGTTTCATCACACGCTTCCGCCCAAAGCTTTCCGGTTTGCCATACCCGATCAGTATTATACAGGAAACAATATAAGGGTGTATGGCTTTCACGGTACCAGCCACGGGTTTATCGCCGGGCAGGCTGCGGCTTACCTCGAGCGTGACGACCTGAAGCTCATTAGCATACACCTGGGCAACGGCTGCAGTATAACGGCAATAGACAAAGGCCGCTCAGTCGATACCAGCATGGGTTTCGGCCCTTTAAGCGGTCTCATTATGGGGACTCGCTCAGGGGACATCGATCCTACGGTTATCTTTTATATGATCGACCAGCTGGGTTATACACCCGAACAGGTGAACGACCTGCTGAACAAGAACAGCGGCATGCTGGGGCTGGCGGGTTCCAACGATATGCGCGACATTCGCAAGGCCATGGCCGAAGGCGACGCCAATGCCAAACTGGCTTACGAAATGTATGCCTATCGTATCAAAAAGTATATTGGCGCTTATGCTGCGGCGCTGAATGGCGTCGACGTTGTGGCGTTTACCGCCGGTGTTGGCGAAAACGATGTGTTTGTCCGAAAAATGGTTTGCGAGGATATGGAATATTTAGGTATCAGTTTTGACGCAAATAAAAATAGCACACGTTCGGACGGCATACGGGAGATCAGCACGGACGACTCCAGGGTAAAAGTTTTGATCATTCCAACCAATGAAGAACTGGAGATAGCCAACCAATGCTACGGGTTGCTTTATAAGTAGCCTTATTTTACGATGATCGTTACGACATCCTGCCCTTTAAGGTGCTTTACGGCGGTGTTGTTTTTGATGCCATGATCGAGGTAGCTGGCGGTCAGGACAATTGAGCATTTCTTATTTTCGGGGAGGCGAATGATGCCGTTAAGCCCGTTATAGTAGTTCACATCGGGGTTAGCCGCATTTTTCATGATCCACTGCACCGCCGATACTACCTGCGCCGGCGACAATTCAGGGTGCGAGGGCATTTTTTCCTTGAACCCCCAGATGCCCGATGAGCCTTTTTTGATACGGTTGATAAGCGTGTCGGTTGTGGTTTTATTTGCCGGATATTTTTTGTTGATCTCAAAAAACGACGGCCCCAGCGATTTGCTATTAAAATTATGGCAGTTGAGGCAGTTGGAGCTGCGAATAACGGCAAGGCCGGGCGGATCGTCGGGGACGGTTTTCCCGGCGGCAATTTTTGAGCCCGGTGTTAAATAGTCGACCTCGAGCAAAACTTCTTTGCCATTGATCTCGTCAAAGCGCGATTCCCCGTCCTCTTTGTCCGAAACGCTTAGCTGGTAGCTTACCTGCGCGCCCGGTGTATAGCTGCTGTTATTAGCCGGGGCGTTTATTTTAACGACCGGGGGATGGTTTTCCTGCTGGACCGGAATGAAAGAGAGGCCAACCAGTGCGAGTATACCGGCTGCTGAACAGATAAATGCTGAAATTCTCGTCATAATGTATGTATATCCTGTGCCACGCGATTGGCCGAACGCAAGCACGATTCCATACCGCGACTCATGTTGTCGGCATAAGTGCCGGCAAAATATATCCTGCCGTCGGGCAACATCAGCTGCGGCCAGAATTTGTGCATCTCGCCGATCGGGAAAGGTTCCATCTCGCAGGCGGGCGCATATTTGTCTACGGTCCAATCGAACGTAAGCGCCTGTTCGATCGTATCCTTTTTGCCAGGGTATACTTCCCTGAAAGCTGCCAGTACCCGCAGCGGAGACAATCCTCCCGGGCCGAAAGCCTTTAAAATAACACGATCGGTATCCACATGGTTTGTTTCCTGCCAGATTGAAGAAATATCCGGATGCTCGAATTCCATGTTGATGCTTTTCAGGCCATCGTCGAGCCAGAATTTGGACGCAGCCTCAAACACATAAAACGGGTGCGAGGAATAGGCCATGTTATCCACCACATATTGTTTTTCAGGCGACAATGGCGGCGTAACGGGTATATTCCTGAATACAGGTAGCGTAATACAATTTACCAGCACATCCGCGGTCATCTGCGCATCTTCGCCTTTATTGTAGGGCTTGTAAGTAACGGTTACGCTCGCCGGCGTATGAGCAATAGCCGTTATCGGGCTGTTCAGCTTTACCCGGTTACCAAGCTTTTTGGCAAATGCCTTAGGCATTTGTTCGTTGCCGTCCTTCAGGTGAAAAGTTTCGCCTTCCGAATAAGGAATGCCCCGGAAGTCCATGATTGCCTGGCGCCACAGATAATACAATGCCGAGGTTCGCTTACCGCCGAGCACACTTTGCGCTGCCGGCGACGCGCCTTCCTTTTTGAACAGGTCGGCGACGGATATTTTGTCGAGATCGTCATAGCCTACCCCAAACGGCTGGTATGGATCTTTGAATTTTCCTTTATAGCGTTCCAGGTAAAAATTACCCAACTCGTAAAATCCATTGCGCGAAAGGAATTGTACCTCTTTTTCGTTAAAACCCATTTTGGTTAGCACCGCAGGGTCGCGCAGCATAGCGGCGGTATAGAACTTCCCGCCGATCATTTTCATTGCGTCCTTATCATAATTGGCCTCGGAGCCTTCCGCATTCGGGTAGGGGATCGCCGTCAGCCCGAATTCGTCGATATATTCAAAAAACCTTTCGTAGCCCGGTTTGGTGATATGATCAGCGCCGAAGTCGGCATAAAGCCCATCGGATAAACCATCGTGTACCGTGTAAACATGCCCGCCATACCGGCCCGAGGCTTCCAGGACGACCACATCGTGCCCGGCCTTCATTAACTCATAAGCACAACAAAGCCCGGTAATTCCCGCTCCGGCGACGATCACTTTTTTAGCAGCCGGCGTTTTTTGCCCGGAAAAAGATAGCTGCGGCGCCAGGGCGACACCCGCTCCGGCTACAATGGTTTGTTTGATAAAATCACGTCGTTTGATAGGAGGCATAGCAGTTTATAACACAGGTTTAC
>JAFDZK010000318.1 GCA_018267005.1 Bacteroidota bacterium
AACGCAGGTAAACCGACGTGTCTCTCATCCCGGCAAAATGCAGGAATTCGACTATCACCCGTTCCCGGCAATTATCAAGCAAAGCGTAGAAATTGCCTACGGATATTTTATTGGTAATAACGAGAAGGCCGTCCAGCAGCAGTTCAAGCGCGATATGTCCCAAAAAGAAGGGTTTTACGGGCGAACCCGCGATGGCGGGCAACAAGCGCAGCTTCAGCTCATGGGACCGGGTGATAAAGAATTCCGAAGAATGAAAATAGCGGTCGACCTCCAGGTGCTTTCGCCAACCGATGATTATATCGTTGACGCGGGAATCAGGGTGATGAAGTTTTTCCGGATGCAGAACTACATTTTTATCGGCATTTTTCAACAGGTCGGGCAGTACCGTGCCCAGTGTATGGTAGCAGTTCGTGGTTCCCCTGTCGAAATAATAATGCGATAGAAAATTCATATGTATCCACTTCAGCGGCGAAAATTTAGCTCGTTGTAAGTTACACAAATAATTTTACTGCAGTTTAAACCTGTAAAATAGATTTTCGGGTAATCTTTTATCTTTGCATCCCGTATTTGTAAGATAACTCCAAAGAATGAATTTTGTTGAAGAACTGCGCTGGCGTGGCATGCTGCACGATATTATGCCCGGTACCGAAGAATTGCTGAATAAAGGTATGGCATCGGGTTATATCGGTTTCGACCCGACGGCCGATTCCCTGCATGTAGGCAGCCTGGCCCAGATCATGACGCTGATCCACTTCCAGCGGGCCGGCCATAAACCTTTTGCCCTGGTTGGTGGCGCGACCGGCATGGTGGGCGACCCTTCGGGTAAGTCGCAAGAGCGGAATTTGCTTTCGGAGGAGGTTTTGCAGCATAATTTGCAGGGCATACAAAAGCAGCTCGAAAAATTCCTGGATTTTGATCGCGGCGCAAATAGCGCACAGATGGTAAATAACTATGATTGGTTCAAGGACTACACCTTCCTCAATTTTATCCGCGATGTAGGCAAGCATATCACGGTTAATTACATGATGGCTAAGGATTCGGTAAAGAACCGGCTGAACAGCGATACAGGCATGTCATTTACCGAATTTACTTATCAACTGGTGCAGGGATATGATTTTTACTATTTGTGGAAGCACCACAACTGCGCGCTGCAAATGGGTGGCTCGGACCAGTGGGGTAACATTGTTACCGGTACCGAATTGATCCGCCGCAAGGATGGCGGCGAAGCTTTTGCCCTGACGACACAGCTTATTAAAAAGGCCGATGGCTCCAAGTTCGGTAAAACGGAGGGCGGAAACATATGGCTCGACCCCGCTAAAACATCGCCATATAAATTCTACCAGTTTTGGCTCAATACCAGCGATGAGGATGCCAAGGCTTATATCCGCATATTTACTTTGTTCGACAAAGAAACCATTGAAGCGCTCGAATCTGAGCATGCCGCAGCGCCGCATCTGCGTGCTTTACAAAAGGCTTTGGCGAAGGACATTACTATCCGCACCCATAACGAAGCTGAATATCAGAAAGCGGTTCAATCGTCAGAGTTTTTGTTTGGAAACACCGGTATCGAGTTTTTGAACGAGTTGAGTGACGCAGAGATATTGGGTTTGTTCGAAGGTGTTCCTAATTTTAACATATCTAAAACAGAATTAACTGCAGGAATTGGCATAGCCGACCTCCTGGCGGTGAAAACAACGGTATTCTCATCTAAGGGCGAAGCAAAAAAAATGATACAAGGCGGAGGTGTGGCCGTTAATAAGACCAGGGTAGGGTCCGAGGCGGATACTTACAATTCTGATAATTTGGTCAACGGGAAATTTCTGGTTGCGCAGAAGGGCAAGAAGAATTATTTTTTGATTGTTGCTGAATAATCGAGGCCTGGGACCTATCTTAAAAGCTTCATGAACCACATAATGCAGCCTACGTTATGTGGTTGTTTTTTTATTCGCTATCTTCACGGTTACAGATTCGGTTAAGCGAAAAGTTTGTCGAATCATTTTTAAATTTTTTTATTCCCCCTATTTAATTCGGTTATACTTGTCGCCAAGTCCAGCGCTATCTTTATGATGAGAATCCGATTGATCTGCATTTTCATTTTTTTTGCATGTGGAAGTGCTTTTGCTGATACGCCAGCAGCTAAAAGCGACAGCCTTTTGACGATATTAAATACTAAGGACCCTGCCCAAAGGCATCGCGATCTGGTGCTCTATATTCGTTATTTTTTTGGCGACATGCCCGAAAGGGACTTGACCGATGCCGAAAAAAAGGCGGTTCAAATCTTGCGTTCTTCTCACGAGTCTGACCGTGAAGGCTTGATCCTTTTCATCGACGCGATATGTCGTTTGCGCCTTAATAATTATAGCGCTGCACAGGATCTGCTCATCAAAGCTATCGAAAGCGCTGAACAGAAGGAAGACCACTACCTGTTGTATGCATGTTTTACCCACATGGGCTTTATACAAAACGATCGCGGCAACCCAATAGAGGCTATATCTTCCTTCAGAGCGGCCAAAAAGGAAGCAACTATTGTCAACGATGCCTACATGCAGGTTATCATTGATGTTAATTTGTCGGACATCTATTACCGGAACAAAATGTTCGGCCAGGCTTTATTCTACCTGAACGAGGCGCAAGGCTTAATGGATTTAGTCGATATTAATGTTCAGAGAACCGAAAATGTCATCAACTATAACAAAGCCGAGGTTTTCTTTCACACTGGCAATCTCGACTCCCTAAAAAAATATAATGAAAGTTTAGTCCATAGTCCAAGCGGCACTCCAGGCTTATATACTTATCAAAAACGGACCGGTTATTATATTGATCTGCTGCAACATAAGTATTCGCAAGTGATCAACACAATCATAAATCTTCGGAAGGATACGCTTTACCTTTACGGCGCCACTGACGAAAATTGTCTTGCAGATGCTTATTTCCGAACAGGAATGCTGGACTCGGCAAAAGCAGTGGTTGAAAGGCTAATTACGAATGCCAATGGACAGAACCATGCTGAATTTAACATGGATCTGTATCGGCTGTTAGGCGATATAGAAATAGGGAGAAACCGGGATAAGGAGGCGGCCATCGATTATAAAATAGCATTATCGCACTCGATTGAACAGCTTAAAAAGCTTGTCAGTGTAGGTAGCGTTTCATCACAGATCCGGATCGATCAGGTACAAAATTCATACCTTATCCGCACTGAAACCCTTAAGAGGCAACGGTTATGGCTGATCTTTGTGATCGTTATAGCTGTTTTACTGATCGCGATCGGCGCGCTGCTTTTTTACTATTTCCAGCGAAAGCGGTATTACGAGAAGCTGCTATTTAAAGCCAAGAAAGACGAGATCGCGTTTATCAATTCGCACGAGGTGCGCCGGCACGCTTCCAATATCATGGGTATTATGCAGGTAATTAACCAGGGTGACAAGTACGAAAACTTTGTACAGTCCGAAAAGTACCTTTTAAGCGAACTTACAAGCCTGGACGAGGCCATAAAAAATATTTCAAGCAAACTCAATAGTTAGGGCTTGATCCGAAGACTTAGAGGTCGCTTAACAATTCAAGTTTTTTGGCATTGTATTCATCCTGCGAAATCAATCCCTGGTCGAACAGCGTACGCAGTTTTTTTAGTTTTTCGGTCAGCTCGTCTTTTTGCGCTTGCTCTGGAGCAGAGGCCGGAGTTGGAGCCGGAGCTGCGGGTTCAGGAGCAATTTCAGTTTCGGCGGTACGCTCAAAATTAAATGAGCCCGATTCGGCACGTTTTTCCTCCAGGTCGCGCTGACGGCGTGCCTCGCGTTCTTCTTCTTTGCGCTCCTGCGCATATTGATAAAGCTTTCGGGCCTGTACCTTGGGCAGGTAGTCGACACCCATTTCAGCCTGGTTAACAGTCTTTACCGTGAAAACTGCACCGATGATCTCTTCTTTGATATGGACATCAATAATGTCCTTCCACACAAAATCAATGAATTTGATGGACAGGCCCAAGTTAGCCGGGGTAAAAAACAAAACCCTTTTATTCGTTATTGCCACGCAATCAGGCAATAGGTTGACCAACGGCTTTTTCTGCGTAGCGATGTAGATGATCTCCTCGCCTTTAGTAAGCAAATCGACTAAACGGGTATAAACTTTTTCAACCGCTTTGGGGTCTTGCTGGTCGTTCAGAAATTTGTCCATCATAGTTTTTTTCTTTTGATGCGAACGCAAAAATAACAATAATGTGTTAGTTGCGGGTTAAATTTTAGGCGATCAGCAGGTTGCAACCCCGGATGTCCGAGTTGTCAAACCGGCCTAATATTTCAAATGACCTATCAGGATAAACTTTACCCAGGTCCTGCGTGGCGATGAATGAACATGAGTTGATATTCGCCAGGTCAATGACGTTAATTCCGCCGGTTTGGCTGGCTGTAAGATTAGTTACCGGGTCGTTGGTGTCTCGCGTCATGATCTTCATCCACGGAGGGCAATGGAATATACCATCGCTTTTGGAGTAGGCTTGCGATAGTAATTCCGTCATCCCATATTCGGAATGGATCGATTTAACACCGAAGCCTGCGCATAATATCTGATGTAACTCCTCGCGGATCATTTCTTTGCGCCGTCCTTTCATTCCGCCCGTTTCCATCACAACGAGCCCGGGGTAATCTATCTGGTATCGCTCAACAAAATCCAGCAGCGCAAAAGTGACCCCTATAAGGATTGTCGGTTGTTCTGCTTCTTGCTGTTTTTTTAATTGGCGGTACAAATCTTCGTGGTTATACAGATAAAACCCGCTGTCGGAGTTTTCAGAACGTTTCACCAGGTCTTCGATCATGTAGATCAGCGATGAGCCGTGACGTTCAAGATA
>JAFDZK010000319.1 GCA_018267005.1 Bacteroidota bacterium
TTATCCTGCATAATGGTGCCCAGTTCCTGAAGGGTCATCTGGAAGCCGCCGTCGCCTATAATAGCCACTACATCGCGGTCTTTCGCGCCGTATTTAGCACCCATGGCTGCAGGCAAAGCAAAGCCCATCGTACCCAAGCCGCCGCTGGTAACATTGCTTCGTGATTTGTTGAACTTAGCGTAACGGCAGCCCACCATCTGGTGCTGACCCACATCGGTCACGATCACCGCATCACCTTTGGTTATTTCATTCAGGTGTTTGATCACCTCGCCCATGGTCATCTCGTCTGTAGTTGGGTTCAGTTCTTTATGGATAACCTGGTCGACCTCCTCTTCGGTATGATCCTTAAACCTTTGCAGCCATTCAGGATGGCTTTTTTGCTCTACCAATGCGGTAAGCAATGGCAAGGTCTCCTTGCAATCACCCCAAACCGGAACAGTAGTTTTTACATTCTTGTCGATCTCGGCCGGATCGATGTCCAGGTGGATCACTTTGGCCTGCTTGGCATATTTATCTAAGCGACCGGTTACACGGTCGTCGAAACGCATGCCGATGGCGATCAATATGTCGCAGGAATTTGTCAGTACGTTCGGGCCATAATTGCCGTGCATGCCCAGCATACCTACGTTCAGTGGGTGATCGGATGGAATGGCACCGGCCCCTAAAACCGTCCATGCTGCCGGAATGCCTGATTTCTCTACAAATGCCTGGAATTCTTTTTCAGCTCCACCCAGGATTACACCCTGACCAAACAGGATGAAAGGACGTTCGGCCTTATTGATCAGTTCAGCCGCCTGCTCAATAAATTGCGGGCGAACGATCGGTTTCGGCCTGTAGCTGCGGATGTGGTTACAGGCCTGGTAACCTTTGAATTGAAATTTTTGTACCTGCGCGTTTTTAGTAATGTCTATCAGCACAGGCCCGGGGCGGCCGCTCCGGGCAATATAAAATGCCTTGGCTAAAACTTCAGGTATCTCCGTGGCATCGGTCACCTGGTAATTCCATTTTGTGATCGGCGTGGTGATGTTAATCACGTCCGTTTCTTGGAATGCATCGGTACCCAGCAGGTGTGCGAATACCTGGCCGGTGATGCACACAACAGGTGTACTGTCGATCTGTGCGTCGGCCAAACCTGTCACCAGGTTGGTTGCCCCCGGACCACTTGTGGCGAAAACCACCCCTACTTTTCCCGACGTACGCGCAAAGCCTTGCGCGGCATGAATACCGCCCTGCTCGTGGCGCACCAGGATGTGTTCTAATTTATCTGAATAATCATACAAGGCATCGTAAATAGGCATGATCGCTCCGCCCGGATACCCGAATATTGTTGTAACACCCTCAGCTATCAGCGCCTCTAATACAGCCGCCGAGCCGGTCATTTCTTTTGGTTGTGATTCCACCGATTGTTTGGTGATTTCACCGATTTCCTGTGTAGCAATTGTTTGTGTTTCCACTTTATGCTAATTTAAATTCCGTCAATTCTTTAATTCTGTGAATTTGGTTCAGGCAACCTTTGACCTTTCGCCTTTAACCTTTCACCTCTCTTAAATCTCATCGGTCACACATCCGTCTGCTGCTGTGCTAACCGTTTTTGCGTACTTATATAATAGTCCCTTTTTTGCTTTCAGCTCCGGCTGTCTCCATTCGCTGCGGCGGTAGGCCAGTTCGGCGTCGGATATTTTCAGGTTCATCGTGCGGTTGATGGCATCGATCTCTATTATATCATCGTCCTTAACGATCGCGATATTACCCCCGTCGTACGCTTCGGGAGTAATGTGACCGACGACGAAGCCATGCGTTCCGCCCGAAAAGCGACCATCCGTAATTAAAGCCACTGAAGCACCCAAGCCCGCGCCAAATATGGCGGAAGTAGGCTTCAGCATTTCAGGCATACCTGGCGCGCCTTTAGGCCCGACGTAGCGGACAACCACCACATCACCGTGCTTAACGCGGCCGTTCATGATACCGTCGATCAGGTCGAATTCATTGTCGAAAACCCGTGCCGGGCCTTCGAAACGCTCGCCTTCCTTGCCGGTAATTTTGGCTACCGAACCGCCCGTGGCGAGGTTGCCATACAATATCTGTAAGTGGCCGGTGGCTTTGTATGGTTTCTCTTTCGGTACTATTACTTTTTGGTTCTCAAATTCCAGATCGGGAACAGAAGCTAAGTTTTCGGCAATGGTTTTCCCGGTAACCGTGAGGCAGCTGCCGTCTATCCAGCCTTGTTTCAGCAGGTATTTCATCACCGCCGGAACACCGCCGATCTTGTGCAGGTCTTCCATTACGTACTTGCCGCTCGGCTTCATATCAGCTAAAACAGGGATGCGGTTGCTCACCGACTGGAAATCATCCTGCGTCAGCTTGATGCCGATGGCTTTTGCCATAGCGATAAGGTGGAGTACAGCATTAGTCGAACCACCCAATACCATGATAACCGTTATTGCATTCTCAAATGCCTGGCGTGTCATGATATCCGACGGCTTGATGTCGCGCTCCAGCAAAACTTTAATTGCTTTGCCCGCAGCAGCACATTCTTTTCTTTTTTCCTCGCTGGTAGCCGGGTTGCTGCTCGAATACGGCAGGCTCATGCCCAGCGCCTCGATAGCAGAAGCCATCGTGTTAGCGGTATAGATACCGCCGCAGGCGCCTGCGCCGGGGCAGCTATGTTTAATAACTTCAATAAAGTCCTTTTCGTCTATCTGGCCGGCTATCTTCTTGCCCAAAGCTTCGAAAGCTGAAACGATGTTCAGATCCTCGCCTTTATAATGACCAGGCTTAATAGTGCCCCCGTACACCATGATCGACGGGCGGTTCAAACGACCCATAGCGATCAATGTGCCCGGCATATTCTTGTCGCAGCCGGGCAGCGCGATCAGCCCGTCATAATATTGCGCACCGCAAACTGCTTCGATCGAGTCGGCGATCACATCCCGGCTCACCAATGAATAACGCATGCCGTCGGTGCCCATGCTCATGCCGTCGCTTACGCCGATGGTATTAAATATCAGGCCCACCAGGTTTTCGTTCCATACACTTTCTTTAACGATCTTCGCGAGGTCATTCAGGTGCATGTTGCAGGTGTTGCCGTCGTAACCCATACTGGCTACGCCCACCTGCGCTTTTTTCATATCATCGTCGGTTAGCCCAATGCCGTAAAGCATGGCCTGTGCGGCCGGTTGCGTCGGGTCGCTGGTCAGATGTTTACTGTATTTGTTGAGCTCGGTGGTAGTCGTGGTAGCCATTATATTTTTAACAATTATTCGATTCTGTTGATTGGTTTTCCCAAGTTAGGCAGATGAGCTGCATCCTCCAATACTTGAAAAATTTATTTTCATTTCGATATTTTATTCTGTTATTATTAAAATAATTACTATTTATTCTGTTTTTTATGTTATTTTAATAATAAAATTATTATCATACTATACCAAAGTTAAAAATGGTTTTCAGTATAAATTTTATGCATGCATAATATACCCCTCCGTTTTCTGCGCAAAATGACGCTTGCGCTTCAATGCTTTTCAAAAAAAACGCCCGGTACTTGTGTGCTCCGGGCGTTCTTTCCTGTTTGAATAAGTTATTTCGGTTACCGGGCCGCAAGCCGTTGTGTCAGCAAAATAATTCGTGTGATTAGAGTTCCGGCAATAGCTTTATTGGTCATATGTTTTAACGGTCTCAGGATAATTCAATTCGTCAGAAAGAAAGAAGTTATTTCAACTCAGTAGTATTCTGCTACGAAAAACTCAATGCGGCAACTTAGCTTTTAGTAATCCATATACCCAGGTACCCAAAATGGCGCTCAGCAACGTTACTGCTATCACGCCAAAACCGCTGCCCAGCAATGCATATAGCGGACCCGGACAAGCGCCGGTAATGGCCCAGCCGAGGCCGAAGATCAATCCGCCCCAGACGTTGCCCCATGTGAATTGTTTTTTTGGTATTTCCACCGGCTCACCGCTGACGGTTTTGACTTTAAAGCGCTTAATGAGCATCACGGACACCATGCCAACGGCTATGGCGCTGCCGATGACGGCATACATGTAAAAACCTTGCAGACGAAACATTTCCTGTATGCGGAACCAGGATACCACCTGCGACTTGATGAGGATGATACCGAACACAATGCCGATTATGAGAAACTTGAGATTGCGCATGATATCAAAGTTTTAATAAATAGGGGAGAATGAACCAGGTCATGACGAAGCCGCCGGTCATGAAACAGCAGGTGGCTACCATCGAGGGCCACTGCAGTGTGGAGATACCTGTGATGGAATGACCTGAAGTGCAGCCATCAGCGTAACGCGTGCCGAAACCCACGAGGAAACCGCCAACCACCACGAAGATAAAGCCCCGGAGCGTTAGCAGCGCACTGAAGTTGAACACGTCCTGCGGCAGCAGCGTGCTGAAATCCTTTACACCCTGTTGTTTTAGCAATTCGGTAGTATGCGGATTGATGGCTACCGGCGCAGGCGCCGACAACAGGTAAGTTGCAATACAGCCGCCTGCTATAACGCCCGCTACGAAGAACAGGTTCCAGCTTTCGCGCTTCCAGTCGTACTGGAAAAAAGGGATACGGGCAGGCACGCAAGCCGCGCAAATATGCCGCAGCGACGACGAAATACCGAAAGGCTTGTTGCCCAGCAAAAGCATTGCGGGCACCATCAGCCCGATAAGCGGCCCAGAAACATACCAGGGCCAGGGTTGGGTTATCCAGTTCATGATTGTTCGAATATACTAAAAGAGCCCGGATTTAGGAGGCGAAAGGTCAAAGGCGAAAGGCAAAAGGTCAACCCAGATCAACCTTTCACCTTTTACCTTTC
>JAFDZK010000031.1 GCA_018267005.1 Bacteroidota bacterium
TTAAGCAAGCATACGTCGGGTGTAAATAACGGCTGGACCTGGAGCATAACCGGTTATTTGACAACACCTACAGGAGTGCTTTTTTATGGTCCCGGCGGGGGAAGTGTGAATGCCATTGGTACGAAAACAATCACTACGGGCTGCTGGCATATGGTAACCAGTGTTTATACTTACTCCACGCAGCAGCTTAAGATATATATCGATGGCGTACTGGACAATACGACGAGTAGCATAGTTTCTCCCAACGGCGCTATTACCTCGGCCCTTAATATCGGCCGCGATAGTGCAGGAAGCGGTTATTATTTTGACGGTAGCCTGGATGACATCCGGGTATATGCCATTGCACTGAACTCAACCCAGATCGGGCAGCTTTATACTGCTAAATATTGACTTTTTTATGTAAGCCGGCAGCATTGTGCTGCCGGCTTTTATTAAACAATGGTTAATTAAATTTAACGAATAGTTTTGCGAGATAAGTAGTTAATAACGAACGGTATTGGTGGTTTATATAATTTTAACTACCTGATTTTCAAAAAAATAATTTCAAATATTCTTGCCGGGGAATATTTTTTTCCTTAGATTCATATAAGAAATCGCTAACCTTAGTCTTAATCTTTATGAAATCTGTTCAATTCATGTTTTCAAGTCGATGTTATAGAATGTCGTGCCTGGTTTAGACACCTGGTTCTGCAATTCCGAACAGCATATTCCCGGCGTCTAATGGTCAGCTCAAGGGATATTGTATAAATACCTGTACCTGTATCGGGCAGATGGACACGAACCCTAATGGTGCTGCCTGCTCTAATCTGACATTCATATCATCCGGTCGGATGATGTGACTTGAAAATCAAAAAATATGAAAAAGCTCATCTTATCACTCTTGTTATTTGCTCTGGTAAAATCACTGGCAGCGCAAAGTACGCTTACCCTGGGGAGGGGGCTTACAGGCGGGTCATACAATACCTCCTCCGCGGTTACAACCACTATCGATACAACTAATACCTATAAATGGTTGAAGCGTCAGATTATTACAGTAAATTCACTCGGGACAACAACCGCAGGCGGTCTTAGTGTTGTTAATACAACGTCTGCAACATCGGGTCACCAGCAGGTATCACCATCACTGGATTTAGGGGGGCAGGCATGGTCGACAGCATCTGGCGGATCCAGTCAGCCGGTTGATGCTTATTGGCAGGTTACGCCGCTTCAGGGAGCTCCCCCCGGCTTCTTACTCCAATTCCTGTCGAGCATAAACAATAGTACACCGGTGTCCATATTCCAGATTAGCCAATTTGGTGCCGTACAAGGCGGCACGTTTAATTCTACCGCCGGCTTAACCGGCCAGGGGTCACTTGACGGGATTTACATCACCAATGCTACGCCTGCTACCGCTGTTCTGAATCAATACTCCAGGCGGTTGCGATGGAATGGCAATGCCTGGAATACTTCTACGTCTTCAAGCAATGAGGAAGACTGGATCGCCGAACTAAAATCATTTAGCGGTAACCCGATTACCTCAAGACTCGCATTTTCCAGTCAGGTCAACAACGGAGGCTATGCCGAAAAATTTGGCATGGCCGATAACGGGCTGTTCTATCTGAATAGCACGGCTATGACGGGTAATCAGTTAGTAGGTGCTAATTCGGGTGCAACAGGTATGGAAGCTAAAACAATTACCGGAAGCTCTGCGACGGGTTTGGCAGTCACGAACAGCATCGGCACGATCACTTTTTCGAACGATACAACCACTTTGCAAACAGTTGCTAATTTTTTTCCGAGGGGCGACACCCGGTATTTGAAAACATCAACAGCAGCAGCAACTTACCAGCCGCTGTTAGGTTATACTGCTGCGAACGATGCCGATGTCGTTCACCTCACTGGCAATGAGAACATATCGGGTACAAAGACATTTGCAGGCGCAATAGCTATTGGTACAACATCAGTACCAACCGGTTATCAGTTTGCTATCAATGGCAACACCATCGCCACTTCGGTTACTTTAAAGGCCGAGGCTAACTGGCCAGATTACGTTTTTGATAACGGTTATCATTTAAGGCCAATTGACGAACTTTCAAGGTTCATCGCTGTAAACCATCATTTACCAGATGTGCCTTCATCTGAAGAGATAAGCAAAGAAGGAGAGAACCTGGGAGAGATGAATGCGACCCTATTAAAGAAAGTAGAGGAATTGACCATGTATATGATAGAGCAGCAAAAAGAGATTGATCAGTTGAAAAAAAAGCTGGAGGATATGAGCAAAGCCAAATAGTCCGGGACTGCGTTAGAAAAGACTCTTCGGGTAAAATCTACGCGCGTTGCTGAGACTTTCTGGAAAGAAATTCATCTAACATCGTCTGAAATTTATAGATAATTCTTATATTTATACAATATAAGTAATAGCGATTTTTGGTTTATTTGATGGTGACCTATCCGGTGCCCCTCAAAAATTAGAAATGTAAATCGTTGATTTAGAGAACATAGTCAAAAGACGCATGTTCCCTCTCTCTCCGCAAGACTTTTCAAGGAAAACCGAAAACGCTGTAAAATGACAACTTGCAGCGTTTTTCAATTTCACAAAACCCTATGTCGATTGATTCAAAACCAATTACCCCGATAACAGGAAAATACTGGATTAAATAAGCGCAATCTCATTTAGCGGCCGCCTTCTTCATTTCATTATCTATCGCAGTTATCACCTGCAGGTGATGTTTAAGCGTGGGCAACATTTGCTTTGCAAATGCACGAACATCGGGGTCTTTCCCCGTTGTAGCGTAATTTTCAAACATTTGTACGGTTCCGTGGTGCCCCGCAAGCATCGCGTGCACGTAAAATTTATCAAAATTGGCGCCCGCATTTTTTAATTTCAGATCCGGCTTAATATCGCCGCTGGCTGCGGGTGTAAGGTTGATATGTTTTGTACGTGCCAATTGCTTCAGCTTTTCCTCAGCCTCTCCGTGTTCTTTGACCATCATTCGTCCGAATGAACGAACATCGTCACGTTTTGATTGTTGAATCGCCAATTGTCCGGCGCTCACTTCCTGCAAGTTACCTATGCTGGCAACTTGCAGGAAATGTTTTGCAGTTGTATCGGGATCCGGCTGCGGAATTTGCGCTTTGACCGCTACAACAAGTACACAGCCAAGCAGCATTAATATTGCCTTTTTCATGATGTTATTAATTAAGGTTGACCGGAGCCCCCGGAAGATCCATAAACCTGGCCGTTGGCAAAGCTGGCATCCGCCGCGGCCAACTGCACATAAATAGATGCCAGTTCAACCGGTTGTCCCGGCCGGCCAAGCGGCGTCCAACTGCCAAACATTTGCTGCTTATCCGGCTGAGCGCCGCCACTGATCTGCAAGGCCGTCCAGACGGGACCAGGCGCTACTCCATTAACGCGGATTCCTTTCGGTCCTAATTGTTTGGCTAACGATTTAACATAGTTCATCGTAGCGGCCTTGGTTTGTGCATAACATATAAGTCGGGACTTGGATCATAGGCTTGCTCCGACGTTGTCCCTATAATAGCTGAGCCCGGCGGCAAATGCGGCAATGCTTCGCGGATGATCCAGAACGGCGCATAGATATTCGTTTTCATAGTCGAATCGAACGCCTCGGTTGTAATGTCGGTAATAGAATTGGCGGATTGCTGGCGGCCGGCATTGTTGACAATGATATCTAAGCCGCCAAGTTCGTCCAGAGCTTTATGCACCAGGTGTTTGCAAAACTCCTCCTGCCTAAGGTCGCCCGGGATCGCCACAGCTTTACGCCCTTCTTTTTTAATAAGCGCGATCACTTGCTGGGCGTCAGGTTCCTCTGTTGGATAATAGACGATAGCCACGTCGGCACCCTCACGGGCATAAGCAATAGCAGCCGCGCGTCCCATACCGGAATCGCCGCCGGTAATAAGCGCTTTGCGCCCCATAAGCCTGCCCGACCCTTTGTAACTTTGTTCACCGCAATCAGGCACCGGGTCCATCTTGCTCTGCAGGCCCGGCCATGGCTGTGGTTGACTTTTAAAAGGTGGTTTGGGGTATAATGGACGTGGATCACTGATCTTAGTCGCGCCATTTTCGGCTATATGTTCAATGCCGCTTGCAGCCAGCACCGGTGAAGCCGCGACGGCGGCAAGCGTAGTTCCCAGCCCGGCAACAACTTGCCTTCTTGTTATTTTATTTTCGCCATTCATAGGTTAAACAATTTCAATTTATGACTGGCAGATAACCAGTTGCTTAAAAAAGCGTTTGAAGTGAATTAGGTTTGTGTGGAAAATACCTGTTTTGTTAGCGGATAATACCTGATTTCCTCAAAATCAGTCGATCAGGCTATGCTTAACGGCAAACCGTATTAATTCCGCCGAATTGCGCACATTAGCCTTGTTGATCATCGTTTGCCGATGACCCTCAACTGTCCTGCGGCTGGTGAAAAGTTTATCAGCAATCTCTTTATTGGTATAACCGGCAGCGATAAGAGCCAGCACCTCTGTCTCTCTTTTCGAGAAGTCGATGCTAATATCTTCCGTGCCTGATCGATTCTCGGCTTGCTTCATAATACGTACAGCCAGGTTGGAACTGATATATTGATTGTTCTCCGCTATATGTTTTAATGCGAACAGCATCTCATCGGTACTTATATTTTTTAGCAGATAACCGCTTGCGCCCATTCTGAAGGCTTCAAAAACATAGTTCTCATTATCAAGCATGGTAAGCATCACCAGTTTAACGTCGCGGTTGCCCTGCGTTTTTTTTACATTTTCAGCAAGTTCAATACCGCTCATTTCAGGCATGTTAAGGTCGGCCAGAATAATATCAGGGAAGGTGCCTTCTCTGAGCAACCGAAGGGTCTCTTTTCCATTCGACGCTTCTCCGACAACCTTAAATTGTCCGCTTGTCTCTAACACGTTTCTTATACCCGTCCGAACGATCTGGTGGTCCTCAGTCAGCAGAATTTTTATCATATAGATATTTATATAATTTCTAATTAAAAAAACCGATATAATGTTTCACTATCGGTTAACGAAATAACCCGGGCTCGGAATTCGACGCCCTTATTACCTTAAAAACAAATAAAAACGACAAAAAGATTGCGTTTTAATTAAAAAACTTTATTTCCATCACCATGTTTAGAAAGCAAATAGTCGCAGATAATCAGGAGTTGGGATTATGAGTAAGATCAGGAAACTATTTAAAATACTTTCAGGAACGTTAAGCTGGCGTCTGTCACCTTCCAAATTGCCGAGGTCCTCTAAAGCCCGCAGTGGAAAAAACCCTGATAAGGTCGACGCGGGACACGACAATGCCTTGCCAAATCAAAATTGATCACCCCCACCCGCTCCTAACTGAGGTTAAAGGCCATACTCTTTTTTCCGTGCGAATAGTGTTTACGGGCATAAAACACGTATTTTCCACCTCATTTACCGTATTTGCCGGACAAACTCCGTTCACTTCTGTCATGTTGTCTTAATAAACAAAACGCTTCTGAAAGCTTTGCAGAAGCGCATGAAAAATCCGGCAAAATGAAAATATTCACCTGGCATATTCACGGCAGTTACCTGTTTTATCTCTCGCAAGGGAACTATGAGATATACATACCGGTAAAAGACGAAAAAACTGAGGGGTATTACGGTCGCGGCGAAACATTTCCATTCGGCGATAATGTAATTGAAATTCCTGCGGCGGACGTAAAAAATCACGGGTTCGACTGCATCCTGTTTCAAACCAATCAGAATTACCTCGTCGATCAGTTTGAGGTATTATCCGAAGAACAGCGAAAATTGCCAAAAATATACCTGGAACATGATCCTCCGCGGCAGCACCCTACGGATACCCGCCATTTAATAAATGACCCCGATATCGTACTGGTTCACGTAACGCATTTCAACAACCTGATGTGGGACAGCAACAATACGCCTGCCCGGGTGATCGAGCATGGTGTAACCGATCCGGGCGATTTATACAAGGGTACGCTGCGAAAGGGACTGGTTGTGATCAACAACCTGCCCGTCCGGGGCCGTTTGCTGGGCTTCGATATTTTTCAGCAGGTAAAAGAACAGGTGCCGGTAGACCTCGTCGGAATGGGAACGGGTGATTGGGGATTGGGCGAAGTTTTACATCCGCAACTGCCGCAATTCCAGTCGAATTACCGGTTTTTCTTTAACCCCATCCGTTATACCAGTTTAGGCCTGGCGGTTTGCGAGGCGATGATGATGGGTATGCCGGTTGTCGGCCTGGCAACCACCGAGCTGTCGTCGGTTATCGACAATGGCTATTCAGGTTTTATCCACACCGATGTCAATTATTTGATCGATAAAATGAACCTGCTGCTGGATGATCCGCTGCTGGCAAAAGAGATTGGCGCCAATGGGCGGCAGGTGGCTGCAAAACGGTTCAATATCACAAGATTTACCTATGAATGGGAAGAACTGTTCAGGGAAGTAATGAAAAGAGAAGCGCGAAAAAAATTTCACATTGTGCATTAATACTTATGACTAATAAAAATAAAAGAATAGCATTTATCAGCGACCATGCATCGCCTTTGGCTTGCATTGGCACCGTAGATACAGGCGGGCAAAATGTATACGTGGCACAATTAGCAGAGCACCTGGCCGCTAAAGGATATCTTGTTGACGTATATACCAGGCGCGACGATGCCAGCATGGATGAAATTGTGAGCTGGCAGCAAGGCATCCGGGTGATTCACGTAAAAGCCGGGCCCGAATGTAACGTAGCGAAAGAACAGATGCTGCAGTATATGCAGGAGTTTCGGGATTACATGACCCGGTTTATCATCCGCAATCACCTGCATTATGAATTGATCCACGCCAACTTTTTTATGTCGGGCCTGGTGGCCGCCGGTATTAAAAAGGAACTGGACATTCCGTTTGTCATCACCTTCCACGCTTTGGGTTCTGTACGCCGCATTCACCAGGCGGATAAAGATAGGTTCCCCAAAGAACGTATCGAAATAGAAGAAATGATCGTTCACGAAGCGAACCACATTATAGCTGAATGCCCGCAGGACAGGGACGATCTGATTGCTCATTACCGGGCACATCCCCGGCAGATCAGTATCGTGCCCTGTGGGTTCAGCTCCTCGGAGTTTTACCCGGTTGAAAAAAAGGTTGCGCGTGGACTTTTGGGCCTGCCGGCTGATTGCCATATTTTATTGCAGTTGGGCCGGATGGTAGAGCGTAAGGGAATTGACAATGTGATCAAATCGATGGCCTATCTCCAATCGGTGGGCGGGAAAGATTTCAGATTGGTTATCGTGGGCGGCGATTCAGAAAATATGGCCGGGTCGGCATGCACCGAATATAAACGCCTGCATACTTTAGCCAGGAGATTAAAGATTACTGACAGAATACTATTTGCGGGCCGCAAAAACCGTGAAAAGCTAAAGTTCTATTACAATGCAGCCGACCTGTTTATTACCACACCCTGGTACGAGCCATTTGGTATTACGCCGCTGGAGGCTATGGCCTGTGGAACGCCGGTGATCGGCGCCAATGTCGGCGGAATAAAATTCAGCGTAAAGGACGGCGTTAGCGGTGCACTTGTTCCTCCCAGGCAACCCAAAAAACTGGCCGGCAAAATAACCGAAATTATCAGTGACCAGGACAAGCTGAATAATATGAGACGAAATGCCATCGATCATGTCAATACCTGGTTTACCTGGGCTAAAGTGGCCGAACAAATAGACGAGCTGTACCGCTACGTAGTAAGCGGAGAACGGAAACATTCCAGCACGCTGATCAATATCGGGCGCGACAGCCGTGCAGCATAGATAAAATATGAAAGCAGCGGTTTTTATCGATAAGGATGGCACGCTGATATATGACGTGCCCTATAATGTCGATCCTGATCTGATTGTTTTGCAGGACAACTGCATCGAAGGGCTAAAAATGCTTTGCGACAGTGGTTATAAACTGATCGTGGTCTCTAACCAATCCGGGGTAGCCTGCGGCTATTTTTCGGAAGAAGATCTGTTTGCTGTTGAAGAAAAATTGCGCTCGTTGTTGAAGCCATTCGGTATTGATCTTGCCGGGTTTTATTTCTGCCCTCACTATGCCCGGGGAATTATCCATGAATATGCGGTTGACTGCTATTGCCGGAAACCGATGCCGGGTATGCTTTTACATGCTGCTGAGGTCCATCACATCGACCTGGCCAATTCCTGGATGATCGGCGATATTTTAAACGATGTGGAAGCAGGTAACCGGGCGGGCTGTAAGACTATTTTGATTGACAATGGAAACGAAACAGAACGGCTCCCCGGCAAATTCAGGGTTCCGTCCATGACCTGCCATACCATTAACGAAGCGGCAGATTGTATCTTAAATCATCAATATGCATGACGGACTGGAAAGACTGCAAAAATATACTCTGTATCCGCCCGGACAATATGGGCGATCTGATTATGAGCGGCCCGGCTATCCGTGCGCTGAAGGAAACGTTCGGTGCACGGATTACTTTGCTTACCTCGTCTGTGGCCAAAGCTATCGCCGCGTTTATGCCCGAAATAGATGAGACCATCGTTTTCGATCTGCCCTGGGTTAAAACAGAACGAATGATCGACAATGAGGCGATCCATCATTTGATCGACGCATTAAAGTTCAGGCGTTTCGATGCCGCCGTGATTTTCACCGTTTACAGCCAAAACCCTTTACCCACAGCCATGCTGGCCTATATGGCCGGTATTCCGAAAGTGCTGGCATATTGTCGCGAGAATCCTTATGGCCTGCTAACCCATTGGCTGCCGGATGAGGAGCCTTACAGTTTCATCCGCCACCAGGTGCGCCGTGATCTTGACCTGGTTAAAGCGGTTGGCGCCGCTCCTGCGTTCGAGGGGCTATGCCTGCAGGTACCTGATGTTTGGAATAGCGTTTCGCACAAGCTTGAAAGGAACGGAATTAAATTGGATCAACCCTGGCTGATATTACACGCCGGGGTTAGCGAAGTGAAACGGCAATATCCTTTGGAGAGATGGGTTGAAGCCGCCCAAAAGATTATTAACGAGCTGGGCTTCCAGGTCTTGCTTACCGGCTCCGCGCCGGAGAAAAGTCTTACCGATAAACTGCAATCAGCGATCGGCAAAGGCAGTTATTCCATAGCCGGCCATTTGGATATGGGGCAATTTATCTGCCTGGTCCAGCACGCGCCGGTAATGGCGTCGGTTAATACGGGGACTACCCATATTGCAGCGGCAGTCGGCACGCCGGTGGTCGTGTTATATGCACAAACCAACCCGCAGCATACGCCCTGGAAAGTTCCCTGTAAAGTGCTGCAGTTTCCTGTAGCGGAAGAACTGAGGAGCAGGAATGAAGTGATACGATTTGTAAACCAGAAATTGTATGCCCGGCCTGCCGATATGCCCGGACCGGAAGAGATTGTCAGTGCGCTGACAGAACTCCTGCATCCAGTTGATTCACCAGTTCGGCCGTTACACGAAATACCAGGTCAAAGTCAGGCAATTGAAGCCAGTTGATTGTCCGGTGCAGTTGTTTGTTAATGGGTCTCCAACGGTTAGGCTCGCCATCCATACTGATCACAACGCTTGGTGTTTTCAATGCGGCGGCAATGTGAGATACACCGGTGCAATTCGATATCAGCAGCGCGGCATCGCTAATGAGCGCTGCAACAGCGCCAATGGAGGTTTTACCCGTGGTATCGATGGCCTCGAAACCCATCCGCCTGATAACGTCGCTGGTGATCGTCTTTTCATCCCTTGTTCCCGTAATGACGACTTTATATCCCTGCTCAAAGCAAAAATCGGCCAAAGCTGCGAAATGTTCAGCCGGCCATTGCCGCCATACGCCGCGCGATCCGGGATGAACACATATATAACGTTTCGGCTCGATATCCAGTCCTAAACAGTTCAATTCCTGCAGGTCTGTTGCGGTGAGCGGAAATTCAAGCTCATTACCCTGTGATGGAATCCCCAAAAATTCCATCAAAGCCAAATGCCGGTCTATTTCTGAACCATAGGCAGGATAAGGCATAAACAAGCCATTGTCGGGCGCATAATGCCCTTCGATGCAAAAGCCCGCTGTAAACTTCGTTCCAAAAAGCTCTATCATTGGGTTAACGACAGAGCCACTGCCCTGCATTTGCAACACCAGGTCAAACTCCTGCCGCTGCATTACCGGCAGAAATTCGGCGAATTTTGCCGCATCAAAAACCTGTTCGGGCAAGCCCGGGAAACCCGGAAAATGAATAAAACGGTCAAAATAATTATCGAACCTTTCGGTGAGCCATTTAGCCCAGGGCAAACCCAGCAAAGTAATTTCCGCCTTCGGGAAAGCCCGGCGTAAAGCCCGTATTGCAGGGATAACGCAAAGCATATCGCCCAATTGCAGCGCCCTGAAAACCGCTATTTTTCTGATATTGGCTGGCAGTTTCATAGAAAAAATACCTTGTATTTAAAGGCTCCGTACCATTGCCAGTAAATGGAAATGAACGGAATAATGAACGACGTAGCTACCATTTCGGCAATATGCAGCGCCGACAGGCTTGTGTTATACAAACGCTTGACGATGAAATTAAAAGTAAGGAACATCCATGCATAAAAACCTGCGATACCCAGCCAATAGCTATGCAATAATATGCCCGCAAGCATTGTTGTAAAAGCTGCAACAATGCCATAGTAGAGCAGCGGCGGGATGGCCTGTATCTTTTTCCGGTATAAAGCTGGGTATTTTTTGTAAAGCAGCGCATTATACTGCGTTTTCTTTTGCTCTCGAATGCTGACGCCCCAATTGGCCGCGCGCACCGGGTGCACCACAATAGCGCTTTCGACCCGCCTTACCGGGATGCCCTCTGAGATCAGTTTAAATTCCAGGTCGCTGTCTTCGCGCCAGGCAAGCGGGAATCGTTCATCAAATCCGCCAGTTTTAATTAGCGCTAATCTCGTGCAGGCGCAATTAGCGGTAACAAAATCCGCGGTTTCCAATCCTGCGGTGTTCTGTTCATAATCTGTTGGACGTTTGTTTCTCGGAACGACCACCTTCCCGGTCACTGCCTCTTCCCTACTCGCATCCAGGTTTGATGCGATTTCGCTCAGCCAGTTTTTATCGGGCAGGCAATCGTCATCCGTAAAAACAATGATCCTGCCCCTGGCGTTGAGCCAGCCATAGTTACGCGCCGCTGCCGGGCCTTTTTTTACCGGTAGCGATAAAAAGCGCAGCGATGCCGTCCTGTTTTTGAGCATACTGTTAACTAACAGCCGCGTGTCTATGTCAGGGCCGTCGCTAACCACAATTACTTCGTACCGGTCTTTGTCAAATTTTTGCTTCAGCAAGGCTTCCAGGCACTTCTTCAGCAAGGCCGGCCTTCTGTAGGTTGGTACGATAACCGATATTTCCATAGTCTTTTTCTATAATAAATGAACCGATGATCAATGCATCAAAAGGCGAACTCCAGAAACATTCAATGGCGTCGCGCGGTGTGCAAACAATGGGTTTGCCTAACGTATTGAACGAGGTATTAATGAGAACCGGGACGCCCGTCTTCCTGTAAAAAGCTTTGAGAAGATCATAATAAGCCTTGTTTTGCTGTTCATTGATGGTTTGTATGCGCGCGGTTCCGTCGGTATGCCGCACCGCCGGAATTCGGTCCGCCTTATCTTCCAGCACATCATAAACAAACAGCATGAATGGTGAATAAGCGGCGTTCTTAAACCAGTTTGACGCTTCCTCTTCCAGCACCACCGGGGCAACCGGCCTGAAGTCTTCCCGATCCTTTACTTCATTTAGCCGTGCCTGCATGGACGCGTTGATGGGCGATGCCAGGATGGAACGCCCACCCAGCGCTCGCGGACCAAATTCCATACGGCCCTGGTACCAGCCGATGATCTTGTCCCGAACAAGCAAATCGGCGGTCTCCTCGGCAACATTCTTCAGTCTGCGGTAGGGCGCTTTGCACCATTTCATAAATTTTTCTATCTCATCATCCGTGTATTCCGGTCCCCAGTAGGCATGGCTCATCACAAACGACTTTTCTTCGGGCTTACGCTGCTGTGCGTCCAGCCATAATGCAGCGCCTAAGGCGGTACCATCGTCGCCTGATGCCGGCTGCACCCAGATATTTTCGAACGGGCCATTATCACGGATACGGGCGTTGGCCACACAGTTTAAAGCCACGCCGCCGGCCATACACAGGTCATCCAGCCGCGTTTCGCGGTGAAGACAATGCACCAGCTCCAGCATTGTTTCTTCCAAAACCACTTGCAGCGAATGCGCTATATTAAAGTGATGACTGGTAAACTCCTGGTGCCGCAGCCTTTGCGGGCCAAAGCGCTCGGTCAGTCGCTGGTTGGTAATGGTATATTGCCCATTAAGGTCTACATGGATCATTTCCCTGAAATCATTAACAAACTCGGGCTTGCCGTACGAAGCCAGGGCCATTACTTTGTACTCATCTGATGAATGCAGAAATCCGAGGTGTGTGGTCATCTGCTCATAAAGCAGACCCAGCGAATGCGGCATGTTGACCTGGCCGATCCGGTCAAGGTGATTTTGGTAACCAATATTGTAGGTGGTTGTAGCCAGCTCTCCGCGTCCGTCTGCTGTCAGCACCGCTGCGTTGTCAAAAGGTGAGCAATGGAAGGCGCTGGCCGCATGGGCAATGTGATGTTCAACAAAATGCCATTGCTCAGGCTTAATATCGGCGCCCAAAAACCGTTTCTGCAGGTGATGCGGATAACCGTCGTTCAGTTGTTCGCGTGCGTTGACGATCGATGACAGGAACAGCGGGTCCCACGGATTCAGCCAGTCTTCATTGACGGGTTTGCCATGAGCCTCAAATGGTATCTCAATTGTAGGCCTTTTCCGGTACTCGCCACCGATCAGCAGATATGGATCAAACGAATATGCGATGTGATCAACGTCATTGATGTGGATACCTGCCACACCAAGGCAGTAATCAATAGCGTGAAACGGAAGTTCCCATGTTGAAAAAGGTACCGGCCGCTTGCCATGCTTAATATGCGTAAAGCGTTCGTCTTCGGCCGCCGCCAGCAATTGCCCATCTTTCAGAATGCACGCAGCCGAGTCGTGGAATACGGCGTTTATACCTAATATATACATCGCGCGAAAGTCAACTTGTTAAACAATTATTTTTAAATACATAGAAGGAACAGCTTTTAAAGCTGGAGAGTTTACGGGGTAAATACCTGTTTTGAATCAGATAAATACTTGTTTTGGGGCGGGCTCGCCGGTCTAAAACTTATCACAGGCTGTACTGTTTACAAGGAACCATTTAACCGGATGTTATGCCTTCTGAACTACTCGTAAAATGCAGTCACCTGCTTAAAAAAAGACAACTGACCATCGCTTTTGCCGAAAGTGCAACGGCGGGCCGGTTATCGGCCGAACTGGCGCTGATACCCGACTGCGGTAAAGTATTGAAAGGCGGAATTGTGTGTTACGATGCCTGTGTGAAGCAAGATATACTTGGCGTACCCGAAAGCCTGTTCACTGAGTATACCCCCGAATCTGCGGAGGTCACCGAAGAAATGGCGCGCCGCCTGCGAAAACTTTTAAAGGCCGACATCGCTGTCGCCGTTACCGGCTTGACTATGCCCGGCGGCAGCGAAGGACCGGATAAACCGGTGGGTACGATGTTTATTCATACGATCATCCATGATAAGAATATCCCGCTGAAAGAGATATTTAAAGGCGCGCCCGAAGACATCGTTTTGCAAACTGTCGACCGTGTCGCCCGGCTGCTTATCGATGAACTGGAGCGGTAAAACAGGTATATAGCTCGCCAACAACCCGTATTTTCCACCCAAACAGCCCTGCTGTAAGCCTGTTGCTTAAAGGAAACACGATCTTATGAAAGCAGCAGTATTCCATAAACCAGGCGATATCAGCTATGATACAGTGGAAGACCCGCGCATTGAAGATGCCGGGGACGTTATATTAAAAGTTACTTCAACAGCTATTTGCGGTTCGGACCTCCATATCTTGGATGGCGGTATCCCACAGGCCAGCGACATGATTGTCGGGCATGAATTTATGGGTATTGTCGAGGAAGTTGGCCCGGGTGTAAAAAGATTGAACAGGGGCGATCGCGTAGTAGTGCCCTTTCCCATCGCCTGCGGGCATTGCTTTTTCTGTATACACAACAGCCCGGTTAATTGTGAAAATTCCAATCATGAACATTACGGACCAAACGGCGACCTGCTCGACCAGAAGGGCGGCGCCTTGTTCGGTTATACCGACCTGTATGGCGGCTACTCCGGCGGCCAGGCGCAGTATGTGCGCGTACCTTATGCCGACGTAAATCCTCGTTTAGTACCGGATAACCTGACAGACGACCAGGTGCTTTTTTTGACCGATATCTTTCCAACGGGTTGGTCGGCTATAGACTGGGCGCAGATGAAGGGTGGTGAAACTGTAGCCATTTTTGGATCAGGTCCCGTTGGATTGATGGCGCAAAAAGCGGCCTGGCTGAATGGCGCAAGCCGTGTAATTGCTGTCGACCCGCTGGAATACCGGCTGGAAAGAGCAAGGACGGTAAATAAAGTGGAAACCGTAAACCCGCACGAAGTGGACGCGATAGAATACATACGCCAGGCAACCGGCGGACGTGGAGCCGATGTATGCGTGGATGCCGTGGGTTTTGAGGCCGAGCGCTCCTTTTTTGATAAGGTAAAAGCCACTATCAATTTCGAAAAAGGTACTATTAAGGTAATTGACGCATGCTTTAAGGCCGTGCGAAGAAACGGTACGGTAAGCATTGTGGGTGTTTACGGAACGCCGTTCGATAATTTTCCTTTGCACCGCATGTTCGACAAAGGCATCACGATCAAACAGGGGCAGGCGCCGGTAACCAATTATATCGATCATTTGATCGAGTTGGTAAAATCTGAAAAAGTGGTGCTCAATGATATTATTTCGCACAGGTTGCCGCTGAGCCAGGTATCGCACGCGTATGATATTTTTAAGAACAAGGAAGAGGATTGTGTCAAGGTTGTACTCAATCCATGGGAGTAATGAATAAACTATCAGTTATGGAAAATAATCAGAAATATGCTTTAATAACCGGCGCTACAAGCGGCATCGGTTATGAACTGGCCAAATTGTTTGCCCAGGATAAATACAACCTGGTAAACGTAGCCAGGAGCGAAGAAGAATTGAGAACGCGTGAAGCGGAATTCACCAATTACGGAATAGAGGTAGTCTCAATCGCTAAAGATCTATCGGACAGAAACCAGGCGATGGAACTCTGTGAAGAAGTCCGTATGCGGGGAATTCGCATTGATGTGCTGGTTAACGATGCCGGGCAGGGCTTGTACGGCGAATTTAAGGATACTGACCTGGAGCGTGAATTGGCCATAATCGATTTGAACATTAGCGCTACCATCATCCTTACCAAGCACTTTTTGCAGGAAATGACAGCACGGAATGACGGCAAGATTTTAAACCTGGCCTCTATAGCAAGTAAACTGCCGGGACCGTTGCAGTCGGTTTATCATGCTACCAAGGCCTTTGTATTATCTTTCTCGGAAGCATTACATTCGGAATTAGCGGAAACCAATGTGACGGTAACCGCACTGATGCCCGGTGTTACCGATACCGATTTCTTCCGGAAAGCTGAAATGCTGGATAGTAAAGCGGTGCAGGATAAAGACGCCATGGCCGATCCGGCGGAAGTCGCTAAAGACGGCTATGAGGCGTTAATGGCCGGCCAGGACAAGGTGATCTCGGGTTTTAAAAATAAAGCACAGGTTGCTATGAGTAATATGATGCCTGATAGCACGGTAGCCGATATGCTGAAGAAACAGCAGGAACCGGTACAACATCATTAAAATACTTAATTGCCAGATTAAGTTGTTTAATTCAATTTACACAGGAAGGGACACCGGCATGTCCCTTTTTTTTACTTCATGGCCTTATCTATTTTCTCGATGGCGTCCAGGTGCTTCTGCAGTACCGGCAGCGTATTGGTTGCAAAGGCTTTCAGATCAGGATCCTGGAGCGTTTTAATCGCGTCCCGGAATGATTGGATATCTTCTTTGTGATCTTTGAGCATTGCTGTTACATACGCCTTGTCAAAGTCTTTACCTTGTTGGGACGAAAGGTCATTTTTCAGCTTTTGGTCGTCATTACTTAAGGTTGCGGGTAATGTTATGCCCTTGTTTTTGGCGAGCGCTTTCAATTGATCGTTGGCTTTGGAATGATCATTCACCATCATGGCGCCAAAATCTTTTACCTCCGGATCAGTCGCCTTTTGCTGCGCCAATTGGCCCAGTGCCACTTCAGCCAAGCCACCGGTGGCCGCCTCCACGGCAAATTTGGCATCGCTTTTATTCACTTTCATTACCAGGGCCCTTGTGATGCCTTTAGAAGAGTCTGCTGTAGAATCCTTCATATTATTTAATGTATCGGCGCTTGACTTACTATCCCATTTCTGATCGGGATTGTGACAAGCCGAAAGCAAGCCTACCGATAATGTTAATACTGTTGCGAATTGTAGTGTTTTCATAGTGATTGATGTTTAAAAAATAACACTCATCTATGGTTGGTGTTTCGGATTATCGCCTTTTTGTAATAATGTCAGAAGCGCTTCTGAAACAAAGGCAGAAAAAAAGGTCAGTTGAGGCCGCTGGAAAAAATGTACGAGTTTATCAACTCGCTCTATTTCAATTATTTAATCAAAAATTAAATTTCGATATAAAATAGGCAACTTTTTTGCGTTTAATGGCGTAAAGAGCGATTGTTTTAGCTCTTCCCCGATTAATTATTTGATTGATTAAACCCATTAACAGTGGCGCCAGGCTGGCGCTGTACGAATGAATTTAAAACCTGTAAAAAATTTAAGCGAAGACCAGTTGAAGTCTGGTTTGAAGCTTGTTGTCGCCGACGGACTTTCGGCCGAAGCGATGGTCGTATTTACCAGCGGTACTTTTCTAACCGCCATGGCCATCCAAATGGGCGCTTCTAATTTTCAGTTGGGTGTACTTGCCGCATTACCAACATTCACAACCATTTTTCAGCTGCTGTCCATCTGGCTGGTTCAAAAGTTTAAAAACCGCCGGGCTATTACAGCCTTCTGTAATTTTATGGCGCGTGTGCCGCTTATTGCTATAGGCGTGTTGCCGTTTTTGTTTACGGCCGGAACCAGCATCGAGATACTCATCGTCATGCTGTTCTTCCAGCATATATTCGGCGATTTAGCGGGCGCAAGCTGGAACGCCTGGATGAAGGATCTGATACCCGGTTCGAAGCTGGGCTCTTTTTTTTCGCATCGCAGCCGTATGGCTCAAACACTCAATGTGAGTCTCAGCCTGGCCACTGCCCTGGGGCTTGATTATATCAAAAGCCATTACCCGGCAAGCGAAATTATGGTTTATCACCTGCTGTTCCTCGCGGGTGGTATGCTGGGTATGGTAAGCGTTGTCCTGCTGCTTCGCACACCTGAACCGGAGGCCAGTAAAATTGATGGCAATCTGTTCGCATTATTCAGCAGGCCACTAAAAAACCGGAATTTCCGAAATTTGCTGATTTTCAATTCTTGCTGGGCGTTCGCATTAAACCTGGCCACGCCGTTTTTCGCCGTTTTTATGATGAAGACCATGGGTTTACCCGTAGCTTACATCATCGGGCTCGGTATAATCAGCCAGTTGAGCAGTATCGTCTCCATCAAAATATGGGGCCGCTACTCCGACCGTTTCAGTAATAAAAATATCGTCGCTTTTTGTGCGCCGCTCTATATCGCCTGTATCCTGGCATTCGCTTTTGCGGCAACACCGGGCAATATACATACCATGCTGGCTTTGCTGGTAGTAATCCATGTCATCAGCGGGCTTTCAACTGCAGGTATCAACCTGTCGCTGTCAAACATCGGTATCAAGCTGGCACCAAATAACGAGGCCATCGCCTATATCACAGCCAAAAATATGTTTGTCGCGCTGTTTTCAACATTAGCGCCTGTGGTTGGCGGTTTAATGGCCGACTTTTTTGTATCGCACCGCATAGAATGGAACCTGCACTTAGGGTTTATCGGCATGCATCATCTTCATTTACTCACCCTGCAGGGCTGGAATTACTTTTTCATCATCGGCGGAGTACTTGCCTTGATCTCGCTGAGGTTATTAAAGCAGGTGAATGAAAAAGGTGAGATCAGGAACAGGCGCATGGTCATCCACATGCAAAGCCGTTTCCGCAGCAAATTGCGCGACCGTCTGGGCTACAATGTAACAGCTAAGCTTTATTATCCCCAGGCGGTTATGCATCGGCGGAAGATCATGCGATTAAAACAGCGGCAGGAATATCGTAACCCAGTTTAACTAAATCTACGATCCGACCAAATAATAGCTTTTTGATGCCGCAGGCCGCAAAGCCAGTTATATAAGCGTTGAATCGATTCAGGCCGTATTGTCCGTTTTATTATTAACTTTTACTTACTTTTGCGCGAATACATCAAAGCAAACCATACGCACAACAACCCCGAAATAGCTATGCTCCGAACCGGTTTGCGATGTGTTTTAAAAATAGGCTGATACGAGCCGCCCATTTTTATTGATTGAAAAACAACGTTACTTGAATACCAAATCATTATCATCACAATTTTTCTTTTGATCGCAACATGGGAATTTTTCAGGACTGGAATGCAAATAAACGTAATTTTAAAGGTCGATTTGTTTTAGTTCTTTTTAGAATGGCCGTTGCCGTCAAAAAAAACAAAATACTTTTGGTTTTCCTGTTCCCGTACCTCATATTTTATCGGTTTTGCGTCGAATGGGTTTTAGGTATCGAAATTACGTGGAATGTAAGCATCGGGAAGAATTGCGGATTATACCACGGCCAGGGTACCGTTATTAATCCGGGTACCAGGATCGGCTCCGATTGTATCATCCGACAAAATACAACGATAGGCAGCAAGGGAGACGGTGCTCCACCCGTCATCGGAAATTTTGTCGACATAGGCGCCAATTCCTGCATCATCGGCAGCATCCATATTGGCGATCATGTGGTTATCGGCGCAGGCAGCATAGTAGTGAAAGATGTCGAATCAAACAGCGTAGTCGCTGGTAATCCTGCAAAATTATTAAAGAGAACTTTATGACGATTTTTTTTCTAAATGACACCATGGGTACCGGTGGTAAGGAACGGCGACTGCTGGAACTCATCAAATTCTTGGTACCAGAGCATAAAATCATCTTATTGTCCTTGTCGGACGACGTCGGCTATGATTATATCTATCATCTTCCAATCGAATTCATTATAGTGCCAAGGAAGTCGAAACTTACGCTCTCTCCTATTAAGATCATCGATGATATAATAAAGAAGCACAATCCTGATATCATTCACTCGTGGGGGTCGCTGGCAACTATGTATCTTATACCTTGCGCCATACGGCGGCGAAGATCGTTTATCAACGGGTTTATAGCGGATGCGCCCCGCAATATCAATTTTCGGGATAAATATTACTTAAGAGGAAGATTATCGTTTCCATTCTCAAAACTGATCATTTCCAATTCGAAAGCCGGAATAAAATCCTACCGGGCGCCTGTTTCAAAATCGCTTTGCGTTTACAACGGCATGGATTTCAAAAGGTTCGAGAATCTAAAAGATCCGGTCGCGCTGAAAACCGAAATTCTTGGCCCGAACTTCCAGGGGCTTTTTGTAATTGGTATGGTTGCAAATTTTGAACCCCGGAAGGATTTCAAATCGTTGGTCGCAGCGGCAATCAAATTACTGCAGGATATCGACAGACTGAGGTTTTTATTGATCGGTAGCGGCAGTATGCTGGAAGAAATAAGGGAGATGGTACCGGCCGGTCTGAGCGACAAGATCATTTTTTTGGGAAAGCGTTCAGATATCGAGTCTATTGTGCAATTGTTCGATGTCGGTGTGATGCTCACAAACTCCGATGTCCACGGCGAAGGAATTTCAAATTCTATCATCGAATATATGGCCCTTAAAAAGCCGGTAATAGCCACCCGGGGAGGCGGAACCGATGAACTGATTACCGACGGAGAAAATGGTTTCCTCATCGACGCAGCCTCGCCGGAACAACTTACTGATAGGATACAGTTGCTTTTGGACGATAAAAACCTGGCCGGGGCGGTCGCGAAAAAAGCTTACGACCTGGTTTTCAGTGAATTTAATATCACCGTCATGACCGCCAGGTACCTGGACATTTATAAAAAGTTCATTGGAGAAACCGAAAAATGAGGTATCCCGTCACTACTCAACTAATGTCAGAAACTGTAGTTATAGATGACGATACCGACCGCAAAAAATCAGTTTTATCGTAATTTTAGGCGGTGCACACTATTTTATATTTTAGCACCTAATTTAACCGGAATGAAAAAGCTTCAACTATTTCGCAATTTTCTTTGGTTCCCTATTATCAGCCTCATATTATTTAACATAACTTTTAAGATACAAGACAAGCAGTACCATGTCCCATATGTTCATTATTATATCCTTATCGGCCTCTTCGCTATTTATTTATTAACATTTTTTTGGGGTAGAAAGTAAAATTCTTCAAATCATAACCGACTATTTCATAGCTATTTACAATTATCAGCTAAAGCCAAATTCAACACATACTACGCTATAAATCAGGTAATTACATAAAAATTTCGGAACAAAGTAAAAATATCCCGCGTAAAAAAGCCGGTATACAATTATTTAGCCGAGAGATATGTTTCTGAATTTACGCATCACCATCCTTGTTCTATTATTCGGAATACAATGCCAGGCCGCTACTTATTATGTTTCATCAAGCGGAAGTGACTCTTACACAAGCACGCAGGCTAAAAGTAGCGCGACGCCGTGGCAAACTATAGCTAAAGTCAATTCGTATTTCGTAAATATTAAACCCGGGGATTCAATCCTCTTTAAATGCGGCGATACTTTTACAGGCACGCTCTATATTACTCAATCAGGTACCTCGGCCAGCCCGATAGTAATATCCTCTTACGGTACCGGAGCTAAACCGATTATAAGCGGATTGATACCTGTATCGGGATGGTCGGCGATTGGCGGAGGTATTTACCAGGCAAACTGTCCTACAGTCGCTTCATTCGTCAATGTGGTACTGATCAATGGCGTAGCGCAATCGATAGGCCGATATCCCAATGTTACTGCTCCTGATAGTGGCTATTTGAATATCGACAGCCATTCCGGCAATACCTCGATCACCAGCGCGGCGTTAAATACCGCGACAAACTGGGCAGGTGCCCAGGTAGTGATACGCAAAACTCACTGGATCATAGACAGGGGCACTATCCTGTCCAATACGGCTACCACGATCAATTACAAGGACAATTCATCGTTCAGCCCACTGAACAATTTTGGGTTTTTTATACAAAACAGTATTAGTGCGCTTGACCAATTGGGCGAATGGTGTTTTGATAAAGCGACCAATAAACTGAGTATTTACAACGGAGCCACCAGCCCTTCCGCGTATAATATTCAGGCAGGCAGCACCGATAGCTTATTATGCGCTAAAAATAGAAGCTATGTTACTATTTCGGGAATTTCATTCTATGGGGCAAATACCAACGGCATTCAATTATCAAATGCAAATTATTTTTCGATTGTTAATTGCGACTTCAGCTATTGCGGTCTCGATGGCATTTATGGTGTAAACCTAAATAACCTTACGATAAAAAATTGCTCGATCCAAAATTGTTATAATACCGGCATTCAGTTCAACGGCCAGTTTGCCAATATCAGCAATAATGTCGTTAAAAACATCGGGACGGTGCCTGGCATGGGGCAAAGTATGGATCCGTCCTACCAGGGTATTGCAATTACAGGCAACAACAACATCATCAGCACCAACGATATCGAGAACATTGGTGATGACGGCATAATATTCGCCGGTGACAGCGTGACCATAAAAAATAACTTCATAAGCAATTTTACATTCGTAAAAGACGATGGAGGCGCCATCTATCTGTTTAGTGGCAAGGATACCACGGTCAATGAGTATGCACGAAATATAATTAGCAACATTATTGTAAATTCAACGGCCGCCACCGATGGGACGAGCGGTTATTTCCAGGCGTGTGCAGTAGGCATTTACGTAGACGATAATGGCTCTGGTGTAACAATTACCGGCAATACCGTCACCGGTTGCCCGGGTGGCATCAAATTGCATAATGCGCGAAATAATTTTGTTACATTAAATACGCTTTACAACAATGGGGTGCAGCTTATCAGCGCTCACGACAACGCTACGCTTTCTACAAAAAACAACACAATCACAAACAATATCATGTTTTCCAAGTACAAGTCGCAGCCGGTACTTGCAGTAAACTCCTTTAAAAACGACGTGGGCGTATTAGGCACTGTCAACAATAACAATTATTCCAATGTTATCGACAATCAATTTCAGTTTTCTGTGTTGACCAAGTCGTTAAACCTGCCTATATGGCAGCACTTATACGGAAAAGATGTAAATTCAACCACTGCGATTGCCGTTCCGTATTACGATATTACCCAAACAGCAAAAAGAAGCAAATTTAAGAATAGCACTTTTAATACAACAATCAATCCAGCTTTCGCTTACTCCTCCCAGGGTAACTTTAAAATAGCATGGCAAACCAAATTGGACGCAGGATCGCTCAATGGATATTTTAGCACTTTAACGGGGGCGACTAATTACAGCGCATCCGTTACCGCCGATATAGGCCCTATAAGTTCATCTAAATTATATATGGTTAAGTTTAGCCTGATCGGAACACAAACCGCCAAACGTATGACCGTTTACCTGATCAACACCGCGGCGCCCTATAACGCCATTACCGAAAGGCAATATACAATGATCGATGTAAACAGGACCGAAAATACCTTCATATTTACGCCGACATCAGCGAGCCTGGACGCTACGCTCGTAGTAATGGTTGACGATGAGAATCAAAGCTTTTGGCTTGACAATCTTGGTGTTTATGCAGCTGACGGCGCGCTTGCAAACCCAGACGATTATTTGTTGTTCGCCTATAATAATACCGCCGTATCGAAAACCGTTGGACTCGCCGGCACTTATGTTGACGTAAAAAACGCGGTGCACAGCGGCAGCATTTCGCTGGCTCCGTACAGTTCAATTATATTGATAAAAAACTCTGATACCGTTTCGACAGCTCCACCAGTGGTTTACGACGAGCCCAACGCCTCGAACAGCATGTTTCCGACTGATACCGCGCAACAGGTAAAGATCAATATTTATCCTAACCCAACCACCGACCATATTATGTTTAACGTGAACAATAGTAACGGTACTGCGCCGCCCAATACCGGCGGTCTGGATGTGAAAATAATGGACTCGCAAGGCGGAATTATAGTTAACAAGAAATTCCAGGCATTAAGCACCGATTACCAGATCTATTTCCCTACAAAGCCGAGACCCGGATACTATTTTATACGGATAACCGGCAACGGCATCAACCATACCGCCAAATTTATTGTCATGTAACCCTGTTAAACCCAATTAAGCCGCGCAGACATAAGTAACTGACAATTAATAAACTGGAAGAACTTTTAAGATAACAATTAATTAGTTTTTTCAATTAGGATAAAAATTTATCTTCGTGGAAGATAAATTTTTTATTTTTTTCTTCTACAGGGTTGAACAAAGTTTGTATAGTTACGTTAAAACCCGGTAAGAAATCGCAACATCTATTTGAAATAAAAATTACATAATGAAAAAAGCATTAATCACCGGGGTGACCGGGCAGGATGGAGCTTATTTGACCGAGCTCTTGTTAAAAAAAGGTTACGAAGTACATGGTATTAAACGAAGGAGCTCATTGTTCAATACCGACCGTATAGACCACCTGTACCAGGACCCGCACGAACAAAACGTAAAATTTAAGCTGCACTACGGCGATCTTTCCGATTCGACAAACCTGATCAGGATTATCCAAC
>JAFDZK010000320.1 GCA_018267005.1 Bacteroidota bacterium
TGTTCCATGGCGCAAATATAGTATACCAGCATTTAATCCGATAATTGCTATTTTTAGCGATCTGTTATAAACCAACCCCGTTGTGGATAAAAAACTAAAGGTCTTAGAACAAAAACGCGAACATGCCCTGCAGGGCGGAGGTCACGCCCGAATTGAAAGTCAGCATAAAAAAGGAAAGTTAACCGCGAGGGAGCGCCTGCATTTTCTATTGGACGAAGGCTCGTTCCAGGAGATCGGCATGCTGGTTACTCACCGTTCCACCGACTTCGGCATGGAGAAAGAGAAATATCCCGGCGATGGCGTGGTGACCGGCTATGGCAATATCAACGGACGGCTGGTTTATGTCTTCTCGCAGGATTTTACGGTTTTCGGCGGATCACTTTCAGAGACCCATGCGGAAAAGATCTGCAAGATCATGGACCTGGCGATGAAGAACGGGGCACCCGTGATCGGGCTGAACGACTCTGGCGGCGCGCGTATCCAGGAAGGCGTAGTTTCGCTGGGCGGCTATGCGGATATCTTCTACCGCAATACCATGGCGTCGGGCGTAGTGCCGCAGATATCGGCTATTATGGGCCCGTGCGCGGGCGGTGCGGTTTACTCGCCTGCTATAACCGACTTTATATTGATGGTAGAGAATACGTCGTATATGTTCGTTACCGGACCGAATGTGGTAAAAACCGTGACACACGAAGTGGTTACCTCCGAAGAATTGGGCGGCGCGACAACGCATGCTACCAAATCGGGTGTTACGCATTTTGCCTGCGCCAACGAGATCGACGCTATTCAGCATATCAAAAAGCTGCTGAGCTATATGCCGCAAAACTGCGAGGACCGGGCGCCTTCAACCCCTTACGAACCGGGCAACGAATTACGGCCGGAACTGGATGATATTATGCCAGAGAACGCCTCGCAGCCATATGACATGCGCGACGTGATCAATCACGTGATCGATGCGGATTCGTTTTTGGAGGTGCATAAGGATTTTGCGGAGAATATCGTCGTGGGATTTGCACGGCTGGCCGGCCGAAGCATTGGCATAGTGGCTAACCAGCCTGCGTTTTTGGCGGGGGTATTAGATATTCACTCTTCAACTAAAGGCGCGCGGTTCGTGCGTTTCTGCGATAGCTTCAATATTCCACTGCTGGTATTTGAAGACGTGCCAGGATTCCTGCCGGGCACAGACCAGGAATGGAACGCCATTATTACCAACGGCGCCAAACTGCTTTATGCTTTCAGCGAGGCGACCGTACCGCGTATTACCGTCATTACCCGCAAGGCTTACGGCGGTGCTTATGACGTGATGAACTCCAAGCACATCGGCGCGGATATGAACTTCGCCTGGCCCTCGGCCGAGATAGCCGTGATGGGCGCCAAAGGAGCGGCTGAAATTATCTTTAAAAAAGAGATCGGCGCGGCAAAAGATAAAGATGCCAAATGGCTGGAAATGGAAAAGACCTATTCCGATATTTTTGCCAATCCTTACCGGGCCGCCGAACGCGGCTTTATCGATGAGGTGATCGATCCGGCGGAAACCCGCATCAAACTCATCCATGCCTTTAAAATGCTGGAGAATAAGGTTGTGAATAATCCGAGGAAGAAGCACGGGAATATTCCTTTATGAGGTGAAACGACAGATAAAAAACCTGGGTTCTTTTACCCTTTCACTTTTAACCCTATTCGTGGTGGTACGGCTCGCCCTTGATGATGGTAAAGGCGCGGTAAAGCTGTTCGGTGAAAAATAAGCGTACCATCTGGTGCGAGAACGTCATCCGTGAAAGGGATATTTTGTCATTGGCCCGCTGGTAAACGCTTTGATCAAAGCCGTAAGGGCCGCCCACCACAAAAACCAGGTTGTTTACCGAATTAAGAGCTTTTTTGTCGATAAATGCGGCAAACTGCTTTGACGTGAGTTCCGTTCCGCGCTCATCGAGCAGGATCACCTGGTCAGCAGGCAAGAGCTTTGGCATGATCATGGCAGCTTCCTTTTCTTTCTGCTGGTCGGGCGACAATGCTTTCGTATTCTTTAGCTCGGGTATCTCGATAAAATCGATCCTGGTATAATGCCGCAGCCGGTTCAGGTATTTGCTGATGCCTTCCCTTAACCACGCTTCCTCAGTTTTGCCGACGATCATCAATGTTATTTTCATATATATTACTCAAATGGCCGAAAACATTACAACTTTACAACATTTGCGCCTTACAACAAAAATTAATGGAACAGGATATTATCGGGCATTATCAACAATGGGCCGCGACAGCTCGCGCTAAAGTCGATCAATATCAAAAGCTTGTCAATACTTATTCGTTGTGCCGGCTTGTTGTTTTTGCACTGATGATATTATCGGTAGTAATTGCAGTGAAGCTGGATAGCTTTACGATAATCGCAGTTGCCCTCATCATTTTAACACTTAGTTTTGCATGGCTGGTGTCGCGCCAAAGCGAGTTCGAACGACAAAGGGTCTATTTCAGCAACCTGGCGATGGTAAACGAAAATGAAATTGGCAGTATTACCGCGCATCAGAATATTTATAATAACGGCGAAAAGTTCGCCGATGACAAACATCCATACAGTTCCGACCTGGACATTTTCGGTACTGAATCATTATTCCAGTTAGTGAACAGGGCAGCGACTTCCGCCGGCAACCAAAAACTCAGCAATTGGCTCAAAGCGCCTGCCCAAAAGGAAGAGATATTATCGCGACAGCAAGCCTTGCAGGAAATTGCAACTAAAATTGACCGCAAACACGGTTTGCAGGCGCGATTGCTATTTGCCACCAAAGAAAACGGCGATCAACTGCAACAGTTACTGAAATATTTGCATGCCCCTTTTCAATTAACAGGCGAACGGTGGATAGTTCCTTACATTAAGGCCGCGCCATTTTTGTTGGTGCTGGCGATTGCAGCGGGCTACTTTTATCACCCGGCTTACCTGTTGGCTATTGTGCTGGCTTTCCTCAATATAGCCATACAAGTGGAGAAAGGCACCGCTATTTTAAAATCGAGCTTTCTTGCTGATAAAATAGGCGGGTTGCTGGCAAATTATTCTGATGTATTTAAAATTATCGAAGCAGAATCGTGGACAAGCGATCGATGTGCACAATTGGCCGACCAACTTAAAAAAGGCGGAACATCGGAGCAGATCAGGGAATTATCCCGCCTGATCAATAAGTTGGGCTATACGCTCATTATGTTTTTTGGCTTTTTACTGAATGTATTCTTTTTATGGTCGCTTAAACAGGTCATCGCCATTGAACACTGGAAGCGGACTAACAGCAGCAGCCTTGATGAAGCCTTTGAGATACTGGCTGAATTTGAAGCGCTGATGAGCCTGGCCAGCCTGCATATCAATTACCCGGAATGGCGTTTTCCCGGGATTGCCGAAGGCCGTGGTTACACCTTAGCCACCCGGCAAATCGCTCATCCGTTGATCAAATCGGCAGTTCGTGTGGCAAATGATTATGAACTGAATGATACTTTCAGGATAGACATTATCACCGGCTCGAATATGGCCGGAAAAAGCACTTTTCTACGCACACTGGGCATCAATACTGTGCTGGCACTGTGCGGTGGACCGGTTTGCGCTGCGTCGATGCACGTGTCGGTGATGAGCCTGGTCAGCTACATGCGAATCAAAGATTCGCTGAACGAAAGCACATCGACCTTTAAAGCGGAACTGGACCGTTTACAAATGCTGCTTGATGCAGTGAACAGTAATGAAAAGGTGTTCTTTTTGATCGATGAGATGCTGCGCGGCACCAATTCAGTGGATAAATACCGCGGCTCAAAAGCGGTGATTGGGCAACTGATCAGGAAGAAAGGCGTGGGCCTCGTTGCCACCCACGACTTGCAATTAGCCGACCTGGAAAAGCAGCACCCGGATTATATCCGTAACTTTTATTTCGATATACAGGTTACCGACGGAGAAATGCTGTTCGACTATAAGATCAGGCAGGGCGAGTGCAAAACGTTCAACGCCTCGCTGCTGCTCAAACGTATGGGGATCGATGTTGATAGCCCGGATTAAAAGCAAAATGTGCAGATAATTTATCATCATCTGCACATCCGCACATCATTGTTAACGGCCGCCGCCGCCACCACCGCCTGCGCCGCCGCCAGGTGCGCCACCCATGCCCTGGTCGCCTTGTTTAATATCGTCGTTGTTGATCTTATTCTTCTCCGGACTGAAAGTTGTCTTACCAAAGCTATACTGGAAGGTAAGGCCCACCGAACGGAACGGGAATGCAAAAGTGCTGTTCTGTGTAAATCCGGGGCTCGATAGTTGGGAATTGAAATTCTTGTATTTGTTAAACGGTTCGAGCACGTTTATACCCAGGGATGCTTTCTTTTTCATGAATTGCTGGCGCACGCCCATTCCCAGTATGCTGAATGAAGGATTGGTGCCCTGTATAGTATGGCGGGGCGAGCTGCCGAAAGTAAATACCTGGGCAATAAAACCGCTCTTCAGGTCCCACTCGGCCATGGCAAAGCCACTGTACTGTACATAGGTGCCATTCTGGGTTTGATCCCTGAGGAACAGGCCCGATGGATCCGGCTTATAAGTATAAGCGTTGATATTTGCCCTTAATGTCACATTCCTGATCGGGCTTACCGAACCGAAAAAGCTGGTACCAAAAGAGTTATTATTTCCGATGTTCTGGGAGGTGGTCAGGGTGCCGGGCTGCGCGTTATTCGCATCGACCTGGACAAGGATCGGTGAAGCTATGGTTTCGATCAGACCGCTGGTGTGTTTATAATAAACAGACATGTTGATCACCGACGATTTCACAAAAGTTATATAATCAAATTCCAG
>JAFDZK010000321.1 GCA_018267005.1 Bacteroidota bacterium
TATTTAACCGGGCCGGTGCGGCCGAAAAAGCTGGCATCGCTGCCATAGCTTATTCCTACAGAAACGGATTGTTTCCGTGCGACCGTATCGGTGTCGGCCGTTATTGCAAACCTGCGACGGCTCAAAGCCGTGTGCTTATTTACACCGGCTTCAGTGCTCAGGCAAATGCCCAAAAAAAACAGTATGCAAATATACCTCATGGTTAAGCCATTATAATATACGTATAATTTATTATCCACCGTTATGCCGGGGTATTTCGGGTGGACGTTCAAGCCCTGGCGGCCTGCGTTCTCTTTTTTTCTTTTTATCTGATCCTGAACCATTATTTTCATCGATCTTTTCAGGTTTTGGAAGACGCTTTGCTTTAGCCACTTCCTTTATTTTCGAGTCCCTGGGCTGCTTATTTTTATTCGTAGTGGTGTCGGCTATTGCTTCTGTCAGCGAATCGAAACGGGTAATCGTATGATATGGCCGATGCGGGTCAATGCCGGCAAATGATATCCAGGGAATGAGTACCAACAGCAAAACTATATACACAAACCATTTAGTCATTTGCGGGGGAGCATTGTAAATATCTTATCAAATTTGTCCAAATGAATTCAAAAATAAAGCCCGATCGTCAAATCAGGCTGTTTAAACTTTAATCCATAGGTGTGGATGATCTTTTTTGATCATTTATTCACTGCGTCTCAAAAGCAGTATGGCAATGATCTCGTTTTATTAGGCCTGTCTAACGTGCCGGCCGGGCCGAGGGGTATTATTTGAAATATCTTTTACAGCAAGGTTTGAACCTAAGCTAAATAATCGATTTCCCTGGAGGTATAAACGTGATCATGGTCGTCAATAATGACACAAGCCAACTGCTGCAGCCGGTCGATAAAACACAAACCCGCGTTTACTCCCATCTGCATGACCGGCGTGGCCATGGCATCCGATAGCTCGGCTGAGGGGCTCACGACACTCACACTTTTAAGTATACCGTCCGGGCAGTCTTTTTTTGAGTCTGCGCCAGGCACTTTTTGGGGTTGACCGGCAATATCACCTGCCGCTAAATTGCCGGATTTGGCTACGGCCATGTTGCTGATATTAATACGGGCGTACGGCTGGCTTTCCTGTTCCGGATCTGCGCTTGCGATCGTCCAGGGCAGACCATCAGGTTTAAGTCCCCAGGTGAGCAAATCACCGTCTGCATTGATAACTCCGCTCGAAACCCCGGCCATTTGCAGGATATATTTGGCACGGTCGGAGGCATATCCTTTGCTTACAGCGCTAAATCCTATCCTCATCCCTTTTTCTTTCAAAAAAACCGTTGTTTTTTCCGGATCAAGGATCACTTGTTTGTAGCTCGTCAATTTAACCGGTTGTTTATCTTCATGCACAGTTTCGGCGTCCGGCACGTTATAGCTAATGTCAAAAGTGCCTTGCGTAAGGTCAGAAATGCTAAGCGACCGTTCTATCAGGCGAAATATCTCTGCACTGGCTTTTACAGGTTTTATACCAGCATTCCGGTTTATCTCGTTGATCGGGCTGTCGTCATTGAATGCGCTCAGCAACTTCTCGACGCGTGTGATTTCGGCTGAGGCGATATCTATGCATTGTCCGGCCCGAACGGCATCATGGCCTACGACGCTGATTTCGAAGTTGCTGCCCATCAGCCGCATAGAACGCCTGAATACGTCCTGGTCGCTGTTAAATGTTTTTACTGCTAACATAGGTTGTGTGATTATGTGTTGAACATTCCCCGGGACTGAAAGTTTAATTTGACAAATGGAGAACAGCCAATAAGTGTTAATTACACGCTCGTTGAGCGCCAAGGTAAACCGTTAACATGAAAATAACATGAAAACACGGTCTTAACACGCGGTGCGGCCCATAAACCTCAATCAGATTTCCAGCATTGAAAAATTAATGCGGACGAAATGCTCCAGGTGGGCCGGAGGGAATTATTGCCAGGTTGTATTCTTGGCTGTTATGCGACTGTACCTTCTTTTAGTTTTTCCGCATTTTCGGCAAACTGCAGCGCATCGATGATCTCCTGGATGTTGCCGTTCATTACGTCCGGCAAGTTATAAATGGTCAAACCGATGCGATGTTCGGTAACACGTCCCTGCGGAAAATTATAGGTGCGCACTTTGGCGGAGCGGTCGCCGGTTGATACCATGGTTTTGCGCTTCTTGGAGATGTCCTCCAGGTGTTTTTGCAATTCCATTTCGTATATCCTCGAACGCAACACCTGCAAGGCCTTATCGTAGTTTTTGAGCTGCGATTTTTGATCCTGGCATTGAGCGATAATTCCGGTTGGAATGTGTGTCAATCGTACCGCTGAATAGGTGGTATTTACCGATTGGCCGCCCGGGCCGGAAGCGCAAAACAAATCTTTGCGGATATCGGCGGGATTAAGCTCGATGTCAAATTCATCGGCTTCAGGCAATACCACTACGCTGGCTGCTGAGGTATGAACCCGGCCCTGTGTTTCGGTATCGGGTACGCGCTGCACGCGGTGGACTCCCGATTCGTATTTCAAAGTCCCGAAAGCGTCGTCAGCCAAAACATTGAATACAATTTCCTTGTAGCCGCCCGCAGTGCCTTCGGTATAGTCAACCAGTTCGGTCTTCCAATTTCGCTTTTCACAATAGCGCATATACATGCGATACAGGTCGCCTGCAAAAAGTGCAGCTTCATCACCCCCTGTGCCGCCACGAATTTCCACAATGGCGTGTTTAGAGTCTTCCGGATCTTTCGGGATCAGCATCACCCTGATCTCTTCTTCTTTCTCATCCCGTTGCACCAGCAGTTCGTCCAGTTCAGCCTTCGCCATTTCGCGGAATTCCTCATCCTTTTCGGTAGCGAGGATCTCTTTATTCGTGTCGATGTTGCTGAGTATATTCTTATAAATGTTATACTCATCAACAACCTTGGCAAGGTCCTTATATTCCTTATTCAACTGGGCAAAACGCTTCATGTCGGCCATAGCATCAGGGCTGCTCAGCTCGGCTTCCACATCTTTCCAGCGTTGGTATATAGCTTCTAATTTTTCTAACATATACAGTATATCTTCCTGCAAGCAACAGCTATACAGCGAAAAGGCGCACAAAAGTACGAAATTTTAGGGGGATTTTCAGGAGGCCGCGATAGCCTGAGAAGATATTACACCGCAGCTATAATAGCGTTTTCGAAGTATTCGAGCTTTATATCGGTTCCGTCAAAAATGGCGTAAGAATTATAACTCACCCATTCGCCGAGATTGATGTAACGGCTTTTTTCGCCGATTAGCAGGTCCAGCGGTTTGTGCCTGTGGCCGAAGACCAGGTAATCGTAATATTCGGTTTTCAGCAGCTCTTTACAAAATATCGGCAGAAATTCCTGCTTTACTGGTTTTTCCTCTTTTTTTTCATTTGCAATGCGGCTGTGGCCCGACCAGTAATTGGCTATGCCCACGCCAAAGTTCGGATGAAGGCGTGCGAACAGCCACTGGCATAGCCCGCTGCGGAATATTTTTTTTAAAATTTTATAAGAAGTATCACCCGGACCGAGGCCGTCGCCGTGGTGCAGGAAAAACTTTTTGCCGTTGCGTTCTATGACCAGTTCGTTCGAAATAATGGTCGCATCAAATTCCTTTGTAAAATAGTCGAACATCCACATATCGTGGTTGCCTTTGAACATATAAATTTTGATACCGGCGTCGGCCAGCTCGGCCAGTTTGCCCAGGAAACGGATATATCCCTTAGGCACCACGGTCCGGTATTCGAACCAGAAATCGAAGGCGTCGCCCATCAGGAAAACCTCGGAAGCATCAGCCTTGATCGTATCCAGCCACCGCACCAGGCGCGCCTCGCGTTCGCGGCTCGACGCATATCCGTTGGCGCCGAGATGGAAGTCGGAAGCAAAATACAATTTACCGGGTTTGACCATGACGGCTCAAAAGTAGCAAGAAATTTGGATGTCGGATTTTTGCAGGGCATAGAACGACAAGAAAAAGTCCGATATTTGAATATGTCTGCCATTCTCCACATTCTTAACGGCGATTCCACCGCTCATAGCTTCCGTGATACCGGCCTGGAAGGTGACACGCTGGTTTGGCGGGAAGTGCTTTCGCAAGGTCCGCTGATCGAAGACATTTCATCTGCTGATTTCTGGAAACTGCGCGAAGAATGGATATGCCATACTTTTAAAGAAAAGCCGGAGGAATATCAGAAAAACGTGGTCGACTCGTTGGATGAACTGAGCGGTCCTTATGACGAAATAAACCTATGGTTTGAGTTCGACCTGCATTGCCAGGCTAACCTGCTTGGCGTGATAAATTTGCTTTTGAAGAAAACCGATCTTTCACTCCCGGCAATTTATCTCATCTGTCCAGCCGGGTTCCCGGGCAAAGAAATATTCAGGGGAATGGGCGAATTGGATGGCGGACAACTGGAATACCTGTACGACAACATCCGGGCGCAACTGGATGAGCCCGATTTTGTAATCGCCGAACAGGCCTGGGAATTATACGTGCGGGAAAATGCGGATGATATTGAAAAATGGATCAATTTAACCAATTTTTGGGGTAACCTGCATTTATTGAAGCCGGCGCTTCAGGCTCACGTTGGCCGTTTACGCTTAAATGATCTCGGTTTGAACGCCGTGGAACAACGCCTGTTAGATATTTACAACGGCGGAAATAGAACCAGGCAAAGTATCTATCGCCAGTTCTGGGATTCCGACACGATATACGGTATGGGCGACCTGGAGATCGACCTGTACCTGGACAAGCTCGTTCAAAAAAAACTTATTTCGCTGTGACCACCACCTTTGGCGAAGGATC
>JAFDZK010000322.1 GCA_018267005.1 Bacteroidota bacterium
CAACAGCGGCATAACCTATCCACAACACCCACAACAAGGCAGTGGCGACTAACAGGCGCTGCAGCCACCGAAATTCAAGAAGAGGCCGGTCCATTAAAACGGGTTGTAGTCCGCGGTAAAATTTTTGAATAAGCTTATGGGACAAATACAGATAGGTTATGACAGAAATAAAAACGAGCAATTGCAATACCGGGTTCAATAACTGCGCGGCCGATGTCACGTAAGTGGCCGCACCGGTCCTCATACTTTCCCTGATCGTTAGTGCAAGCATCCCCTGTTCGAGCAGTAATGGGCTAAAATGCCAGAGATCTTTGACGCCGAATTTGTAATGGGGGCGTGTTATTTTCAGCACATAGAAGTAGATCAGCGGGCCGAGTGCCAGCAGGAATTGCATGGGCAGCCGGTCCCAGCCCGGCAGATAGCTTTCAAGCCTGATATCAACGGCCACTATCCGTATCATCCACAAAACCATAACCATCATTGCCAGGGCAAGAATCCGGTTTGCCGTACGGTTAACACTTTTAGCAAAGGCTAATAACAGGGCAAAATTGAGCCCGGTGAATATCATGCCCGTGAACAGCAGGTCATAGAGAGTGATATGGAATGTATATGAGTTCACGGTAAAAATTCTAAATCCTGAAATCTAAATTCTAAATGCAAAATGCTATTACCTATTTGCATTGACTACTCACCCATTGACCATTCACTAAATCACTCTGATCGCAAACTCTTCACCGGGTTTGCCAGCGCCGCTTTGATAGACTGAAAACTGATGGTCACAAATGCTATGAGTGTGGCAACCGCACCCGCCACTGCCAGTATCCACCAATGAAATTCAGTTCGATAGGCGAAGTCCTGCAGCCATCTATTCATAAAATACCAGGCTAAAGGTGACGCCATTAGCATGGAAATGAATACAAGCCTGATAAAGTCTATCGACAACATACCCACGATACCCGACACACTTGCACCCAGCACCTTGCGGATGCCGATCTCTTTGGTGCGCTGTTCGGCCGCGTAAGCCGCCAGGCCGAATAAACCAAGGCAAGCAATTAAAATCGCCAGCGTACTGAAGGATATGAACAGCGTACCCAGTTTTTGTTCTGAACGATATGTCGCATCAAAATCCTGGTCCATAAAGGAATAGCTGAACTGCTGGTTTGGTGAAAACTGCTTCCATTTATCTTCAATTTTAGACACCAGGCCTGCAAGGTCAGCGGTTTTTACTTTGACGCTGATCGCGCCATTATCAGGTGAGTAAACCAATACTAAAGGCGATATTTTGTCTCTTAGTGATTCGAAATTGAAGTTCTTAACTACACCGATGATATGAAACTGCTGCACGCCGTATGAATTCCGGTAAACGAATTTATTTAACGGGTCCTTTTGACCAAACTTCTGCACAAAGGCTTCATTGACGATCACTGCCGAGGTATCTGATGCCATTTGTTTAGAAAAATTACGTCCTGCAACCAACTTAAGACCCATGGTATTGATGTAATCTTCATCAACCGACCAAAACTCTGAAAGGATGTCTTTCTTCACATCGATCTCCTTGTCGGGGAAAAGACCTGTCTTCATGCGGTCGTCGCCGGTAGGCTGGTATAGAGACATGGTGGCATTCACCACACCGGGCATTTGTCTGATCTCCTTCCTTAACGATTCCGCTTGTTTACCGAGCACCGCCGTATTTTTAATCACCAGGACCTGGTCGCGGTCAAAGCCCAGGTTCTTGTTATGAATATAGTTCAGTTGGTTATAGATGACCAGTGTACAGATAATGAGCATAATGGAAATACCGAACTGGAACACCACCAGCGAGTTGCGCAGGATACTGTTTTTGAAGCCGGCTGACAATTTCCCCTTCAGTACCTGTATGGGCTGAAAACCTGAAAGGTATAGTGCAGGGTATGATCCCGCCAGGAAGCCAACAACAAGGACGATCGCAATCAGCGACGGCGCCAGCCAGGTAAGTGAATGAAATGTGAAACCCAATTGCTTGCCGGCCACCTGGTTAAATAGCGGCAACAGCAATACGGCTAAGCCAATGGCGATGAAAGCGGAAATCAATGTGACTAAAGTGGACTCTGTGAGGAACTGCGCGATGAGGTTACCACGGGCTGAACCCAATACTTTCCTTACTCCTACTTCCTTAGCCCGGTTGGATGATCGGGCGGTAGAGAGGTTCATAAAATTAACGCAGGCGATCAGCAAAATGATGGTAGCAATAAATGAAAAGATATACACGTATTGCATGCTGCCGCCTTTGTCCAGTTCAAGCTCGGCGTTTGATTTGAGATGGATGTCCAGTAAGGGAGTTAATTCTGTTTTTAAATAATTGCCGCCGGTTGTCCAAACCCCCGGCTGCACCGGCGAGTTTTTGATCTCGAGTTGTGCAATACGCGATTCGAGGCTTTTGATATTGGCGCCGGGCCTTAAAAGCAGGTAGTTATGCACCCCGCTGTAGCCCCAGCCCTTCCAGTGACTTTCGGGCAAACTTGAAAATGACAGGAAGAAATCATAATTGAAGTGCGATTGCAGGGGAATATCTTTTATCACACCTGTAACACGGTATTGACTGGTGTCATTTATGGTGAGCACCTGTCCTACCGCATCTGTTTTACCAAAATACTTTTGAGCGGCGCTTTCGGTAATAACGGCGGTATGCGGATCGTCCAGCGAATGCTTCGGATTACCGGAAACCATGGGCAGCGTAAATACGTCAAACAGGCTCGACTCAGTATAAACCACGCGTTTTTCCTCGATATTGCTGTTGCCCTTGCGGATATTGAATTTAGACGCCGAAACCGCAAGACCTCGCTTGTCGATTATCCTGGTCACTTTTTCAATCTCGGGGAAATTGTCCTTTAACGCAGCTTCGAGCGGTCCCTCTGAGGTAGCATACTTTCCCCCATGACCATTCAGCATGGCATCAACAGTAACGCGGTAAATCCTGTCGGCTTTGGTATTGTATTTATCGTAGCTCAGTTCGTCTGCCACATAAAACACGATGAGTAAACAAATAGCCAGGCCCACCGAAAGCCCCAGCACGTTAATGGCCGTAAACCCGAGGTTTTTCTTCAGATTGCGAACAGCCGTTTTGATATAGTTTCTAAACATATAATTGCGGTTTAATTTCTCTTCCGACCACTTATGCGTGGTTTCATGGTTCGAAACTATTGCCGCATATCGGGAGTGTCGTCTCAAGTCATGAAATGAGACTTCTTTTTCAATGCTGGCCTTATATGCCAACGGTGTTTTGCCCGTAGTTTGTTTAAAAGTGCGGTTAAATGTGGCTTTGGAATTGAACCCGGACTCATAAGCAATTCCAAGCAGGGTGATATGCTTATATTCCGGGTCGTGCATTTTCGAGATTACATACCGGATGCGGTATTCATTGATAAAGTCATTAAAGCTTTTATTGAGCGCCGTATTGATGATTTGTGACAATTCGCGGGCAGGCAGTTCGAGCTTCCCGGCCAATAACGCTAAACTTAGCTCCGGATCCTGGTAATACCGGTCGGTTTCCATAGCTTTTTTAAGCCACGCACCTTTTTCTTTCAATCCTGACGGCAAAGGTGGCCTTGCCGCAGCACGTTGCTGGGCCATCAGCCCTGCTTGTGGCTTCAGGAAAGCGGCGGCGGCCGTCCAGATGATGATCACTGCGAAAAAAATGTAAAAGGGATAATAAACGTGTATCCCCAATTGATTCCGGTAGCCGAAATAATCGACTGCAGCAAAACATATCCACAATAGCCATAGCAAAGCGGTAGCCGCCAGCAAACGGTGCAGCCACCGGAATTCGAGCAGCGACCTGTCCATCAGCGTTGGGGGCAACCGCCGGTAAAAATTTTGGATGAGCTTATCCGACCGGTACACGTAGGCTATGATGGAAATAAATATGAGCAATTGCAGTACCGGGTTAAGCAATTGAAAGGCCGGCGTATTACTGGTGGCGCCCTCCGTCGCTATACTTTCGCGAATCTCCAATGCCTGGACACCCAGTTCAACCACCAAAGGACTAAAGTGCAGTATGTCCTTATAACTGAAATTATGCCCGGGGCGCGTTATTTTCAGCACATAAAAGTAGATCAGGGGCCCAAGAGCAAGCAGGAACTGCATCGGCAGCCTGTCCCAACTGGGCGACAGGGTTTCAAGTCGGACGTCGGTAATCAGTACGCGCACCATCCATAAGATCATAGTCAGCAAGGCCAAAGCCAGGTACCTGTTACCAGCACGGTTGACGCTTTGGGCGAACCATAATTGCAAAGCAAACGTCAACCCGATGAATGTCATTCCGAAGAATGCAACATCATAAAGGGTGATATGGAATGTGTACGAATTCAAGGCATTAGCTAAAATAGGTCAATAGTGAATAGTGAATTTGTGTTTCTCTCTATTGACTATTCACTATTGACTATTCACTCCATCACTCAGACCGTAAGCTATTCACGGGGTTGGCAACCGCCGCCCTGATGGTCTGGAAACTTACCGTCACCAAGGCGATCAGTAATACAAATACCGCTGCCAACAAGAAAATCCAGGCGTTGATATTGATCCTGTACGGGTAATTCTGAAGCCATTTGTGCATAGCCCACCAGGCCGCCGGAGCTGAAATTACCGCGGATATCAAAACCAAAACGGCAAAGTCTTTTGACAGCTTTCTTACGATACCTTGAACACTGGCGCCCAGCACCTTGCGTATACCGATTTCTTTCTTGCGGCGTTCGGCCGATAAAGTAGCCAGACCGAACAAGCCGATGCAGGAAATGAAAATGGTAAGCACGGCGC
>JAFDZK010000323.1 GCA_018267005.1 Bacteroidota bacterium
GGCAGGGGACGTATTGGGCATGTCCATAATTGAAGTAACGCCGCCTGCCAGGGCTGCTGCACTTTCAGTGGCTAAATTGCCTTTATGTGTAAGGCCTGGTTCCCTAAAATGCACATGGGAGTCGATAAGACCGGGTATGAGATATAACGACTCTCCGTTTATCTCGTGGTAAGCTTGCGCATCTGGCAGGGTAATCACAGGCGCTATTTTTTCGATCCGCTCCTCGCTGATCAATAAATCCCCTCGAACAATTTGTCCCTCGTTAACGATTTGGGTATTTCGTATGACGGTTTTCATAGAATATTGGACGCTGCCCTCCTTAGCCTGTCGTTAATTGTGACCCCGAGGCCTGTCTCGGGCAAGAGTTCAGCAAAAACAAAGTCAAGTTGAGCGTTATCCAGCCTATGTAAAGCCGCATAGAGATTTGCACATGCCTCTTCAGGATCGGCATGCCTTGATAGAATCTCACATTGAAAACCCGCGGGGACGTTTACATTGTCTGTGAATAAAATAACCCCTGCATTTTTACCAAACTTTACTTTTCCCAACTGATCAATGTTTTTGATAAGAACCAAGGGTGTCCGGGGGGCATAGTGTTTTTTCATCATGCCTGGTGCTGCAGGTTTAACGCCTTTATTTTGATTCATAATTTCAACGTTTCCTGTGATCGCTTCAATATCTTCGATCGGAATGGCACCCAGCCTGTAGAGTATTGGGGTTTCATTTTTGAAACCAATTATAGTAGATTCAATACCCTTTTTGCAATGACCGCCGTCGAGTATAGTAAGCTTCTGATCACTGAATGCCGCAGCGACATGGGCGGCACACGTAGGGCTTATCCCGGTGAATTTATTAGCGCTGGGCGCAGCGAGCGGAAAATCAAGTTTTTCCAACAGGCTTTTTGCTACAGGGTGCGCGGGAACCCGAACGGCCACGGTAGGCATACCGGCCGTTACTAAATCAGGAATGTTTCGGCTCTTCGGGAGTAATAATGTTAAAGGCCCGGGCCAATATAAATCTGCCAGCTTTTTAGCTACTGCAGGCACGCTGGTTGCGATTTCATCTAAGTAATCTGCCGACGCAATGTGTACAATTAGCGGGTTAAACAATGGCCGGCCTTTCAATTCGAAGATCTTTCTTACTTTTCTGCCGCTAAATGCGTTAGCGCCGAGCCCGTATACAGTTTCCGTCGGAAAAGCGACAACTTCACCATTTTGTAGTTTTTTCACGGCAATTTCTATATCATCCGTCACTATGGCCATAATTCAAGGGTTACAATAATCACAATACATTGGGTTTTCGACTGTGAGCCGCAGTGGAAATTTATCCTCCTCGGTATAGCTGCATCTGATGCATCGGAGAATATGGTAAAGAGCAGACCGGGTAGGCAAGCCACACGAAGCGCAGGGCAGACCGGGTTTAATATCGGTTAAACCAAAACCAGGCGCCGAACATTGCGGACAAATGGAGTTAATTTTATCTAACAACCGGTTCGTAGCTTGTCTGATAATTTCCATTCGGGTAGGGTTGTAAAGAGCTCGCATGTCTGTTTCTACGAATCCGCTGCCGAAAGATGCAATCGTGGTTTCAAACGCGTTAATCAGTTCTTTTTCACTGATTATACCTTTCCTGATAAACTTATTTGAGTCTTTCTCATCCCTGATAATAAGGCCGTGACTGGGAAATGTCGCTTTTCTTGCGAATGCTAATAATTCTCCACAGGTCTGAACCGTCTGGCCATTAAAGTTTGTATTTAAACTGACTTCTCGACCAAATATTTCCAGCGTGTTTGCTTGGTCAACCAGCAATACAATTTCATCGTCTGCGGGAACAAAGAGTAAAGTCGGATGGGGGCCGAACGAGCCTTCGCTGGCAACAGCCAGCTCGCAGCCCGTCCGGTCCATAGCGGCAAGACATTTCTTTCGTGCCGTGGTTATGGGATCGTCATCTCGTTCGATCTCGCCTGTAAACGTACCAAACTTATCCGTGTCAAGGCCCGGGTCGACGAGACATGTTACTCCAAGCGCCGCTTCCAGGGCGGGAGCAATAACTGCTTCCTTTTTATGCTTGGTAGCAATGACTAATTTTCGACCCCGAAAAAGTTTCATGCTTGGATATCAATGATTGATTTGATCTCTATTTTTCCCTGTCCGGTCCGAATTTTATGCCTGACAGTGGCCAGGTCATGTTGAAGCGCTTTGATGCGGTGCTCCCGCATTTTTATATCTTCTTCATTGCTTGATTGATTGATCTTGTCTTCATGAAACTTGATTTTCACGTTCACAAGCTTATGAAGTAGATCTATGGCTTCACTTGTTGTATAGCTACCTTGAATAAGATTTATATTCATAACTGCTTTTATTGTCCTTGTCCTAATGAGTAAGCGATCTTGTTATTAAACTTGTAAAGGTTTTCTGTTTTTACCACATCGATGCCGACATTCAGGGCCTGTTGCTGAAGTTCAAGTAATTCAACCTTTTCAGGCACGGTGCCATTCGTGGGATAGAAGCGACAGCGCCAGTGATCGGTGCAAAATGTTTCTTTAAAGCCTTCCGGCCAAACCTTTATGCCCCGGTTTGTGATCATGGAGAGGCTTAAATTTGGCGTCCTGATTTCGCTTAACTTTTCACCGATCTCGTTGGCATCAGTACCCGCCCAGTGCACAAACAGGTCGATACCTTGTAACTCCTTTTTTTCCGGTGGTCTTTTTTTATACGGAGACAGTTTTACCGGCCGGGCTGCACCATACGCCGCTGCTTTCAGATGAGTGGGTTTTTGCCCCAGCCGCGCTATTACCGCGTCCGCAAATTCGCTGGTACCTACTTTTTCTTTGCTTCTGCCTTCTTTATAAATGTCGTAGGTGTGGATACCATCTTCCAGCGTTTTCAGCCAGGCATTCTGAACCGTTTCGGCAACAATGTTTTGACCTATATGGTTAAGCATTAAAATGGCGCCCTGGAGTAGCCCAGAGGGGTTAGCTAAATTTTGCCCCGCACGCCGCGGCGCCGAACCGTGTATGGCTTCAAACATGGCATATTCTTCTCCGATATTCGCCGATCCGGCAAGACCGACCGATCCGGCGATCTGGGCAGCCACATCAGAAAGTACATCGCCGTAAAGATTGAGTGTAACTATTACATCGAAGGCTTCGGGCGTATCCGCCATTTTGGCTGCGCCAATATCTATTATCCAATGCTCTTTTTCCAGGTCTGGATATTCCACGCCGATTTCATCAAAAACCATGTGAAAAAGACCGTCGGTTTGTTTCATGATATTATCCTTAGTAAAGCACGTCACTTTTTTCCTCCCGTTATTTTTTGCATACTCAAAGGCATATCTGATGATTTTCTCACAACCAGGGCGACTTACCAGTTTCAGGCATTGAACTACTTCATCTGTTTGCTGATGTTCGATGCCGGCATACAGGTCCTCTTCATTTTCGCGGATGATCACCAGATCCAGGTGCGGATGTTTGGTTTCCACGTAGGGAAATAAGCTGCGGTTAGGCCTTACGTTTGCAAATAAACCGAGCATCTTACGCGTGGTTACGTTCAGGCTTTTATATCCGCCGCCCTGGGGAGTGGTGATTGGAGCTTTGAGGAATATCTTATTCCTTCTTATGGTGTCCCAGGACTCTTTGGCGATGCCGGATGTGTTTCCGGCGAGATAAACTTTTTCACCGACTTCGATCTCATCGATCTCGATTTGCGCACCCGCTGCCAGAATGATCTTAAGGGTGGCATCCATAATTTCAGGACCGATGCCATCGCCTTTTGCTACTGTGATTCGTTTCATCTTTTTTTGTGTTTTTTGCGGCACAAACATATAACGGTTAATTCATTAATTTTTATTTATGTTTTTTATATTTGACATAAAATAAAATTATGAATTATACACTACATCAACTGCAGGTATTCGTTAAAGTCGCAGAAACGCAAAGTATTACTAAAGCCGCTCAAGAACTTTTTCTGACGCAGCCCGGCGTTTCGATTCAGCTTCGTAATTTTCAGCATCAGTTCGATGCGCCGCTGACCGAAGTCATTGGTCGTCAACTATATATTACCGACTTTGGCAAAGAGATAGCTACAATAGCCAAGGAGATTTTGCAACAAGTCGAAGAGATCAATTATAAGACACACGCTTACAGAGGCACCCTGGCCGGCAGGTTAAGGATCGCTGTAGTGTCAACGGGTAAATATGTGATGCCTTATTTCCTGGCATCATTTCTTAAGCAGCACCCTGCTGTCGATCTAACAATGGATGTCATTAATAAAGCTGGCGTTATCAAAAGACTGGCGGACAATGATGTTGATTTTGGATTGGTTTCGGTACTGCCCGAGGGGTTGAGCATCCAGGAGGAAAAGCTATTGGAGAATAAGCTATTCCTGGTCGGCAATGGCAATCATGATAAATCCTTAGAGCCTTATGATCGTGAAGCATTTACTAAGCTTCCAATGATTTACAGGGAAGAAGGCTCGGCAACAAGGATGATCATGGAGGGTTTTTTTGAGCGTAGTAAGATCGTAGTTGGTAAAAAGATCGAGCTGACCTCTAATGAGGCTGTTAAACAAGCCGTCATCGCTGGTATTGGGTACTCGGTAATGCCATTAATAGGCATACGTAACGAGCTGAAGATCGGCGAATTGACAATTATTCCTGCGATTGACTTCCCTATTAGCTCAGAGTGGCGTTTGATTTGGCTTAATAACAAAAAATTATCTCCGGTAGCTTCGGCGTACCTGGCATATTTAAAGGAGCATAAAGCC
>JAFDZK010000324.1 GCA_018267005.1 Bacteroidota bacterium
GAAAGACTTACAAAGTTTTAAAAATTCGTAAGTCTGCTACTAAATTATGCAGCAAGCAGACGTAAAAGAGCGCATCATATTAGGCATCGACCCGGGAACCGCGGTGATGGGCTATGGGTTAGTGAAGGAGACGGGCAATAAGATCGAGTTGATGAGCCTTGGCGTGGTGAAGATGGAAAGCCTGGACGATCACATGCTGAAGCTGCAGCGTATTTTCGAAAAAACCGTCCACCTGATCGATAACTATCACCCGGACTGCTTAGCTATTGAGGCCCCATTCTATGGCAAGAATATACAAGTGATGCTCAAGCTGGGCCGTGCGCAGGGCGTGGCCATGGCGGCGGCGCTGTCGCGCAACGTGGCTATAACCGAATACTCGCCACGCAAGATCAAACAGGCCATTACGGGCAACGGCAACGCCACAAAGGAGCAGGTTGCCGCTATGCTGCAAAATCTCTTGAAGTTTAAGGAAACGCCCGAATTTTTAGACGCAACAGACGGGCTGGCCGTAGCTGTTTGTCATTCGTTCCAAAAGATCACTACGGGAAAAAACGCCGGCAAAAAATCCTATTCAGGCTGGGAAACCTTTGTGAAGGATAACCAGAACCGGGTTAGCGGGCTGAAAATCAAAAAATGATGTCGTGCGCTTTTTTTATTCGTCCTGCTTCAGCGCCTCCCTGATCTTTTCAGCAGTTGCATGCAATTGTTCAGGAGTAAAGCTCAATTTTGGCCGGGCGAAGTTCAGGTCGCTGACATTATTCATCGGGATTAAATGAATATGGGCGTGCGGTACTTCAAGGCCTATCACCGCAACCCCGATACGTTTGCATGAAATAGCTTTACGCAGGCCGGTTGCCACGATCTTGGCAAAGATCTGCAAGCCGGTATACAATTCATCATCCAGGTCGAACAGGTAATCCACTTCTTTCTTAGGTATTACCAGCACGTGGCCCTCGGCCAGTGGATTAATGTCTAAAAAAGCCAGGTAATCGATGGTCTCGGCTACTTTATAGGCGGGTATCTCGCCGGCGACGATTTTGGAGAAGATTGTCATTTGTGTTGTACGTTTTACGTGATACGTTTGACCTTGCCTAAGGTATATCTTACAAGGTCAAACGTACAACCGGTTAGCGGCTTATTTCCAATATTTCAAATTCCATCTTTCCCGCCGGAACGGTGATTTCAGTCTTTTCACCTACCTTTTTGCCTAAAAGTCCTTTAGCTATCGGCGATGTTACCGATATCTTGCCCGATTTCAGGTCGGCTTCGCTTTCAGATACGAGTTGGTAGCTCATGGTCGCCCCATTCTTTATGTTTCGTATTTTAACCCGTGACAGGGCTAATACCTTAGACGTATCCAGCTTGCTTTCATCGAGGAGGCGGGCGCTTGCCAGCAGCTCTTCCAGTTTAGCTATTTTGGTTTCGTGGTGCCCTTGTGCTTCTTTCGCGGCATCATATTCGGCATTTTCCGAGAGGTCGCCTTTATCGCGTGCTTCTGCAATGGCTTTAGCTATTGCAGCTCTGCCAGCCGTTTTTAAATGTTGTAATTCTTCCTTTAACTTATCCAGGCCATCCCTGGTGTAGTATGCTACCTCAGCCATATTCCGTGTTATTAATTCTTTAGTTTATAAAATTGGCACCAAAAAAATAGTCCCCCTGCGTTAGGAAGGACGTGCTTGCATTAAAAACAAACAAGACTATATCGGCAATGCCTCCATAGTCTTGTCTACAGTAAAACGAAGATAAACTATTTAAGTTTTAATTTCAAAATTTTTTAAGCGATTTACAGCCGCATATGTGCCAGTTTTTCGGCCATCACTTCACTGATGCGCCGGTAAGAGTCAAAGGTCCAGCCGGCTACATGAGGCGTGAGCAGTACCTTGCCCGACTGCTTCAATTCTTCAAACCAAAACTGCTCGCCGAGTGCCGGAAATTTCTCCACTTCCAGCACGTCCAGCCCCGCGCCAAGTATTTTTCCCTGTTTTATAGCGTTCAGCACCGCCTGCGTTTTCACTACTTTCCCGCGCGAAGTATTTAACAAGAAGATGGGCTTTTTAAAATGGAAAAGATATTCATCGTCCACCAGGCCGTCGGTTTCGCTGGTAAGCGGCACGTGCAGGCTCAGCACATCACTGTGCTTTACGATCTCCTCCATGCTCACCTCGCGGACGTACTGATCGCTGAACCCGGTTTTGTATTTATCATAGGCGATCACATTAACGCTAAAACCCGAAAGTTTCCTGGCAAAACTGCTGCCCATAAAGCCATAGCCGATGATGCCCACAGTTTTTCCCTTCAATTCATAACCCCGGTTGGCTTCACGTTTCCATATACTGTTGCGGATCTCTGCATCGGCGCGGTTAAAGTTATTCATCAGGCTCAACAACATACCTACGGCATGCTCGCCGACAGCGTCCATATTTCCCTCCGGCGCGTTGATCAGTGTGATACCTCTTTCGATCGCATAATCCTCGTCGATGTTATCCATACCAGCCCCGGCGCGGCAGATGAGACGGAGCTTTGTACTCAGATCAAGCACCTTTTTGTCGACCAAAAATTTGGAGCGTATCACCAGGCCTTCATACTGGCCTAGGATGGCGTAAGCTTCGTCCGGTTTTATGGCCGGTTGATAATCGCAGTGATAACCCAATGCTTCTGCCTGTTCTATAAAAACGGGGTGTATATCGTCGACTATAAGGATATTTTTGTTCATTATTTAGTTTGGGTGATCTTATTCGTCAAATTCACAAAGTCCTGTACACTCAACCGCTCTGCGCGTAGGTCGAGCATGGATTCGTCAGCCAGCTTTCCCTTATTGATGAGCGATGATAAGGCATTACGCAAGGTCTTCCGTCTTTGGTTGAAACCGGCTTTTACTACCTGCCAGAACAGTTTTTCGTCGCAACCCAGTTTTTCGGTTTCGTTTCGCGTAAGCCGTATGACGGCCGACAGCACTTTTGGCGGCGGATTAAAAACCCCGGCCTTTACCGTAAATAAATATTCAACCTGGTAATAGGCTTGCAGAAAGACGCTTAGTATGCCATATTCTTTGCTCCCCGGTTTGGCGATGCAGCGCTCGGCAACTTCTTTCTGGAACATGCCGACAACCTCTACAACCTGGTCGCGGTTATCCAGCACTTTAAACAATATCTGCGATGAGATATTATAGGGAAAATTGCCGATGATACCAAATTTGCCCAGGAAGATCTTGCCAAAATCCATCTCCAGGAAATCGTCGTTGATGAGCCTCTCGCCCAATTGCGGGTATTTCTTTTGCAGGAATTCGTACGATTCTGTATCGATATCGATGAGATAGGTTTGCAGGTCGGTACGTTGCAGCAAAAAGTCGGACAAAATGCCCATTCCCGGCCCAACTTCCAACACTTGATTATAACTGCCCACCGTCGGCGTCAAACTGCTAACTATCTTCGCGGCGATGTTCTTGTCCGTCAAAAAGTGTTGACCCAGATGCTTTTTTGCCCTAACCAGTGACATTTCAGATTGCAATAATGGCCGCAAATTATGCATATTTGCACTACAATCAGGAATTTATAAGCCTAAAATCTTTTATTTGCATCTTTGCGGGGCGGTTGGCGCATGGTGAAATCGCCAATGACCTAATGCCCTAATGACTCAATGACCAAACCATGAGCGAGAAACTAAAAATAGGTATAAGTATTGGTGACGTGAACGGCATCGGGCTGGAGGTGATCATCAAGACGCTTGCCGACAACAAGATATTTGATTACTGTACGCCTATCGTTTACGGCCAGACCAAAATCGCCTCATTCCACCGGCGTACAACCGGCATCAACGAGCTGAACTTTCATGTAATTAACCACCCCGGGCAGGCGCAGCAGCGCAAGGCCAATATGATCAATTGCTGGGACGAAGACGTGAAGATTGACCTGGGTCTGATCAACGAAACCGGCGGCAAGTATGCCTTTTTATCCCTTCAGCGCGCTACCGCCGACCTGTTGAATGGTGACATAGACGCCCTGGTTACCGCGCCGATCAATAAGGATAATATCCAGAACGAGGAGTTCAAGTTCCCCGGTCATACCGAGTATTTGCAGGAAAAGGCGGGTGCCTCCGATGTACTGATGTTCCTGGTAAGCGAATCGCTGCGTGTAGGCGTCGTTACCGGGCATATACCGCTGAAATCCGTCGCCGGGAGCATTACCACCGAAAAAATACTGGCCAAGCTGAAGCTGATGGACGCCAGCCTGCGCCAGGACTTCTGGATTCGCAAACCAAAGATCGCCGTGCTGGGCCTCAACCCGCATGCCGGCGACAACGGCCTGATCGGCAACGAGGAGCAGGAGATCATTATCCCGGCCATCAACGAAGCCAAGGCCAACGACATTTTAGCTTTCGGGCCGTACCCTGCCGACGGCTTTTTTGCCAACGACTCGTACTTCAAGTTCGACGCGGTGCTGGCCATGTACCACGACCAGGGCCTGGTACCCTTCAAGCAACTGGCCTTCGAGTCGGGGGTGAACTTTACTGCGGGGCTCAATTTTGTACGCACATCGCCGGATCACGGCACCGCTTACGATATAGCCGGCAAGAACATGGCCTCGGCCACTTCCTTCCGCGAGGCGCTGTTTACCGCTATCCACATCGTCAAGAACCGGCGCGAGAACGCTGTTTTAAACGAAAATCCGCTTACCTTTTCCAAGCTGAG
>JAFDZK010000325.1 GCA_018267005.1 Bacteroidota bacterium
CTGGTTTAAGTCTTCCGAAGGGCGACTTAAATCAGGCATGAAAAGAAGGACTCCGTCCGGCAATAATGCATCTCGTTTCAAACCGAACAGAGTTCTACATTTACTCTCTGATTTAAGAGAACGCTCCGCTAACTCTTAAACCAGAGCAGAGCAGGGATTGAACAGCAGAATCCGGGGATGCTTAAATAACTTTCCAGGGAACATATTGCCGGCCAGGGTGACGGAGACAGGGGTTAAAACGGTGCGAAGGGAAAGCTTATCTTTGGCCGCCTTTTCAGCGGTGAAGCAACCGGTATATACGGCAGCTACTTTCCGATACAGAACTTCGAGAAAATATTATCCAGCAGGTCGTCGGTGGTAACCGCGCCGGTGATCTCGCCGAGGTAATGCAGCGCCTGTTTGATATCCATCGCCAGGAAATCGGAGGTAACCTGCGTATCTATGCCGGTCAGCAATCGGACCAGCGCTTCCTGGGTTTTTTGAAGCGCCTCCACGTGGCGTACGTTGGTGACCAGGGTTTCGCTACCCGTCAGCTCGGATTTGATGGCCGAGCTGTATATTCTGTCCTTCAGCTCGTCGATGTGCTGTTTTTGTTTAGCGGAAACTTGTATAATTTCGGATTTCGGATTTCGGATTTCGGATTTGGTGGATTGTTCACCGTCCGCATTCAATAGATCGATCTTGTTAGCTACTACAAGCATCGTGATGCCAGGCTTTTGCAGCTTTTCCAGGTCGCTGTTCAGTTCGTCGGCGGTGGTCTCAGCGGCATCATACACGTAGATCAGCAGGGCCGACTGGCTGATCTTTTCCATGGTGCGCTGCACGCCGATCTGCTCGATGGTGTCGGTGGCCTCGCGGATGCCGGCGGTATCGATCAGCCTGAAATTGATGCCGTTGATGTTCAGCACTTCTTCGATGGTGTCGCGCGTGGTGCCGGGGATATGGCTCACGATGGCGCGGTCCTCGTTCAGCAGGGCATTCAGTAAAGTGGATTTGCCCGCGTTCGGCCTACCCGCTATAACGGTATTGACGCCCTGTTTGATGGCGTTGCCCAGCTCGAACGACTGTATAAGTTGGGCAATAACCTTGAGTATATCGGCGATCAGTTGCTTTAACTGCCCCCGGTTGGCAAACTCGACATCCTCTTCGGAAAAATCCAGCTCCAGCTCGACCAGTGAGGCGAACTGCACCAACTGTTCTCTTAACAACTGCAACTGGCTGCTGAAACCGCCGCGCAACTGCTGCATGGCTACCTGCTGCGACGCTTTGGAGTTGGAGGCGATCAGGTCGGCCACGGCCTCTGCCTGAGAGAGGTCGAGCGCGCCGTTCAGGAACGCCCTTAAGGTAAACTCGCCCGGTTTCGCGGCAACGGCGCCGTTCCGGATGAGCAGTTTGATGATCGACTCGATGATATAGTTCGACGCGTGACAGGATATTTCAACCACGTTCTCGCGGGTGTACGAGCGCGGTGCGATGAAGAGTGAGACCAATACCTCATCCAGCACTACCTCGCCATCGGCGATCTGCCCGAAATGGATGGTGTGCGACTCCTGTTTGGCCAGGTCCTTCCCTTTAAACACCTTATTGGCAATAGCGATAGCATCCGGCCCGGACAGGCGTATAACGCCGATGGCCCCTGTTCCGGCGGGTGTGGCAAGCGCGACGATGGTGTCTTCGGTATGGTCCATAGTTTATGGTCGATGGTCCATAGCAAAACCATGGACTATGGTCTATCGACTATGAACTAAAAAGCAAAAATCGCTATTTGCGCCGATGTTTTTATTCGCCGCCTGTAAAATATTAAGTCTTAGATTTGGTTATGCCCAAAGCCATGCCATACGATTTCATATTGGACTACCTGCCCCGCAATATCGTGGTGAAGCAGAATTTTGGCATGTTCTATATTTACCTCAATAAAAAGATGATGCTCATCCTGCGCAGGGCAGCCGGTAACCAAAACATGAACGGTATTTGGGTCACATCATCAAGACAGCATCATCAAAGCCTTCAGGAAGAGGTTCCCGCTTTAGGCGATTTTGTGCTTGACAATGGTGAAACACATGATTCCGACTGGCGATTACTTAAAGACGGACATGAAGATTTCGAAGAGGAGGCAATAAAGATTTGCGAGTTGATCTCGCAGGGTGACAAGCGTATCGGCAAGGAAACCAAAGGCGGCGCTATGCTTTAATTGCTATGTATGTGAAGAGGCGGATAATGAGAATTATCCGCCTCTTTAAACCACCTATGCTGTTTTATTTATTGATCGTGATGGTTCCCATATTATTCACAGAACCATTCGTTACGGCAACACCGGAAACGGTTTTTGATATATAAGGAGTATCCGGCACAAAATTAACATTGTATGTTCCGGCAGCTAATCCTGAAAAAAAGAATTTACCGGTGGAATCAGCAATTGTACCTACGGTATCTGTGCCCATAATCGCGAAAATCTTTGGCGAAGACGCAGCCGGGACCACCATACCCGTCAACGCGCCGGTTACAGCGTTTGGAATGGCGCGTATAACAGGCTTAAGAATGTATTTTCCATTGCCGGTTTGCACGATCGAACTGGCCGCATCAAAATCCAGCTTCAGCGTATAGCCGATACCGGCCTTCAACGTATCGTGTACGTTCAATTTTACGCCTGACGTTTGCCCGCTCGGAGTAGTTAGATTGTAGCTTGTTCCGCCGACCACTACCTGGTTTCCGGTGTCATTAAGCACTAAACGTATCTGTTCTAACGTCCCGGCCGGTATGTCCTGCGATGCGAGCAAAGTATCCTTACCCAGCCTGAAGTGCAAAATATCGATGGGCCCGCCGCCAACATTAAGCGTAGCTTGTCCCGCTGATGTTATCACCACAACGCTTTTAACGCTCAGCATAACCGCATCAAATGAACCCGGCGCATCGGTGAGGCTTACGCTTAGGTGTGTCGAGCCCGATAGTGGGTTAGCCTTGTCCTTTTTACAAGATGATACCGCGAGCCCCAAACAAGCCATCGCGAGCAATACATAGTTTTTCATAGTCGTAATTATTAGTGGGATAGTATATAATTAAACAAACAAATGTAACGCGGTTTTTACATATTTGTTTTCGCAAAAGGCTTATTATCAGCCAACTCACTATCTATTAGCAAATAAAAACGATTATTTAAAGTTGCTGAAAAATATAGTCAACGCCCGTAAGCTAAGCGCATAAATAGGCGCACCTCGTCATTCACATCATCCTTTTGCAGCATTCGGAAGTGATGGTTGCACTGCACATCGCCCGGAACCTGGGCTATCTTTTGGAAACACAGGTTATCCTCGTAACGCTCTTTGAATGGGAAAACCACGTGGATGAAATTCTTGCCCAATTGCGTAATATAAACGATCCTCTTGTGCGAATTAGCTATGCCGATCATCGTTTTGGCAGGATGAACGGTAACCGGGCCGATCTTTTGGAATTCAGTAATGAAATGGTCAAATAATCCTAAGGTATGTTCAGTTTTTCCCGCAAAGAAGCGTTGCAGGTCATTTTCCTCACCGGGGCTACTGGTATATTGACGCATAAGTAAATTTAAAATAAGTCCTGCAAAATAGTACTGCTGCCCCAGCGTTCCTCTATTCCCAATCCAAACAGCGCGAAATCATATTTCACGGGGTCGGCCGGGTCAAATTCCCTTAAACGTTCGGTTAATTCAACGGCCGTTTGCCAGTCGGTTTGCTTTCGCGTGATGAGTCCTAATTTCCGGGAAACGCGGTCGACATGCAGATCGCAGGGCATGACCAGTTCGGACGGTTTGATCTTATTCCATATGCCAAAATCAACGCCGCAATCATCCTGGCGCACCATCCAGCGCAGGAACATGTTCAGCCGCTTGCAGGTCGACTTTTGCGAGGGCGCGGAAACGTGTTTCATGGTGCGATGCGGGTGATCGGGCAGCGAGAAGAAGTAGGAACGAAAGTGATCAAGGGCTAATTGAACTCGCCGATTAGATTCTTTACTATCGCTCAGAACGACAGTTTTATCAGGAATAAAAGCATCTTCCAACGAGCTATAACGATCGTAATGATGTCTAAAAAACGAAATAAAATACAAGGTGTCGATATCGTTGAATGTGCGGTGCTTGAATTTGAGCAGCGTTTTGAGATCAGCTTCCTTATGGTTCATAATAAAATCATAGGGAGCGCCGTCCATCAGGCTGATCAGCTCTTTGCATTTATTGATGATCGTCACCCGCTGCCCCCAGGCTAAGGTTGCCGCCCAAAAGCCCATGATCTCGATATCCTGTTTCCGGGTGAACAAGTGCGGGATAGACACCGGGTCGTTTTCAATAAACTGCGGCCGGTTGTATTGCGCGACTTTGGAATCGAGGAAGGATCTTAAATTATCGATCATTTATCTATAGTTACAGTAGCAGTGGCAGTCAGGGAGTGCTTCTGCAACCGCAAGTGCCACTAAAAAAGCGCTTGTTTCAGATCATCAAGCAGGTCGTCAATATCCTCCACGCCTACGCTCAGGCGCAGCAAGTTATCCACAACGCCCGCTTTTTCGCGTTCTTCTTTGGGAATTGAAGCATGGGTCATGGTAACCGGGTGGTTTACGAGCGATTCCACGCCGCCCAGCGACTCGGCAAGGGAGAACACCTTAAATGACGACGCCACACGGAACGTTTCCTCCAGGCCGGCGTCTTTCAGC
>JAFDZK010000326.1 GCA_018267005.1 Bacteroidota bacterium
GAGAAACGCAGGTAGACCTTTAAAAATTCCTCTTCCAGCACGAGCTTGACATAATCGTAAGCTGTGGAATCTGTCATAAAAAATGTGTTGCGTTAATTGGTCAGTGTATCTGCATCCAACAGATCCTGGTAAGTGATGGAGAGGGTGAGGATACGGCCGGACAACTGCTTTTCGCTGAGCTCGGCATGGAATACCTTATTGCCGGGAAAGGTCATTTTTCTAAAGACGAATATGTTCCGGTAGTTTTTTGAAAATGAGGACAGGTCAAACAGCACGAACTCCGGCTTAATTTCTACGGATTGGTTATTTGCCGCCTTGGTCACCTTTTTATCGTCCACCTTAAACCGCAAATCGGCGATGTCATATTTCAGCTTGGTTTTATTCTGGTAGGAAATATCCAGAAAGATATAATCGCCAAGCGTGTAAACATGGTTTAAACGTCCTTTAATATCAAATGCCTTTGCGGTTTCGATACGTTTATCAGGCCGTTTAGCTACCAAGTTTAGTGATAGCGCCCTTAACTGGTTTTGTGAAAGGCCGATACCCGAAATATCAAGCGGTTTCGTATCCACCGGCATTATGTTTATTTCAGTAGGGACGCCTGGGTATCCAGGTAGGAGCCGATATTGCGCTATGAATTTTTCCCCGGCAACGGTAACCACGGCACCAGGAAAGGTTTTAAGCGAATCCCGTAGTTTCAGTCGGAGCACATTCTTAAGCGGGATATCGCCGATCACCTCTTTGGTAGAAATATCCACGTATTGGATGGGTTCCGGGGAAATGAAATGAATGGTCAGACTTTCCGGCAGGTAAACCACCGGTAATTTATCCTGCGCATATAAGGTGGGCGCGATCAGCACCGAGAGTAGGAATAATAACTTTTTCATGAAATTGAATTTTTTTAGAGTTTATTGTTTGTTATCGCTGCCCTGAAGGCTGTCGCTCTTTTGCTCATTTTGTAAAGCATCGGCGTCGATCAAATAGAGGTAGGTGTTATATTTTAGCTTTGCCTTATTCTTCCGGATCAGCCCTGCGATGGCGGATGAGGTGGATTGGAACATTTTGTCCAGAGAACTCATGATGAACTGGTTGTTGCCTGAGCTGCCATCAATGGTCACCCCCTGGATAGAGTTATTGCCGAGTTCCTTGGTAAAATCTCGAAATGCGGATGAGGGCACATACAGGCCGGGCATTCCGTCCATATCGTAGATATCGAGTTTTACCGGGAGGATCTGGCCATCATATAAAATAGAAGTTACAGTGAGCGTAACCCGCTGCTCCGAAAAACCGGAAATCCGCGCAAAAAGGTAAGTGCCTTTTTTTACCAAATGACGACCCGCCTTAATATCTTCCAGTAATTTGATCCTTAAACGGGAACCGGCGTAGCCTGTGATATTTTCGTCGATCACCGCGCTGATAAACGCTGCCTTTTTTTCGGGCATTACTGTATTAAAATCTCCTGATAGGGTCCCGGTTTTTTTAACCGTTAATTTTATTTCGGTTTCTTTCAGCCGGGAGGCTTTTTCTGCCAGCTGTTTCTTTCGCAGTTCTTCCTTGTAGGCGGGATCATTCGCCTTGTTGATACTGTCCATGATGGCCATCTGTTGTTTAAAAACCTCCATGGGGTCTTTTTCGGCGGGCGTTTTCACTGGAGGCCGCGAGACAATCCCCTGGCGGCGGCTCATTTCTTCTACGGCCTGAGCAACCTGCCGGTCATGGCCTAAACCATCCGAAAGCCTGCGCTTACCCGAGCCAAACTTCAGCTGCATCGCGTGCTGAATGGAATCCAGCTTTCTTTTTTGCAAGTCCGAATAGTTATTATGATAAAGCTGGGTTACCGAACTGTCACCGGGTATTTTGTTCACCGCCGTGAGGCCGTCAGCCTCTTTGTAGGCATTGCGATAAGCATCCAGTTTATCGGCCAGTTCCTTCTTGCGGACATCCGCTGAAACCTGACCTACAGTGCCTTTCAGCCCATCATTTACCGCTACAGCCTGTTTGGGTTTGGAAAAACCGCTTTGCCAGACATAAAAGAACAGGCACAAAAAAGGCAGCAAAATGACCGGCAGCACGTATTTGGGCTGTTTGAAATCAATTTTCATAAATTTACTTGAGTGTTTGGTGAATCCTGGAAAGGCGCTCCAGCGCGCTATCCAATGATAGGCTGTCCGTGCCGCTCAATTGTTTTTTGGCCGACAGACTATCAACTAATTTTTTGAGGCGCAGGGTTTCCCGGATATTTCCGGTAGCCTGAAGGATCTGGTTAAAACCATTTGAAACCGGATTTGGGTTCCTGACGGCTGTAACCTTGGCTTTATCAGGATGATGAAATACCGTAAATGATAATATCATTGAAACGGTCATTAGTAAAACCATACACCCGAAAAAGAACCTGGGGTAGGATCTCACCAGATTGCCGACCGAATTTCCGGCAAAGGTAAAATATGCCCCGAATTCTTTGCGCACCTCACTATACAGCGTATCCCTGGGATCGCGGTTAGAATGTATTTTTCTCCACATCTTTGAGGTCTTTATTTTCGAGCGTTTTCCAGTTGGTAATGAGCGCGCCGTGCGGATTATTGTCACTTCGCGGTATGTCCTTCAGGTAACCCTCGGTGATCAGGGAGCGGATCACAGTTGAGCTGCGCCGGTCGATCTTCAGCTTGCCGTAATACCGGAAATAATGTTTAGGCACATCCAGTGAAATGGAATCGGTTTGCAGCGTCAGCACCGAACTTGATGAAAGAATGGAGTTGAAAAAACCATTCTCTTTAAGATTATTGTATTGCTGCATACCCGATTCGTCAACGAGGTACATCGCCTTTTTCATTTGGTATTCCATGTAATTATCGTCGGGCGTTAGCGAAAAAAACAAGGAGTGGAATAGTTCAACATCGGCTTTATATTCGGCTGGCCGGTTCATCTGAACATCGGTCTGTTTGGCTTGTAAAGGGATGTTATTATCCAATATATATATGCTTTTCTGAGCGTTGGATACCAGCTTGTAGGCATATAAGCAATTCATTCCTACGATGAGCAAGGAAGTGAACAGGCTGCCCAGCGCCACAAAAGTTGCCAGCCGGACCTTGGCCTCTATATTTTTAATGATCATAAGATTTTAGTTTTAATAAAAAGGGCTGGCCCATACTTGGGTCAGCCCTGAAATAAAAAAGGAGAAAGAAAGAAGTAAAGAAAATTAAAAAAAGCTGCCGGTAGCTTTCCTGGCCATGCTGGCCACAGTGCCGGCGCTCCGGCCAAAAGTAGAGGTCGCCGAGCTGATACCTGAAGTGGAAATGATCCAGGTAGATATGCTGGGCACGGTGAACATACAGATTGCCCCGATTAGGAAAACGATGATAACGGTGCCGAAGGAAAGAATACCGTTACCGGCGAACCAGGCCATTTTCTCCAGGTTGGCGCTCAACCCGTTCTCGCCTACGAGCTCCTTGTATTTGCTTATCTCAGAAGTCAGTGCATATTCCTGCATCAGCCCGCAGAGGTACATAATCAGGTAGGCAATGCCGCTGTACAGGTTAACCGAAACAAAGCGGGCTATCCAGGTACTGAAGCTATCCCGGAATGCCGGCAGGATACTGACAGCAACGGCAAACGGGCCGAGAATGATGAGTATGGTAGAATAAATGATCTGGATCATAAAGATGATGTAAACCGCCAGCCTCAGTATCCAAATCCCTAACAGCTCCAATAGCTGGGTAAACAGCAATTGCAAACTAACCGTCAGCCGGTTCTTTAATTCCAGCAAAGGGGCCACCACTGTGGAAATACCCTGCTTTACCGTACTGGTGACCGAATCCCAAGCCTGGCCGTACCAGGTATCACTTTCCTTTTCGGCGACTTCAGTTTGTGCCTGGTAAGTGTAAAGGGAATTGGCTACTGCCAGCATCAAACTGGAACGGTTTAGGCGGAGGTTGTCTACCGTTGCCTGTTCGCTGTCAAACATTTGCTCTGTTTGGTTGGTAACGATATCCGTGGGAAAAGCGATCATTTTGACGAACACGCCCCACCACAATATAATCATCGCCAAACCGAAAGGTCTTAACAAGGGCATGACCTCGAGTTGTTTATCACCGACCATCATTTCGTAGGATTTGATCGCGAAAAATATGATCATAAAGATTGCGGCCAGCGCCTTGGCATCGGTAATAAACAGGTCAAAATGCGTCCATACGGAATCTTTCAATCCTTTTAGGAACACCATTACACCTGCTTCGTAAACACCGTCGCCCTGTAAAAACTGCAAGGTCTTGGTATTATCGGTATTCGTGGCCGTTTGGGCATATATAGCTGTTACACTGAAAAACAGCAATATCAATAAGGTTATCTTCTTTTTCATTGCAGGTGCTGTAAAACTTGGTTAGCTATCCGGATGTCCGTTTGCGGCGTCCAGCTGCTGACAGAAACCTGGTTGCTTTGCAACCGTTGCTGTTGAGCGGTCATATTTAAGGCAGCTTGTGCCGATGAGGTGCGTATCGCCCAAACCCCGGCAAGCCTGCGGTATTCCATCAGGTAGCGGTGGTAGGCCATGATCCTTGCGCCGCGATCCATCGTGGTTGTATGAGCTGCCTGAACCCGTTCTTTGAGCATATCCAGTTCGTTCTTATACCAGTTGTACAGACCCTCGGAAACCAGTTTGGCGCT
>JAFDZK010000327.1 GCA_018267005.1 Bacteroidota bacterium
TGAGCATTATGAGTTTCGCATTTACCAGCATTCAGCAATCGAAGCCGTGGCCTGTACCCGAAAAAAACGCAAAAATGGCTAATCCGGTAAAGGCTGACAAAGAATCCGTATCCGCCGGAAAAGCATTGTGGAATATGCACTGCGCATCATGCCATGGCAAGACCGGACTGGGCGATGGTTCCAAGGCGGCGCAATTAAAAACGCAGCCGCAGGATTTGACCACGGCCGCATTGCAATCCCAATCCGACGGATCGCTTTTCTATAAAATATCGGAAGGCCGCGACGACATGCCGAGCTTTAAAAAGAAGATTGCCGATCCGGAAGATATCTGGAACCTGGTAAACTATATGCGCACCCTAAAAAAAGGGCATTAATAAAATTTATACACTGTAAAAAATAAGGGCCTGGACATTGTTCAGGCCTTTGGTTTGCCCCCAAAACTTATATGAAGATAGTTTTCTGCATTCTTCTGTCGGTTATTGTCTGGAGTTGCAATTCGAAACCCGGCTTAAACAGATCCCCCAGATCCCAGGTCGATCTGAATTATATCCCGGTAAGTAAAAGTTCCGGTTTTCTTTCAGTTAACCTGGACCTGTCGGCCAATGTGAAAAGCGAGCAGCTAACCGCCGAAATGAAACTGATCAATTCCGGTCCTGAAACAATTACTATAACAGCGATTACATTACTGCCCCAGGGAGGAATGACAGCTTTTCCAAATGAAGGCAACATCAAGCCGGTTGTTATTCAGGCGGGTAAAGACACGCTTACAGATATCACATTTAACCCTGTAAATGATGTCAAAGTATACCAGGCAACCGGCAGGCAGGGCCATCTGAAACCTGAATACAAAGTCTCAATTGCCTACAAAGTCGGCGATTCGGCAAATACGCATACCTTAGATATGACCACTCATTCTCCTGCCAATGATTATGATCTGTACAGCAGCCGGTATGCGAAACCTTACACCACGTATTCGTTTAATACCGCTACGAATTTCAACGACCTCCAAAAGCGATACATGGATTCGTTAAAATTAAGCCTGAACAACTTTGCCTTCGTCGCCCAGCAGGAACTCGCCTTAACCGGGGTAAATATCTGGATGAAAGCCATTTGCGAAAACGACAGTATTACAGCCGAATTCCTGGTCGTTAACCATGATGCCTACAGGATCAAGATCGATCCCGACTCCCTGGATTTCCTTGCCGGGCCGGGCGCCGCTACTACAAGCAAAGCCATTGTAATTAAAAAGCTATCCGGTTCAGTAACCGATAAGACAGTACTGGAAAAAAACGATCGCGCTTTAATAACCCTCAAAAAATATTTCATCCCCGCGGGAAACCGTGCTACCCTTTGCCTTAAGCACGCATTTATGTGGAATGGGAAGCAACCTCTGTTCTGTGACGATATCGGCTTGGTAAAAGTTTCTTTGCCCTGAGCTACCGGCAGGTAACCTGAGTTGTTAAATCCACTCTTTCTTGTCACGAATTCGTGACGCAGTTGCCTTATAATCAACAATTTAAAATTTCTTCAAATGATTTAAATCATTTTTTTGTCTGTCACAGGTCACGGGTCATGCGGCATAGTCGCCCTACCTTCATACCCGATTTCAAGACAAATATTATGGATAACTTTAAATTAACACCCCCCGAAAATTCGCGCTCGCGAAGAAAATTCGTCTGGGGAGCGGGGATATTAGCCGCACTCGCGGTGGTCGGAAAGGTCACCGGCCTGCCGGTTCTGAGCAAGAAAAACGCGCCTGACAAAAAGCGGACGGTGAAAATGTTGACACAGGACGGCAAGCTGGTAGAAATCGATGAGTCGTTGATCACAGCGAGCAGGAGAAAGGTTACGAACGCAGAACTGCAAAACTGGATCAAGAAATAATATCACAATTTTTTAAACAAAAGAAATGGAACCAGAAAATAATTCGAGAAGAGATTTCCTTCTGGCCGGCCTGGCGGCCGCAGGGTTGGTCTCGGGGTGCACGTCGAAAAAAGATCCCTTTGAGGCAAATGCCGAAGGGGCGACAGCATCGGGCAAAAAAGTAAAGCTGCTGTCGGTGGACGGTGAAGTGATAGAGGTGGATGAAGCCTTTTTGAAACCGGTGCCCCATATGCCTCCTGTTTCAAACGAAGAGGCCAGGGTTGGCATACCGGGCAAAAAGTTTGTTATGGTTATTGACCTTTCCAGGTGCAAAAACCTAAAAAAATGCCAGGAAGCTTGTAATCATGCGCACGAGCTGAACCCCGGCCATAACTGGATAAAGGTTTACCCGATGCAAGGGGCCGAGCATACCGCACCCTACTGGGAACCAACTACCTGCATGCATTGCGACGAGCCTCCATGCGTAAAGGTTTGCCCGGTTGACGCCACGTTTAAAAGGGAGGACGGCATTGTGCTGATAGACAGCGACCGCTGTATAGGATGCCGTTTTTGCATGGCCGCCTGCCCGTACTCGACCAGGGTATTTAATTGGGGTGAACCGGATCTTCCCGCCGAAGTTGCTGCCCAGCCATATTCGTGCGAAACCAGCATACCGCAAAAGAAAGGTACGGTAGGCAAATGCGATTTCTGCGCTGACATGACCAGGATGGGTATGCTTCCGCACTGCGTTTCAGCTTGCCCCAACGGAACGTTCTTTTTCGGTGACATGAATGAAGATTCTGTTACCAACGGCGCCGAAACATTCAGGTTCAGCGACTTGATAAGAGATAAAGGAGGTTACCGGCTGATGGAAGACCTGGGCACCAAGCCCAGCGTTTACTACCTGCCGCCGGTCAACAGGAATTTCCCGTTTGAATCGGGCCTTGAAAATGACAAAACAGAGAATTCATAATTTAAATAATTTAACCGTGGAAAATTCAATAAAAGGCGAGCAAATAATACAAGATTTGCTGCCCAGGAAATTTAAAACCGGCGGGAAGATATGGGTGGGTGTTTTATCAGCCTTCTGCCTGGTAGGGGTATATGCCTACTACCGCCAGTTACGCTACGGGCTGATAGTAACCAACATGAGGGATTATGTCTCATGGGGTATCTATATCTCCAATTTCGTGTTCTTCGTAGCCATCAGCCTGGTTGGTTCGCTTATCACAGCTATATTCCGGCTGGTCGGCGTTAAATGGGGCGCGCCCCTGACCCGGATTGCTGAGATGATAGCGGTAGGCGCTATAATCTTCGCGTCCATCATAATTATTGTCGACATGGGTAGCCCTGAACGGTTTTATAACCTGTTTTTATACGGGCGTATCCAGTCGCCTATCATTTGGGATGTAATCGTTATCACGACCTATTTCTTTATCAGCTTACTGCTGCTATACTATCCGCTGCTGCCGGACCTTAAGATATTGCTTCGTTTCAAAGAAAAATACAGCCCCGCGCTGTACAAGTTCTACAGTTTCCTGGGCTCGTTTTGGAAAGGCGACCATAAACAGTATCTGCTAAGTAAAAAAGCCATCCAGGTACTATGCGTGGCCATTATACCTGTTGCATTTACCATCCACACGGTAACCTCATGGTTATTTGCCACGACCTACCGCCCGGGCTGGGACAGCACCAACTTTGGCGCGTACTTTATTGCCGGAGCTTTTTTGGTGGGAGCGGGTAGCGTTGTGGTTGCCATGTATATCTTCAGAACATGGTACCGCATGGATAAATACATTACGGTCGACCATTTCGACAAAATGGGGCGGGTACTGGTCCTGTTAAGCCTGTTGTACCTTTATTTTAATGTGAACGAGTTTTTGACGCCCTTCTTCAAAATGAAGGAGTCGGAGGCCAGCTATCTGAACGACTTGTTTACCGGCTCGTTTGCTCCCATGTTTTGGTTCGCGATTTTCACGGGCATTATTCTGCCGGTCATTATCCTGTTATTCAAACAGGGGCGCAGGCCGTTGCCCATGTTCATTGTGGGCATTATGGTGGTGGTGGGAGCCTGGTTTAAGCGATACCTCATCGTTACGCCAACTTTGCTGCACCCCTTTATGCCTATGCACGATGTTCCGGCTGCCTACCACCATTATTTCCCAAGCTGGGAAGAATGGGCCATCGCCATGGCTTCGCTGGCAGGCACCATGCTGATCATAACCCTGCTGTGCCGGATCTTCCCGGTAATTCCAATTCAAGAAACATTAGACGAAAATCATGAAACCGTTAAATAAAATACTTACCATAGCTCTGGCATGCATACTGGTAATACCAGGCTACAATGGCTTTTCGCAAAATGCGGCTAAATCAAGCGTCTCAATATCAGTCAGTTATTTCGAAGTAAACAATTCGATACCCCGCTTAGCGGTCACCGCAAAATCCAAAGTAAATGGCCGGTTCCAGCCGGTGGCGGGCATAACAGTGAAATTGCTGTTAGACAAGGATTCCGCGGGTACAGCCATCGCAACGGTAATCACCAGTAAAAAAGGGGAAGCCACCGCATACATTCCGCCATCCGTAAAGAAGGAATGGGAAAGCACAAAAACGCATACGTTCCTGGCAGTTTTTGCGGGTGATAAGAAATATGAGCCTGCAACAGCCGACCTGACGGTGGCCCCGGCAAAGATGCTGATCAGTACCAGCGGGAAATCCATAACAGCCACCGTGCTGCAACTGAAAGACACTTCCTGGATA
>JAFDZK010000328.1 GCA_018267005.1 Bacteroidota bacterium
ACGCCGAACTTTTGCTCCTCGTCGATGATCAGCAGGCCCAGGTCTTTAAACTTTACGTCCTTGCTCACCAAACGGTGCGTTCCAATAATGATATCGATCCTGCCGTCCTTCAACTTTTCAAGCGTTTCTTTTATCTGCCTGCTTGATTTGACGCGGTTCACGTAATCGATGGTACAAGGGAAACCTTTAAGCCTTTCCGAAAAAGTTTTGTAATGCTGTGCGGCCAGAATAGTGGTTGGCACGAGGATGGCCACCTGCTTGCTGTCGGCCACGGCTTTAAAGGCGGCACGCACAGCCACTTCGGTTTTGCCGAAACCCACATCGCCGCAAATAAGCCGGTCCATCGGGTGCGGCGACTCCATATCGCGCTTAAAATCGGCCGTAGCTTTTTCCTGGTCGGGCGTATCTTCGTAAATGAAGGACGCCTCCAACTCGGTTTGCAGGTAACTATCCGGACTGAAAGCCGTACCCTCCTTCGCCTTCCGCATCGCATAGAGCTTGATCAGGTCGCGGGCTATGTCCTTAACTTTTTTTTTTGTGGTTTTTTTCAACCGCTCCCAGGTGTCCGTACCCAGCTTGTTAAGCTTTGGCACATGGCCCTCTTTGCCGCTGTATTTGGAAATGCGGTTGAGCGAATTGATATTGACATACAGCAGGTCGTTATCCGCATAAATCAGGCGGATCATTTCCTGCATTTTGCCGTTCGTTTCCACTTTTTCCAGGCCGGCATATTTGCCGATACCATGGTCGATATGGGTTATAAAATCACCTGGTTTTAGTTCGCGAAGCTCCTTCAGTGTAATAGCTTGTGAGCGCTGATAACCTTTTTTGAGCTTGTATTTGTAATACCGGTCGAATACCTGGTGGTCGGTATAGCAGGCGATCTTTTGCTGCCTGTCGACAAAACCCTCGCGTATGGAAATGTTGATGGGCGTAAATTTCACCGATTTATCCAGGTCTTCCAGTATGGCGTAAAGCCTTTCCACCTGTTTAGCCGAATCGGTCAGGATGAAGTTTTCGATACGATCGGCTTCGTTATTTTTAAAATTATGGATCAGCAGGGTAAAATCCTTGTTGAATGAAGGCTGCGGACGCATATCAAAATCGACATGGTGCGTGGTTTGGTAAAAGAACTGTTTGCCAAATTCAACCATCGGGAAATCGTGCAATTGGTCGGCTATCAGCTTTTCATCGGTAAAGCCGAATTTCGGATCGATCCATTCAGGGTTCTTTTGTTTTTCGTCGGATGATAGCGCTTTCCACAGTTCAACCGCTTTTTTATAACCGCTTTTGATGATGTCGAGCGTGAATTGGACGTCCTTTATCCAAACCTGCGTTCCCGGGTCGACGTACTCCAGCAGCGAGATATTATTCTCGGTAAGAAATTTCGACTGGACGTTAGGAACAATCGTGATGCTTTTAACCTGTTCGACAGAAAGCTGGCTTTCCACCTCGAATGTGCGGATCGATTCGATCAGATCGCCAAAAAACTCCACCCGGTAAGGAAGGTCGTGCGAGAATGAAAAAATATCGACAATACCGCCACGAATAGAGAATTGTCCCGGTTCGTATACAAAATCGACGCGCTCAAAATCATATTCTACCAAAAACTCATTAATGAAGTCGATGCTCAGCTTATTGTTTACCGATATCTCCAGCGTATTTTTTTCGAGTGACGCCCGGTCGATTACTTTTTCGGCCAATGCCTCCGGGTAGGTGACAATGAGCCGGCCAAATTCTGAGGCATGGTTCAGTTCGTTCAACACTTCAGCGCGCGCCAGTACATTGCTGCTGTCGGGCTGGGTAAATTCAAAAGCTTTACGATAGGAAGACGGGAAAAGCAGAATTTCTTTACCGGTAAGGTTCTCGATATCAGACTGGAAATAAGCAGTCTCCTCCCTGTCGGGCAGGACGAAGATCATGGGCTGATGCTGCAAAAAATACAAAGCTACCGCCACTGCCGAATCGCCCGACCCGACCAAACCATGTAACTGAACCCTCGGATTTTTACCTGCATTGAGCGCTCCGGCCAATGCCATTACCCGTTCATCAGCCTTATAACGCTCTAAGATATCACGGATATTCAAACCGCTGCAAATATAGCAAAAAGGCGCTTTTTATCCCAAAGGCAACCATTGATGCCGAAAATAGGTAGCTGTTAAAACAAAGCGTGCCGAAAATCACTTTTATGAGTGTTATACTTAATAAACACGTATATTTATATAACCATTTAATACCTGGAAACAGCACTGCGGTTGAATATCTCCGCAGTGAAACCTTTAAAGCAATAAATTATGAAAAACGCACTATTACCGGGGCTCATCATCGGCATTCTAAGCGGCGTATGGCTATACATTATGCGCAAAATGGGACTCACTTTTACGAATGATACGGTACACCCCGTAGAATTTATATCCGTTTTAATACCCGTGGTAGGCTTGTACTATGGCGTAAAATATTACCGCGACAAGGAACTGAACGGGAACATGAACTTTCTTGAAGCATTGCTGCAAAGTTTTAAAATACTTATCGTGGCCGGCGTGCTGGTGGTATTTCTTGGTATAGTGTATCTCAATTACATCGATACCGCCGGAACCAACTGGTCCGATTTTTCGGGCCGTATTTTTGCGGCGCTCCTGATTGGCGTTTTAGCCGCCCTTTCGTCATCTTTATTGTTAATGACCCACGGCAAAAAGGTTGATTAAGCAATTCTTTTCAAAATACTTCGAGCTTATTTTTTGGGTTTCGGCCCTGATAGCGCTTGCTTTTACTGATCCTGCCGGCACAGCGCATTATAGCCTTTGCCCGCTAAAGGCCATGGGTATTACCTGGTGCCCCGGATGCGGCCTGGGGCACTCCATATCCTGGCTTTTCCGGGGGAATATCCAAAATTCATTCTACGCCCACTGGCTGGGTATTCCGGCAACCGGAATAATATTGTACCGGATATATCATTTAAGCGCCTTGAGATTTTCGGCTATTAAAGTTCTGCCTGTTAAGTAATAATTTCACCGTTCAAATTCCCTGTTTCACCGAAGCTACTATCATCTCCGCCATTTTTGCGTTGCATTGTTTTTACTGCTATCTTAGTTTTATATCAGCTTTAAACACAATCGTATGGACACCTTTCAAAACAACAACCCGTATATGGCCCTTCCGGGCATAACTCCCGAGGAACTGGGATATATTCAGCAGGCCAATTCGCAACTGACCGAAAGCCAGCAAAAGTATTTTTACATGACCTATACCACCAAGCGCAAAAGCACGCAGGACGTATTGATCTTCTGTATCATCGGCACATTCCTGGTGCCTGGTTTGCAGCGTTTTATTTTAGGGCAAATCGGTATGGGCGTCTTGTACTTTTTTACCGTTGGCCTGTGTTTTATAGGTTCGATCGTCGACTTGGCCAATCACCGCTCGCTGGCCAATGAATTTAATCAGAAAATGGTTTTCGAAAGTTTTCAGATGGCTAAAATGGCCAACTAATAGCGGTTATAAAACGTTATAAAAGTTGTAAGCGTTGATCAAGGCCAGGACATGATCAACGCTTGCCGATAACGATCGGCACAACTTAATTGACCCACGGATGGATACCCAGGTTGGCAAATACCTGATATTGATAGGAGCGATCGTATTGGTATTGGGTGTTTTTATTTATTTCTTCGGCGGAAGCCTGAAATGGCTGGGCCACTTGCCCGGCGATATACGCATCGAGCGGAAAAATTTCCGCTTTTACTTTCCTGTTACTACGCTGCTGCTTATCAACCTGCTGATATTTTTAATAACCCGGATATGGAAATGGCTTAATTTTTGAGCGAGTTGCGAAACGTTAGGCCTTTGCAATGAAAAAATTATCAGCCCTGATAATGATCGTCAACGTATGCCATGTGTCAGCTATGGCACAGCGGATAAGACATCATGCCTACACGACATATTACAACGCGTCAAAACATGAGCCTGATTCTGTCAGTTGGGACGTAACATCGGTTATGCTCAGCAATGACGCTATTGCAACGCCAGGCCCATTTAAAGTCGATCCAAAAATAAATTCCTGTGCAAAACCGAATGACTATATCAGTCCCGGCTATACCGTCGGCTTGCTTTTTAGCTGGAAAAATGCTGCCTGCAATCTAACCGACCAGGTCGAATGCCTGTACATGAGCAATGCTTTGCCGGTAAACAGCCGATGTTATAACAGCGACTGGCAGGCTATCGACGATTACGAACGGTCATTGGCAGTAAAAGACAAAATACACGTGATAGCGGGCGGATGGGGTTCGATGCTCGAAAGCACGAGGTCCGGATTGACGATACCCAAGCGGATATGGAAGGCGGTTTATGCCGACGGACGCTGGACGGTTTGGATCGTCGATAACACCGCGAACGCCGTGGGGCACGATTACCGCTACTGGCTGAGCACGGTTGAACAATTAAATGCGATTACCGGCCTTAATTTGCAGAACAGCCATTAAATTTGGGTTGACCTCGCGGTGAATACTATTATATTTACGTAACTGTTTAATCATGCAGCTCCCAACATCACCAGCCTGGTCGTTTTGTATCAAACATTACCTTTTTCT
>JAFDZK010000329.1 GCA_018267005.1 Bacteroidota bacterium
TATTTAACGCGCACTATTATTCGATATTTCTGAAAGAAGATATATTACGCGAGCACGGCGTGACAACCGGCCGGAATCCGGATCTTATCAACTTAAATGACGCGGATGTGGACAACGCGACAAATGCGTACCGGCGCAACCGCGACCTGTGTATCCTGGGCACACTCGGCGCATGGGGCATACAAGCCATCGACGCTTACGTTGACGCCAAATTTAAGCACAGCTATACCATGGACAACAACCTGTCGATCAGGATCAGGCCGGGCTTCCTGGATCAGCCGGTCTATGCATTTTACAGCTACAACGCCTATATACCGGCTGTAAAAATTACCTTTACAATGAAATAAAAAAGTTTAACATCGTTAAAACAAACCGGGTAGATTTTACATCTATTTTAGATAGCTTATAACACGGACATAACATAATGAACATCGCATTATTAGGTTACGGTAAAATGGGCAAGATCATCGAAAAGATCGCAGCCGAACGTAAACATAACATCGTACTGAAAATCGATTTTTATAATCAAAACGAGCTGACGACAGAAAACCTGAAAAATGCCGATGTGGTTATAGAATTCAGCACGCCAACCTCGGTTATTGGCAATATACAGCATTGTTTCGAGGCCGGCGTACCCGTAGTGGTAGGCACAACGGGCTGGTATGAGCATCTGCCCGAAATCAAACAAAAATGCCTCGAAAGCAACGGCACCATGTTGTATGCTTCCAACTTCAGCGTCGGCGTGAATATTTTCTTTCATATTAACAAGTTGCTGGCAAAGCTGATGAACAAGTACCCGTACTATGATGTACAGGTTGAAGAAATACACCACACGCAGAAACTGGACTCGCCGAGCGGTACGGCAATTACCATTGCAGAAGGCATTATCGAAAATCTTGATACGAAAAAAGAGTGGGTGAATATCCTTACATCCGACGGCGATAACTCTGCAAGCGACAACGTAAAAAACGACCAGTTGCTGATCGAATCGTTTCGCATTGAAAACATACCCGGCACACACACGGTAATTTACGATTCGGAAATAGATACGATCGAGTTTAAACATACCGCTCACAACCGCAACGGCTTTGCCCTGGGTGCTGTGCTTGCCGCCGAGTGGATCAGGGGCAAAAAAGGATTCTTCCCGGTGGCTGAAATGTTCGATTTCGGAACGTAGAAGTGCGTACTGTCTGTTATCTTTTTGATTAAATTTGTAGTTAGTATAGAACAAATAACTTTAGATATGCTAATTATTCACCCGCAATATATAAAAGATACAGCCGGAAAAAACCTGGTTATTCTTCCGCAACATGAGTTTGACGACCTCATGGAGGAACTAGAGGAACTGGAAGATATTCGCCTTTATGACGAAGCGAAGAAGCATGATACAGGCGAAAGAATTCCGATGGAAGAAGCGTTCAAAAGAATTGAAGAGAACCGCAATAAAAAGGCTTAGATGGCTTATTCGTTAAACTTTAGCCGGCAAGCGATCAAAATGTTGGAAAAAATCAATGAACCCTTTTATTCCAATATCAAGCAGGCGATCGTTAATCTGACAACTGATCCCCGTCCGCAGGGTTACAAGAAATTAAAAGGTCGCGATGGATATAGAATAAGGGTTGGAAGCTACAGAGTCATCTACGATATCTTTGATACACAACTCGTAGTAGATATAATCACTATCGGTCATCGAAAAGATATTTACGAATAAAACTTACATAGTGAACATTCTCGTGTTTTTTACCGCCTTCACCTTAGTCACTATTCTCACTTATACCGGCCTGTGGAAACTCTTCGCAAAAGCCGGACGCCCGGGGTGGCATGCTACCATACCGCTGTACAACATTTATGTCATGATCCGGCTGAGCGGCCGGCCGGCGTGGTGGATAATCTGGATGGTTATACCGGCGATAAATATCCTCGTTTTGATAGGTATAACGCTCGACTTTGTGCGATCCTTCGGAAAGTTTTCGTTCCGGCAGCATGCCGCCGCGGTTTTACTGCCCTTTATTTATTTTATAAAATGGGGCAACGACAAGACTACGCAATATCTCGGCCCTTCGGCAAGTGACCAGTTCCATGACGATTACCATAATAAGCTACAAAAGTCAACGGCGCGTGAATGGGGAGAAGCGATCATTTTCGCCGGCGTGGCTGCTACGCTGATCCGCACATTGCTGATCGAGCCCTATACCATTCCGACGCCATCCATGGAGCGTTCATTGCTCGTGGGCGATTTCCTGTTCGTAAGCAAAATAAATTACGGCCCCCGGTTGCCCGAAACACCGCTGTCGTTCCCGCTTGCTCACAACACGCTGCCTTTGTTCAATACCAAATCGTATTCCAGCTTCATCAAATTGCCCTATTTGCGCCTGCCGGGCTTCAGCAAAGTAAAAAGGGGCGACGTGGTGGTATTTAACTACCCGATGGATGCCGATTCACCTTATTACCGCCCGGTAGATAAACAGGATAATTATATCAAACGCTGCCAGGGCATCCCTGGCGATACCTTAAGCATAATTAACAGCCAGGTTTATGTAAACGGAAAAGCGGCCAGGAACCCGCCCGGGGAGCAAACCGAGTATTCCTACAAGATAACAGGAGCGCCTATCGATTCGCAAGCTTTTAAAAAGCTGCGCATTTCTTTTTATAATGCATCCGACGAGCCCGGCTTAGCTACCATGACGGCGGCATCGGCAAAAGCGTTCAAAAAACGACCGGATGTAGGATCGTTCACGCGGGTAATCACACCAAAAGGTATTACCGATCCATACAATCCCGTTTTTCCGCGCAAATACCCGATCAGGCTGCTGCCAACCGAAAAAATCCCCGATTACAAGTGGAATATGGACAACTATGGCCCTATCATCATTCCTAAAAAAGGCTGGACCGTAAAGCTGACCGGCCTGACATTGCCTTTGTACGAACGCGCCATAGAAGTTTATGAGAATAACAAGGTAGAGATAAAAGGCGGTGATATTTACATTAACGGGCAAAAGACGGACACTTATACCTTTAAGATGGACTATTACTGGATGATGGGCGATAACCGCCACGACTCGGAGGATAGCCGCTTCTGGGGTTTCGTGCCCGAGGACCATATCGTAGGCAAGGCGTTGTTCATTTGGCTGAGCCTGGATAACAACGGCGGCTTACTGCACCGGATCAGGTGGAGCAGGATATTTAAGAGCGTGGATTAATTTATTACGGATTGCGAAGTCGATTTCGGATTTGGCTTACAGCTTTGTTATTCCAAATTTGTCAGCTAAGTCATTCAGATCCTTAGTCACGGCATCTAACAAAGGAATTCCGTTTACTTTTCTGTCGATCTCCGCTCCCACCTCCGGTTCGCCGGGTATCACGACTCTTTGAGCAGCATCGATAGGCTTCGATGACTTAAACCGTTCGATCCAGTTGTCCATATGATTTTTAAACTCTTCAACCGGGCGAAAACCATCAACCCGCATGGCGCCGAGGAAATGCCCGATGCCTGCACCGACCGGATCATCCGGCGGTTCTAAAAATGCCACAAACGGCGGGACCCACGGGCCGTAATTTGCACCTGATAATACCGCAGAAAGAATATCAACGGTTGCACTTAAACCAAAGCCTTTGTGACTGCCGTGCTCCCTGTCGCTTCCCAAAGGCAGTAAGGCTCCGCCGGATTTCAGCGCATGAGGATCGGTAACCGGCTTGCCTTCCTTGTCCTGTATCCAGCCTTCAGGCACTTGCTTACCTAAACGCTGTGCAATTTCGAGCTTACCATTTGCAGCAGCCGAGGTGGCCATATCTACGATAACCGGCGGATATTTTCCTGCCGGGAAGGCATAGCACATCGGGTTGGTGCCCAGCAAGCGCTCACTTGAAAATGTCGGCGAAACCAGCGGGCTGGCGTTGGTCATGGCGAAGCCGATCATATCCTTTTCGACCGCCATTAACGCGTGGTAGCCAGCTATGCCGAAATGATTGGAATTGCGCACCGATACCCACCCGGATCCATATTTTTCGGCTTTTTCAATGGCCACCTGCATGGCAAACGGAGCAACAATCAATCCCAGACCTGCGTCGCCGTCGACCGTGGCCGTCGTAGCTGCTTCATGAACAACTTTGATTTGTGGCCTGGCGTTGATCCTGCCCTTTTCCCATAAGCGAACATAGCCCGTAAGCCGGGCCACGCCATGGGAGTCGATGCCGCGCATCTCGGCTCTGACCAGCACATCGGTTGCCAACCTGGCATGATCACTACTGCAGCCCATGGCGAGGAAAACGTTTTCGGTAAAAGTTCGAAGAGCAGATTCAAAGACGAGCATGGCTTCAAAGATAGCTTAAAGTTGCAGTAGCAGCGGCAGTAGCAGTTGAAAATTGCTTATATTTAAAAATCTTAAAGCCGACGCCATGCTCACAAAGCCATTGAAAAACGCATGCTTACTTGCTGCGCTTCTCCTGTCAACTGTACAATCTTTCGGGCAAAAACCCCGTGCGCGCGATATCGGCATTCCCTTCGAAGGCACACCCGGGCAGTGGAACGCTATAACCGATGTACCTGGCGTTGAAGTGGG
>JAFDZK010000032.1 GCA_018267005.1 Bacteroidota bacterium
GGCGTTTGCCATTTTTCTTTGACGGCTATCGCGCGTTGTGGGCTGCCGATAAGAATTACAGTTGGATGAAGCTGCGTAATGGCTCGTACCGTGATTATACGCCCGACTGGTACCCGACGGGTTACATGCTCGTTTCGTACGGACGCGAAAAGTTTGGCAACCAGTTCTGGCGAAATGTTACCCATGACGCAGCCGCTTTCGACGGCGTTTTTTATCCTTTGCAACGGGCTGTTAAAAAATATTCAGGCGAAACTTTTACCAGTTTCAGGGACAGCGCATTCAAATATTATCAGAAGGAGTTCAGTAGCGACAGACGGAAGGCGTTAACGGAAAACTCGATCGTTACCTCGCCGCATTTTGTAGCCGACCAGGAGTACCCGGCTTATGTGAATGACACCACACTCATTTACATGAAAAGCACTTATAACCGCCTGCCGCAGTTTGTGGTGAAGACACCGCGCGGCGAGAAGAAAATAGCCATCCGCGATATTTCGCTGGATAATTATTTTGACTATCATGCCGGCAAGATCGTATACGCGGCTTACCGGCCCGACCTGCGCTGGACTTACCGCGATTACAGCGAATTGCAAGTGCTGGACGTGGCTACCGGCAAAGAGAAGCAATTGACTTTTCGCTCGAAATACTTTTCGCCGGCCTTCAGCGACGATGGAAAAACCATCGTGGCGGCACAGGTTGCGCCCTCCGGCAAAAGTGAACTACACTTATTAAGCGCAGATGACGGTAAGCTGATCGGCATCGTTCCGAACAATGAGGGTATATTTTATACTTACACCAGGTTTTACGGTAAGGACAAGTTGATCTCGGCGATCAGGACACCCAAAGGTGAAATGACGCTCGCCCTGATCGATACGAAAACCGGTCAAAGGAAGGATTTGCTGCCTTTATCATATCAGCCGATCGGTTTTCTCAGGGTCAGGAATGATACCGTATTTTTTACTGCTGCTTCGGGCATCAACGACCGTCTTTTTGCATTGTCGTTAGCCGACAGGAAGCTGTTTGAACTGAAGGATTATTACAAGCGCGGATATATCGGCAATTACGAACCTGCAGTGTCCGACAATAAACTGGCCTGGGTAGGTTTTACCGCTGTGGGTTATCAGTTGTGCGAATTCGATAAAGCAGATCTGCAGTGGGAAAAAATTGACACCAAACTGCCGGGTATGCTGCCTGATTGGGGTATTAAAGCACTAAGGCGCGACTCGGCCAAAGACCTGCTGGACCGGGTGGACATGACACCGATGGCTGTAACCAAATATCCTAAAGCCTACAACCTCTTTAACTTTCACAGTATTATTCCCAATATCAACGATCCGAATTATTCCGTCGGTATCGTGGGCGAAAACGTGCTGAATACTTTTCAGTCGCAGTTGACCTTTAACTACAACCGCGACGAGCAATACAAAGAATTGAGCTTTGATGCGGTTTATGGCTCGCTGTTTCCCTTTTTGCGCGCCGGTGTGGATTATGTGATCGACCGGCGTGATTTTTACAAAGGGGGAAATGTTTACTGGAACGAAACCAACCTGTACACCGGTTTTGAATTCCCGCTGGTACTAACCCGCGGTATTCATATCACCGGGCTCAGTTTTGGAAGCGACATTTATTACAACCGTACGGATTTTCAGCCGCCGTTCAACAAAACCTTTCACTCGACCAATTATTCCTACCTAAACAATTACATAACCTTCTCGACACATATAGAGCAGGCTTTGCAGAATATCTATCCCCGCTGGGGACAAAACCTGGCGCTTGACTATAAAGCTGCTATAACCAACATTTCGGCTCAGCAGTTCCTGGCATCGGGTAATTTATTCTTCCCCGGGCTGGCTATCAACCATAGCTTGGTAGTTAACCTGGCTTACCAGCAGAAAGCCGCCGGCAATGTCATCGATTTTTCCAATAACTTCCCGTTTGCACGCGGATATTTCGCCGAGAACCTGCACCGCATGTATAAGGGCGGGGCCGATTACCATTTCCCCATCGCTTACCCGGATGCCGGTACAGCTAACCTGGTCTACCTATTGCGTCTTAGGGGTGATCTTTTTTATGACTATACACGCGCTTACAACGGTTTTATAGACGGCAGCAGTTATAAAAACTTCAGGTCCGCAGGCGCGGCCTTATTCTTCGATACCCAATGGTTCAACCAGGCATCGATTTCATTCGGAATAAGATATGATTACCTGCTCGACCCGGATATATTCGGTGGTTCGGGCCGCAGCCGATTCGAGATCGTGTTGCCGGTGGCGGTGTTTTAGATGGAAGATATTGTTATATTGATGGATTGTTATATTGTTGAATGGCTAACATTGCCAAGAATAGTTAGCGACGATGGACGGTAAAATCGTCATATTTTGTGCGTAACCATCAGCAATATAACAATCCAGCAATAATTACCAGTTTGCCAATCGTATGATCTCCCTCACTCTTTCCACATCGGTTTGCGTATAGCTATACTCATCGGTTTCGCTGTGGCCCATCAGGATATGGTCGTTTCGGTAAAGCATCTTACTCTTTACCTCCTTTTTGGCAGAGGAATGTATCTCGCGGGCTCCGGTAAATTCTACCAGGTCGGCCACTGTTGTTTCATTTACGCCAGCTCCCGGCATGATGATTATTCGCCCCGCCGCTTTTTCTGCCAGGTGCGCCAGCGTATGTATGCCCTCAATGGCGGTGCTTTTCCCGCCGGAGGTGAGAATGCGCTCGCAACCGAGGTTGACGATGTCTTCCAACGCTGCATCCATATCGGCGCACATATCGAAGGCCCGGTGAAAGGTTACACCCAGGCCGGCGGCTTTGGCCAGGTCGACCAGTTCGGCGCAACGCTTTGTATCGACGCCGCCGTCGGCGTTTAAAATGCCGATGACAATGCCGTCGCAGCCTGTTTCGGTACAAAAGCGAATATCTGCTTTCATGGTCTCAAATTCAAGGTCGCTGTACAGGAAATCGCCGCCGCGCGGGCGTACCAGGACATAAAGCTTAATATTCAACAGTTTTCGCGCAACGGTGATCTCGCCATATGACGGGGTGGTACCGCCGTCGCCCAGGTTATCGCAAAGTTCCACGCGAAACGCTCCGCCTTCCTGGGCTGCCAATGCCGAAGCCACGGAGTTGGAACAGACTTCAAGTTGTACTTTATGATGCTCAGATTTCATAGTGTATGGTCAATGGTCAATGTGAACAGTGAATCGTGAACAGTAAATTTGGAATTCTTATTGACCATTCACTATTGACTATTCACTAATACACGCTTTTACCCTTAATCAGCAAGTCTTGCTTTTCGGCGTTACATACGGCAAATGAGAAACCCGGCTGCAAGGCATACGCACCATATTCGCCTTTTTTATTGATAGCAAGGAAACCCACCTGTATTTGTTTGGCGGTCTCGGGTTTCTTTTTAATGATTCGCATAACGGCCTCTTTACAAGCTTCCTCAGGCGAATGGCCCTGGCGCATCAACTCCACCACCAAAAAGCTGCCCACGTTACGGATTACTTCCTCACCAACGCCCGTGGAGGTAGCGCCGCCGACTTCGTTGTCAACATATAATCCTGCCCCGATGATCGGGCTGTCGCCTACGCGTCCATGCATTTTAAAGGCCATGCCGCTGGTGGTACAGGCGCCCGAAAGGTTACCTTTGGCGTCGATTGCCAGCATGCCAATGGTGTCGTGGTTGTATTTACTGCCCTGTATATTTTGTTTGTTCTCGATGTTCATTACAGGACTGTATTTGGCGGTTTTAAGCCATTCCTTCCATGCTTTTTCAGATTCGGGAGTAAGCAGCTTTTCCTTTTTGAAGCCTTGTTCGACCGCAAATTGCGTGGCGCCTTCGCCCACCAGCATTACATGCGGCGTTTTCTCCATCACCAACCGCGCGACGGAAATAGGGTGGGCGATATATTCGATAGCGGCTACGGATCCGCAATTGCCAAATTCGTCCATAATGCAGGCGTCCAAAGTTACGTGGCCATCGCGGTCGGGATAACCCGCCCGCCCCACAGTATGGTTATGCAGGTCGGCTTCAGGTATTTTTACGCCCGCCTCGACAGCATCCAGTGCGCGACCGCCTTTTTCGAGCGTTTTCCAGGCCTCTTTATTGGCAACTATCCCAAAATCCCAGGTAGAGATGACAATAGGGTGCGAGGTATCGTTGCTTGGTATCAGCGTGTCGGCAATGGCCGAACGTGAAAATGCAGCAAGCGAAGCGCCCGCAGCCGATATTTTGATAAACTTGCGGCGGTTGTACATGCCGCTAATATAAACAGTTTTCGGTGGCGTCGTATATGTAACGAGTTTATTGCGTGCTTAACAACCCGGGGGCTGCACACACTGACATCGTCGGCGCTTAGCAGTCCCTCAAAAAAGCAAAATGTTCAAACTTTAGATTTTCCGCAATGTTGCTTGTATAAACGATAAATTGTGGAAGACGTGAGCAAACCTTTTCGAGGAGAATACTCGTAAATAGTATTTTTGATGATGGAGAGTACAAATAATTAACATTAAATTTAGCGGGATTAAAGCTGCATGGATATAGAAAACAAGGGTGAAGCCCCGAAGATAAATAATTATGCAGACCGGAAAAATGCAGGCGATGAAAGAGGTAATGATTTCATTTCCAGCGATTTCGATCATTGTTCGGTTGCAACTATCGGTATTAATTCAGCCGGAATTATTACTTATATCAATGATTCGGCACTCTCTGAATTCAAATTTGTTAAGGCGTCGGTACCAGGCGCTTCTTTATTCGATTTTTTTACTGATGCGTCACCCGAGGGGTCATGCATGGAGTCGATACTAAGGCACGAGCCCGTCAATGACAATGAACTCATGCTGAATGTCGGCGGCGAACAAAAATGGGTCCTGCTCAGTTCGAGTTTGGCCCCGGAAAATAGCGGCGATATCAAAACCTATCTGTTCATTCGTAATATCACTAAATATAAAAAGCGCGAAACTCTATTCTCGTACCTGAACCAGGCCGCCTCGGCACTGGCAAAAGCGCGCGACACGGCGACGGCCCTGCGGCAGATCGGGCAATTTATCGTTCCGACTTTTGCGAACTGGTTTACGGTAGACGTCCTTAAAAATGACGGGCTCGAGCTTATCCTGTTGCAGCATGAGGATCCGGTCAAAGTTGAATGGGCATATCAGTACAGAAAAAATTATCCGCCCGATTTAAACGGTAGCGCCGGAGCGGCTGTCGTTTTTAAGTCGGGCAAGCCTGGTTTTGTTCCTGTCGTTACCGACCAGATGATAGACATGACGGTACAAGATCCGGTTCAACGTGAAGAAGTACGAAAGATAGGTTTGCATTCGGTTATCATGGCGCCGATGTGGACGGACGGGAAGATAACCGGGCTGGTGAATTTCATATCGTCGCGGCCCGATCGGCATTTCGACGAGGAAGACCTGGATTTTGCACTCAATTTTTCGAATCTTATCAGCTTGTCGCTCGCAAATACGAGGCTGAACGAGGAAGCTTTAAACGAGATCGCATTGAGAAAGCAAAGTGAAGAAAGGTTCAGGTTCCTGCTGGATGCGATACCGCATAAAATGTGGACATCCGGGCCTGACGGCCGCGCCACCTATTATAACAAACAATGGCATGATTATACCGGCATAGCCGGTTTTGAAAACCTGAGAGAAAAAATATGGGGACTTATCCATCCCGACGATATGGCCGAGGCCGTGGAAAAATGGCCAAAGGCTATAAAAAGCGGCCGGGACATGGAACTGGAACATCGACTCAGGCGATTTGACGGCGACTATAGGTGGCATCTCAGCCGTTTTTCGGCCTACAAAGATAATAATGACCAGGCTACGCTTTGGATTGGGACCAGTACCGACATCCACGACCAAAAAGTTTATGAAATGGGCCTTTCCGCTGCAAACCAGACGATTGCGGCAACGAACGAAGAATTGACCGCGGCTAACGAAGAACTGGAAGCGGCTAACGAGGAACAGGTAGCCACGAACGAAGAACTTCTGCAGGCACACGATCACTTGGAGAATACTATTAAAGACCTGGAAAAAAGCCGCCATCGTTTCAAAATATTTTTAGATTCAATTCCCCAGATCGCCTGGGCAAGCGCAGCGACCGGCGAAGTTGAATACTATAACCAGCGTTGGTATGAGTATACCGGGCTGAGCTTTGAGGAAACTAAAAGCTGGGGCTGGAAACAGGTAATTCATCCTGACGATCTGTCGCATAACCTGGAGAACCTGGCGTCGATTATTCAAAGCCGGCAGCCCGGCGAGTTCGAGATACGTGAAAAAGGTCTTGACGGAGTATATCGCTGGCACCTGGTGCGCATGTCGCCTATATTCAGTCCTGAAGGGAAGCTCGAACAATGGATCGGAACTGCTACCGATATCGATGAGCTGAAGAAGCTGCAGCAGCAGAAAGACGATTTTATAAGCATTGCAAGTCATGAGCTGAAAACGCCGCTGACGAGCCTTAAAGCGACCATTCAATTGCTTTACCGGATGAAGGATGAACCGTCGGCAGAAAAATTTCAGAAATTGATCGAGCAGGCGAATCGCAGCGCACATAAAATGAGCGGCCTTGTGGATGAGCTGCTTAACGTACACCGGATCAGGGAGCGTAAGCTTCCGTTGCAGAAACGCTGGTTTATCCTTTCCGAACTGGTAAACGCGTGCTGTAATCATATCGCTATCGCGGGCCGGCAACAGATCGTTATCCTTGGCGATAAAACTTTACAGGTATATGCCGATGAGCCTGCTATCGACCAGGTGATCGTCAACCTGGTCAATAATGCGGTCAAATACGCGCCGGGGTCCAGGGAGGTGCGCATTGTTATTGGCAAAGCCGGCGATAGTGTAAAGTTATCGGTCACCGATACCGGGCCTGGCATCTCGCCGGAACAGCTGCCATTCCTATTTGACCGCTATTACCAGGGAGGAAAGCAGGACTACCGAAACCCGGGACTGGGGCTTGGCTTATATATCAGCTCGGAAATTATCAAACGGCACGACGGCGAAATTGGCGTCGAAAGCGAACCGGGTAAGGGGAGCACTTTTTGGTTTACATTGCCGGTTGAGAGCTAATACGGAACAACAGCAATGTGCTAATCAGTGCTCATTTCCAATGCGATCTATGGCGCCGATTACCCGTTTAAACTACTTTTATAACGATCTTTCCCCGTACGTGTCCTTCCTCGCTGATCTGTTGCGCTCTACGCGCCTCTTCAAGGCTCATCACCATCGATACGACGGGTTGGATCCTGCCTTCGTCGATCAGGCTGCCTATTTGCTCCAATTGTTCGGGGTAGGACTGCGCCGTATAGCCCTCAAGGTAAATGTGTTTTTCTTTGGCTTCGGCCTGGACCTCCGGCTTTAGCGTAGTGATCAGCCTGCCGCCGTTTTTAAGCACCTGCACCGAACGCCTTTGGGTGTCGCCGCCGATGGTATCAAACACCAGGTCCACATCGTGAACTTTGTCTTCAAAGCTTTCGTTTTTATAATCGATTACCTCATCGGCGCCAAGTTGTTTTACAAACGATATGTTGGAAGCTGACGTAGTTCCGATGACATAAGCGCCCTTCCATTTGGCAAACTGCACCGCGAAAGTGCCCACGCCGCCCGAGGCCGCGTGTATCAGTACCTTTTGACCCTTTTGCAAATGTCCCCGGTCAAATAATCCCTGCCAGGCGGTTAAACCCGCGAGCGGCACGGCTGCGGCATTGATATGGTCGATGCTTTTCGGCTTGAATCCAAGCTGGTTGGCCTTTACAACGATGTATTCAGCGTAAGCGCCGTTTTTTGTCGGATCGGGCCGGCCATACACCTCGTCGCCCCATTTGAACCTTTTGACGTTTTCGCCGACTTTTTCTACCACGCCCGATACATCCCAGCCGGGTATCAGCGGCAAATCGACGGGGAATTTGCTTTTGCGCGCACCTTCGCGTATTTTCCAGTCGACGGGGTTGACGCTTGTGGCATAAACCTTTATTAATACTTCATCCGCGGCAGGTTCCGGCGTCGGAGCCTCTTCCAATTCCAATACGTCCGGTCCGCCAAATTCGTGTATCCTTACTGCTTTCATAGCTTAGTTAATTTATTATTCACGAAAATTCTTCCAAAACACGATCAAGGCTATAAGTACCAGGATAACTCCTGCAACCAGTACGATCTCTGCCGGCGCCTTTGCTTCGATATAAAACGACAGCCTGAGCAGCAGCACCCCGAGGAAAAGCCACAGGAGCGAAAACCACAGATTTTGTCGTTTGGGCATTGCTTACTTTTTACTGGCTTCACAGCTATCCGTTTACTACTTCGCCGCCGTTAACGTGGATCACCTGCCCGGTAATGAATGACGCATCGTCCGAGGCCAGGAATACGTAGGCCGGACCAAGCTCTGAAGGCTGCCCGGCACGTTTCATGGCTGTTTCCTCGCCAAACTTTTTAATCTTTTCGTCGGTGAAGGTGGATACGATCAACGGCGTCCATACCGGTCCGGGTGCTACGGCATTGACACGTATTTTCTTTTCCGCGAGGTTGGTAGCCAGCGAACGCGTAAAAGTTGTTATCGCGCCTTTGGTCGACGAATAGTCGATCAGGCTGGGTGACGAACGATAGGCGGTAACTGATGTAGTATTGATGATACAATCGCCTTCCTGCATATAATTTAGCGCTGCCTCCGCAAAGTAGAAATAAGCGAATATGTTGGTTCTGAACGTAACTTCCAGTTGTTCTTCGCTTATTTCCTTCACGTCCTGCTGTGGAAATTGCATCCCGGCATTATTCACCAGCACGTTGATCCTGCCGAACTTGTTAACAACCTGTTGGACGGCATTCTTACAGAATTGATTGTCTTTAACGTCGCCCCTGATAAGCAGGCAATGCCTTCCCGCCGCTTCAACCAGGGCCTGGGTATGTCTGGCGTCCTCGTCTTCATCCAGGTAAACAATGGCTATGTCGGCGCCTTCTTTGGCAAAGTGTACGCTTACCGCGCGGCCGATACCGCTGTCGCCGCCGGTTATTAAGGCCACTTTCCCTTTTAATTTGCCAGCCGGTTTATAACTATCCTTAATGTATTCCGGAGCCGGATTCATTTGGGCTTCTATTCCCGGTTGTTTATCTTGTTTTTCAGGTTTCGCTTCCTGGGTCATTGTGCTCATGGCGTTGATCGTTTATGGGATTAACAATTTGACTGAAAAAAATTTATTCCCGGCCGTAAAAGCACGACCGGGAATACCTAACCATTCTATACACCATTCTTTAATCTTCAGCCTGTTCGCGCGCCGCCTGGTAGTTAATATCGTGCTCGGCTATCTGAGTTAGCAAGTGGTCGGCTTCCTTCTCTTCACCCAGCGTTTGCTGTAAAATAGTTGCAGCGTCCTCGTGGCCCAACACCTGTGCAAGTGTGATCAAGCCGCCGTAAGTGGCTATTTCATAATGTTCGGCTTTTTGACCGGCAAAAATCAGCCCGACATCGCGTTGAGCAGTGCCGTCGTCCGTGTCGTCGATTATATCTTCACCCTCGTCCACTATTCCGGCCATGGCGGGGCATTTGGTCGAGTCAACGTCTTCGCCGACCATGCCAAATACCCGTTCCAACCGGTTCACATGCTCTTCGGTTTGCGTCAAATGGTTGCCGAATGCGTCCTTCAGTTTTTGTGTGGTTGCCGCTTCCTGCATTTTCGGAAGTGTTTTCACGAGTTTTTTTTCGGCCCAATACATATCTTTTAGCTGGTCGACAAAAAATTCTTTCAATTTAGAATTCTGCGCTACTGTTTGCGTTTCCATAGTATTTCAATTTTAATTTGGTTTAATAAGGTCGCTATTAATTTCAACAGGATTTAGCTTTCGGGGTTTGTGTGGTAAATACGTGTTTAATCCTGCGATAAATACCTGTTTTTGAGCGTATATTGCCGGGCAATCGGCGGCGATTTGTAATTTCCACTTGAATAAAATCGCGCCAGGTCTATTTAGAGTTTAAATCGTTGACTATCAGTCAACTGAATTAATAATGCTTTTCGTTACCTTAGTGTTGTAATTAAAATTGTAAACATGCAGGCGTGAATACCCCGTTGGCGGGAAGGCGATCAATATCGGCTTGACTGTGTAGGGTTGAAAATTAAAATATTTTGCGATGAATATACCCGAAACCGAAACCACGCGTATTAATAGAAAAACAGACCTGCCTATGATCAGGATATTGCTGGCTGAGGATCACAATATTGTGCGCAACGGGATCAAAAATCTTTTGGAGCGTGAGCAGAACTTCAAAATCGTTGGGGAAGCCACCAATGGAGAGGAAGCTTTGCAACTGTTAACAGGCGGTGTGGAAGCCGACATAATTTTGGCCGACATGAATATGCCCCGAATGGGCGGGCTCGAATTAGCGGAAAAACTCAAAAAAACGTCCTCAACGGCTAAAGTGATCGTGCTTACCATGATCGATCACGAAAAGTATGTCATTAAAGCCTTCAGCGCCGGTGTTACCGGCTATTTGCTTAAAAATGTCGGGGCCGACGAATTGGTTTTCGCCATTAACCACATCCACGGCGATGGCCATTATATTTGCTCCGAACTGGCGCTGCGTTTTATGAGCCGGCTGGCTCAACTGCCTGAACCGCCGGATAATGAAGACGCCTCTGACGTTGAATTTACCAAAAGGGAAATGGAAGTGCTTTTGCTGACCGCCGAGGGATACACCAACCAGGAAATAGCCGAAAAACTGTTTACCAGCAAACGCACCGTCGAAGGTCACCGTCAGAGCATGATCAATAAAACCGGTACCCGTAATACCATAGCGCTTATCCGCTACGCGCTGAAACATGGCATCATCAGTTAAAGCCATTGTAAAACTTTCGGCCCTTCTGACCAAAATGTTAACATTTCGTTAAATCAGGTATTTCGCGAAGCTGATTTGCAGGTATTTATACCTGACACGTCAAAAAGCGCAGCCTTAAATTGCAGCATAATACCCCGGAAAATAGAAGTATTTAATTGAGCCGCTGCATTTCTAAAAGCCGGTGTTTTTTAGTCTGCTATCAATAATACGTGGTTTAATTAAAACGAAAGGAAATGGAAAAAGTATTGCTGTTAGACAACGATGAGGCCGTCCTGGATGTGATGCAGGAGGCGCTTACATTTGCGGGATTTAACGTTAGATGCATCGAACAGACGAGCGACATCTTTCCCGAAATTGAAGATTATCACCCGGACGTCGTAGTGTTCGACTACCTGTTAAACGGCGTCAACGGCGGTGAAATATGCCACCAGATAAAAGGTAATAAAAGAACGTCGGCGCTACCGGTGATCATCGTATCAGCCTACCCCAAAGTTTTGCGGTCGCTGGGAAGCTATGGCTGCGACGATTTCATCCCAAAGCCCTTTGACCTGGACGACCTAACGGCACGGATAAAGCGCTTGACCGGTAAACGGAGAGACGGGGGGCTGCATGCCGTTTAGCAGCAGTGGAATTAACCGCGTTTTCCTTTTAGGTTCTGTCGCCGAAGAACCGCACTGGCAGGAAATAGAAGGAAAGGAGATGTTGTGTTTCCGGCTTTCGACCACTGAAAAGTTAAAACGGGGCGACAGTTTCCAGGAACATACCGAATATCACAATATTAAAATTCCGCCGGAAATGGTAAATGATGCCGTGTGTCCCAAAAGAAACCAGCATCTTTTTATACAGGGGAAAGTTCAAACACGTGTTGTTTTTCACGACGGTGTTAAGCTTTACCGGTGCGAAATATTGGCGGCCAGCATACGGACTGTGGATAATGACATGGAGTATTTGATAGCAAGTATTGAAGGATTATAGGCTGCACAAAAGCCTGATTAGCGATATTGGTTACTCCGCGCGGTGAACCATCCCGACTTGAGCCCGGCCGGAAAAGGAGGTTTCCAGCTTTTTCATCAGTTCATCAAAACTAATCGGTTTGGAAACAAAATAGTCCATACCTGCTTCAAGGCATTGCGTTTTATCTTCTGCCATAACGCTGGCCGTCATGGCTATAATGACAGGTTGCGCCAGCTTTTGCCCGCGGATCAGCCGGGTCGCCTCAAGTCCGTCCATTTCGGGCATTTGCACGTCCATCAGGATCACATCGAACGGGTTGGTGCATACCATTTCCAATACTTCCTTGCCATTGCCGACTAAAACCGGCTGATAACCCAGCTTATTGAGTACCTGCCTGATCACTTTCTGATTGATCGGGTTGTCTTCGGCCACCATTATCTTTAACGGGAATTTTAAAGCGAAATCAGCCGAAATGACCGTTTTCTCCTGCGTTTGAACAGATTCGGTTCGCTCGCCCTCAGCGAGCGTCTTTGCCTGGATGCTGAAAAAAATGGAGGTGCCGCGATGCAAAGCACTTTCGATATTGATAGATCCTCCCAAAAGCCCCACAAGACGTTCGCAGATCACCAATCCGAGGCCGGTGCCTCCGTACCTGCGGGTGATCGATGAATCCCCCTGTGAGAAAGGCTGGAACAGCCGGGATATTTTATCGTCGGAAATACCGATGCCGGTATCCTTCACTTCGAATGATAGCTTTATGTTTTCGCCTGAAATGTCGAGCGCCTTGACATTAACCGCTATTTCTCCGGCATGAGTGAATTTTAAGGCGTTGCTTACCAGGTTGATAAGTATCTGCTTTAATCGCAGCCTGTCGGTTATAATATGTGCGGGTATTTTTTTATCGATGTGATATAGAATCCGTATCTGGCTTTTTTCTGCCTGCTTCGCAAATAAACTGAGCACCTCGCTGATACATTGATGCAGATCAAATTCATGACAGTCGATTTGCATCTGGCCCGACTCGATCTTCGAAAAATCCAGGATATCGTTGATCACGTTCAGCAGGCTTTCTCCGCTCAGGCGAATGGTTTCGGCATATTCCCGCTGCTCGTCGTTCAATGGTGTTTCGCAAAGCAGTGCGGCCATGCCCATCACGCCGTTCATGGGCGTGCGTATCTCGTGGCTCATGGTAGCCAGGAATATACTTTTTGCCTGGTTGGCCTTTTCGGCGTCCAAACGCGCTTTCAGTTCCTGTTCCCGCTGTTCCATTAATTCCTCGGACTGCGCCTGCAGTTCTTCGTTCAGGGCCGTCAGCTCTTCCGATTTATCCTGGAGCTCGGCAGCCTGGTGAGCGATCTCGGCAGTGCGCAGCCGCACAAGTTTGGCGAGTTCTATCTTTTTATCGTTTATTGATTTGAGCCAATAACGATAATACCCATAAACCAGGCCGATGAGCATAATAAGCGCGCTTATCCTGAACCACCAGGTCATCCAAAACGGCGGCACGATAATTATTTTCATTTCGGCATACTGTTTATCCCATAAGCCGTTGTTATTGGCTGCCTTTACCCTGAATGTGTATTCACCCGGATTGAGGTTAGTATAAGTGGCTTTACGTTGAGTGCCTACATAGTTCCAATCCTGGTCAAAACCAACCAGCATATAAGCGTAATGGTTTTGCTCGGAGAGGGTATAGTTTAGCGCGGTAAATCCTATTGTAAATACGGATTGCTTATAATTGAGCCGGAGTACTTGCGTTTGCCCGATTGATTTTTTTAAGACAGAGTTTTCGCCGACGGCAACTTTCTTATTAAATAGTTCAAGATCAGTAAATACGACCGGCGACGGATTAACATTGACCGGCAGCTGGCCGGGATCTATGAAATTAAAACCATTGTGGCCGCCAAAAAGCAAATCTCCATTGGTGGTAACCAGGCTTGCGCCAAGCGAAAACTCACGACCCTGTAAACCATTGAGTGTGGTAAAATGTCTGAATTTACCGGCACCTGGTTTAAACTGCAGCAGCCCATTGTCGGTGCTGATCCACAGAAACTTGTTTCGGCCCTCGGCAATACTGTATATCATAGCATACCCGGCGGCATCAGGCAGATGATAGGCCGAAAAAAGGCCTGTTTTTTTATTGTACAGATTGAGCCCGCCACCCAGGGTACCTACCCACAGGTAACCACGGCTGTCCTCGAAAATGGCCGATATCGTATTATTAGTAATACCTGCATTAAACGCTTTGTAGTGGCTGAATGTGCCATCGGCGGCGTTATACCGGTTTAAACCGTCGAATGTGCCTACCCAGATGTTGTTTTCGCAATCACGGTAAATTGCTCTTACGTCGTCGTTGCTTAAACTATGTACGGAATCCCCTTTATTGTATCTGAAACGCCGGATGACCCGTCCCTTGCTTATTATGTTTACGCCGCCGTCATCCATGCCGGCCCATATATCGCCATTACGGTCTTCCATCAATGCGTATACAGCGTTTTTGCTTATCTGATCCGGCTTCTGGCCCGCGCCATAATGCGCAATATGCTTACCCGCATCATCAAGCACATCTATGCCATTGTCATAGCTGCCAACCCACAGCCGGTGCTTGCTGTCGCGAAGCAGGGTAAGAATGTTTTTTCCGGTCGGTAAATTTCCCGGCCTGATAGTCCGTGTTGCTTTATCAAAAAAGTTTAAACCGCCGCCATCGGTACCGATCCAATAGCCCTTTTCAACCTCAGCAAACGCATTTATGTTATTGTTATTTAATTTCGGCGGAAATTCCTTCTGCTGTGAATAATGTTCAAAATTGGGAATGTTGTTGTCATAGCGAATAATCCCGATATCGAAAGTACCCAGCCAAAGTATACCGTCCCTGTTTAAAATACTTCCTATCGAACGAACCTTGGTCGGGTCATCCCGGTAAAGGGTAAATGTACCTGTATTTTCGTCCAAAAGGTCGAGGCCTTTTTCGGTGCCTATCCAAAGCTTTTGGTCGCCTGCATAAGCCATCGACAGGACATTATTACCGGCAATTGAATTTTTGCGGGCTGTACTGTGGACATGATGAATAAAGGTCCCGGCAGCTTCATCGAATTTATCGAGACCGTTGTCTGTGGCCACCCATATGGTGTTGTCTTGCGTCCTTAAAATAGCATGTATGTTATTACTTGCCAGGCTTTGAATATCTGATGCGGTGTGTACGTATCGTTTGTATTTGCCATGATGGTAGTCGTAGCAAATAAGGCCGCCCTGCGTACCAAGCAGCAAATTACCATGGCCGTCACCTGCCAGGGCGTAAATATGGTGCTCGTTAAGATAGTCCTTATCTTTTTGATAAAAGAAACGTTTGAATTTGCGGGAATATTTATCAAATAAGTTCAGGCCCGAATAGGTACCGAACCAAATATTGCCTTCCGGATCCTGGTAAAAGCTCGTTACGTCGTCGTTGGAGAGCGTGGCCGGATCGTTCTTGTTCGCACTGAAATTTATAAAGGAATCGGTGTTCCGGTCGTACAGGCTTAATCCACCGCCGCCGGTGCCGATCCAGAGGTTTTTACCCGCGTCTTCGGCAATAATTTCGATGTTACTATTTTTTAAGGACCGGATGTTTTTCGGATCGTGCCGGTAGACCGTAAAGCTATAACCGTCGTATTTGTTTAGGCCATCATCGGTCGCAAACCACATAAAGCCCAGGTGATCTTTGAAAATGGCTTTTACATTGCTTTGCGACAGACCGTCGTCGGGCGACAGGTAAGATATGTGGGCACGATTTTGGCCTTTGGCATTGATACTAAGAAAGGCTGAAATTAAGATCGACAGGAGGAAAATACTGCCAGTGCATTTTAAAAAAATAATACTAATCCGGACAAAGTCCGATCGTTTGTCTCCTGAACCCATCAATAGCCTAGTTTAGAAAATAAGGCAAATCCATTACCGGATTAACCCGCAGCTTTGATGCTTATACGGAGCGGATTTTTAAAAGTTATGATCTAATTGATTAAATAACAGTGTTCTATAGACGGGTAAATACTGAAGCTTGATCAATAGGTTTTCGGGTCACCAGGTTCTTCAAGCGAAGCGTCAGTGACGGCAGAACCGGCAGTATTTTTGGTCAGGAATTTGACAAATGCCAGCGCAATGCAGATCGCCAAAATGCCTTCCGCAAGTACTGTGGCGGGCGCCCCGATCCGTTCGGACACGGCTCCTACAATTACGCTGCCCAGCGGCATCATGCCGAAAATGGCCATCAGCAATATGCCGATAGCCCGGCCCCGCATTTGCGGTGCCGATTCGGACTGCACCACGATATTGCAAACCGTAAACTGCGCAATGGAACCGAAACCGGTAACCGCCGCAAAAAACATCGCCAGCGGAAAATATTTAAATTGAGAAAAAAAGATCATGCCAATGCCCATAACAATGGTGCTTACAAATAATATCCGCCTCATGTGCGTGCCCGGCTTGCGCGATGCCAGGAAAATGGTGCCGGCTACCGCGCCAGCGCTGATAACGCTGGTGACGTAACCAAAGGTTTTGGCATCGCCTTTAAAAATAACTTTGGCAAACACCGGCAGCACGGTATTGTAAGGCAACACCAGCAGGCTGACAATAGAGAGCATTAGAATGACCAGGCCGATAGAAGGTGTTTTCCATATATAGGCGAAACCTTCGGCAAAATCCCTGGTAACTTTTTTATGCGAGCTTTTGGGCTGATAGAAGGGGCGGTCCATTAGCCATAGGGAAACCATCACCGCAACGAAGCTGAGTGCATTGATAAAAAAACAGGTTGCCGCCCCGAAAGAGGCCAGTATGATACCCGATAGAGCCGGTCCAAGCAATTGTGCGAGGCTTGCGGTAGCTGTCGAAAGAGACAAAGCATTAGACAAATCTGCCGGGTCGGCGATTATTTCGTTAAACAGCGATTGGCGCGCGGGTACGTCGAAGGCGTTGATAACGCCGAGAATAACGCTCAAAACCAGTATGGCCCACACGGCTGTATGCCCGGTTAATACCAGCACGGCGAGCAGAACGGCCTGCACGATCGAAGTTGCCTGTGTGACTTGGATCACCCTGAACCGGTCGTACCGGTCGGCTGCGACGCCGCCCCAAAATGAAAATAAAAATGAGGGAAACTGTTCGGCAAAAATGGTTACGCCAATCCAGAAAGCCGAATGCGTGATGGTATACACCACCCAGATTACGGCCGTGCGCTGCATCCAGGTGCCGAACTGCGAAACCGCCCTGCCAATAAAGTAAAGCACGAAATTGCGGCTGCGCAACGCGCGAAACAGGTTTGTTTCATTAAGTTTTTTCATAGAAAGGTACCGGCAAAGGTCGCCTAAAATTCATAGATTATAAAAGGCCATGATCGACCGGCACCAAAAAGCATAATCGGCCAGGGCCAGGCGCGTTATAATCAGAAAGCCCTTCAAACCATATAGTCTGAAGGGCTTTCCTGATATTAAAAAACTGATTGCCCAGGTTGAACCAATAGATAGAGTGCCCGATATGACAGACGGATATGGATATGGATCGATCAAAGTTTTCGTCAGCAGGTCGGCATCCCCGGAAAATGACAAACCAGCATTATTTTATTAGATTGATTTGACAGATAACGACCATGATAGTGATAGCGGTCATTTTTTTTAGCCCTTCGAAGCCGGAGATTAGCAATCAACATTAACCGCGAAAGCGAGGACGGCCATGAGAACAATCATCGCATTTAACGATAATACCCCTGAGGCAGAAAATGCGATGGAATTTGCCATCAATATGGCCGCTAAAGTCGCTGCCGAAGTTTGGGTATTGAATCTTTGCGGAATGCCGCGAAAGAAAGAAATGGAAACGGTTTCGGCAGTCGGCGATATCCTGTCTGTAAAAGCCAATGATGTACTTGCAGTTGCTGACTACCTGCCTTATCAATTCGCGGCAGATAACACGGGCGTTAATATCGTGAACATAGACGCGGCGAGATACACCGAAAAAGAGATATGTGAAATGGTGATCAGGGAACGTGTGTGGCTGATGGTTAAAGGGGTTGAAACGCACGTTACGCACGAAACCATCGATCAGGTGAATGTTCAATCGATACTCAACCGCGTGGCCAGCCCGTTGTTGCTTATACCGTGCGACTACCTGGCGCGTGATTTCAAAAATATTACCTATGCGGTCGACATGCGCTATTGCCGGGTCAATGTGACGAGATTCCTCGCCGAACTGGCCGAAGCCTATAATGCCAACCTGATCATAGAACATTTGTCGGCCAGCGGTTTGCCGCCGCTCGACGACGATTACGCCATGTCGTTATTCTGCGATGCTATCAGCAGCAAAATAAAATACGAAAATGTTTATTTTAACAATATTAAAGAACGAAATTTAGAGGTAGCTATTGATGTAATGATCCATAGCTTACACGCGGATATGCTGGCGCTGGTAAATCATCGGTTTCACTTCGAGGAATTGTTCGGCATGGCCATCAAAAATGTATTGCCCGGACATATCGAGGTGCCGGTAATGGTTTTTCCGCTGCAGTAAAAAATTTCGACCTTTGGACAATAAAGACCAAACCCCGGGCCTTGATCGATTTTGGAGCCTTCGCAAAGACGAGGTGTTAAGCAGGTTGTTATGCAATACGGCAGGCCTTAGCGATGCGGAAGCAGGCGAAAGGCTTAAAAAGTATGGCCCCAATGCCATCAAATCAAAGAAGCGGGTTTCGGCCGTTTTATTGTTTCTTTCTCAATTCAAAAGTCCGATCACCATCCTGCTCATCGCGGCCGCGCTGCTTTCGGCCGGACTGCAAGACATTACCGATGCGGTCATTATCCTGGTTATAGTCGTTATCAGCAGCACTTTAAGTTTCTGGCAGGAATATGGCGCCGCAAACGCAGTGCAAGAATTGTTAAAACTGGTCCAGATCAGATGTGCTGTGCTCAGAGGAGCCCAAAAGAAAGAGGTGCCGCTTGAAACGGTTGTTCCCGGCGACATCATCAGCCTGTCGGCCGGTGATATTATCCCCGGCGACAGCATGGTACTGGAATCGGAGGACCTATTTGTCGATGAAGCTGCGTTTACGGGGGAAACCTACCCCGTGGAAAAAGAAAGCTGCATTGTGCCAGCCAACACCGTGTTGGCTAAAAGACGGAATACACTGTTCATGGGCTCGCATGTTATCAGCGGCAAGGCCACCGCCGCCGTCGTCAGGACCGGAAAGAGTACCGAATTCGGAAAGATCTCGGAAGATTTACAGATCAAGGCGCCCGAAACGGATTTTGAAAGGGGCATACGCCGATTCGGCTACATGCTGATGGAAGTCACCCTGCTGCTTGTCATCGTCATTTTCGCCATCAATGTCTATCTCCATAAACCGGTTCTCGATTCGTTTATGTTCTCGCTCGCGCTGGCTGTCGGCCTTACGCCACAGTTGCTGCCCGCTATCATCAGCGTAAACCTTTCGGCGGGTGCCAGGCGTATGGCAAAAAAGCGGGTAATCGTAAAGCGGTTATCGTCCATCGAGAATTTTGGCAGCATGAATGTTCTTTGTTCCGACAAAACAGGCACCATTACCGAAGGAAAGGTAAAGCTTAAAGACACACTGGATATAACAGGCGCACACAGCGACAAAGTACTGCAATATGCCTGGCTGAATGCATCGCTGCAGCAAGGTTTTCGCAATCCTATCGACGATGCTATCTGTGCAGCAAATACGGTGCATTCCGGCAAATTTGAATTGCAGGCCGAGATACCTTACGATTTTATCCGCAAACGGCTGACCACGCAGGTTACCGATGGCAGTGAAAGCATTGCAATAACCAAGGGAGCGCTGAATGCTGTGCTCGATATTTGTGACCAGGCCGAAACTTCCGCCGGCATTCTCAGCATCAAAGACTGCCATGAGCAACTGACGAAAAAATACCAGGAACTGAGCAACGCAGGTTTCCGCACGCTTGGCGTAGCTTACCGCAAAACCGACCCTCACGGCAAATTTACCAGAGAGGACGAGCGGCAGATGACCTTCCTTGGCTTTGTTGCGCTGTTCGACCCGCCTAAAGCCGGGATCGACAAAACGCTGAACGATCTTTCGCGGCTTGGCGTAAGCTTAAAGGTTATTACGGGCGATAATGCCTTGGTCGCCAAGAGCCTTGCTGTGCAGGTCGGCATTAAAGAACCAAACATCATTACCGGCGCCGAAATGCAGAAAATGACCAATGCCGCGCTGGTCCATCGTGCGCCTCGGACAGATATTTTTGCTGAAGTGGAGCCTAATCAGAAAGAACGGATTATTGCGACGCTTAAAAAAGCCGGGTATGTGGTGGGTTTTATGGGTGACGGCATTAACGATGCGCCCGCACTGCATACCGCCGACGTCGGCATTTCCGTCGATACCGCCGTCGATGTGGCCAAGGAAGCAGCCGAGATCGTACTATTGAGCCGCAGCCTCGGCGTACTGGCGGATGGTATAGTTGAAGGCCGGAAAACTTTTACTAATACGATGAAGTATATTTTTATGGCTACCAGCGCCAATTTTGGCAATATGTTCAGCATGGCGGGCGCTTCGCTGATCATGCCGTTCCTGCCGCTGCTGCCCAAACAGATACTGCTGACCAACTTGCTGCAGGATTTTCCCGAAATGGCTATTGCCACCGATAGGGTCGATGAAGTCAATATCAGTTCGCCGCAAAAATGGGACCTTCGGTTTATACGCCGGTTTATGATCATTTTCGGCCTGCTGAGTTCAGTTTTCGACTATCTTACTTTCGGTGTGCTGATCTTCTTCCTGCATGCCGATGAGAAAATCTTCCAGACAGGCTGGTTTACCGAGTCCGTTATCTCGGCTGTATTGATCGTATTGGTAGTGCGTACTAAGTTGTCTTTCTTTAAAAGTCCGCCTGGGAAAATATTGTCAATAGCCACCGTGCTGGTTTTGATCTTCGTGTTGTCTACGCCACTGCTGCCGGTTGCCGGCTGGCTGGGCTTCGGCCGCCTGCCGCTGGCGTATTATGGCTGGATGTCGCTTATCGTTGCATTATACCTGCTGTCGGCCGAGTTGACGAAGCACTGGTTTTACAAGCGCCTGCATAAGTGATCAGGGTCAGGATTTTTATTGACGAGCGTCAAGCCGATTCCCGGTATATCCGCTCACTTTTATATCATTAATACGAATGATATATATATATATATGGAAACTTTAAATGCTTTATCTTCACGGGCCCTGCAATACACGGTCATAGCGCATAAATGGGCCTCGGACCTGGAGTTTTATAAGTTCGAGATCGAATTTCTGCGCAAGCTGCTCGACCATCACTTTTTTACGACACGAGATTCGGCTAACAGGCAAAACATCATCAGCATCAACAGCGAGCTTTTAAAGCTCGAAGCGGATAAATCGCAGTTTGAGCGATCGCTGAACGAGCAGATCAAAAAACTGGAACTGATGGCCGAAGATGTTATTCCTGAAGACGCAACGGCGTTGTCAGGTAAACAGATCAAACTGGAACACATGATGACCGCCTTTTTTGCCAGGTACCGCGAATTGAAAAAACAGATATTCGATCTTCTGCTGAGCCCCGGCTTGCGGGAACATGCAATACAGCACCACGCACATCCAAATTGATTCAACTTAATATATCCTGTTAAAGCGCGCATTTCCTGCGCGCTTTTTCTGTTTTTGAGAAATCCGCCAGCGTGTTTACAGTCAGCCTATTAAATGACTATTGTCATTATTTACCCGCCCGGTCGTCCGCAATTTTACATCATCAAAATCAATCGATATGAAGACGTTAATCGGATCGGGAAAAAGCATTGGCGGTGCGATCTTGTTTGTGGGGCTGGCAGTGTGCATGACCTTGAAAAGCGCCGCGATCGTCACGGTAAGCGCCGGCGACGATAAAGACACATCAGTATCCGCATATATACAAAAATACCTTGATCACAAAAGCGCGCTTAGGCTGTATTTTCCCAGTTCAGTTGGGCGTATCTATGCCGCAAACAATGCACAACCGGTATGGATTACCGAAAAAAGCGATCATAAACAATCCTGGCAAGCGATGATGCTGCTTGACTGCGTGCTGCAATACGGCCTCTTTCGCGCCGATTACCATCCTAATGAATTATTATACGATCCTTTACACGATATGCTGGACGAGCCGCACAAAGTTTCCAACAGCCGAAAGGCGAAGTTTGACATATTGCTTACCGACGCCATGATCGCCTTGATCAATAACCTGCATTACGGCAAGTTGAACCCGGTGTATTCGGCAGACAGGATCGACAGGGGCGGAAAATTACCTTTTAAAGCCGATGATGCGTTGATAAGCGCATTGCAGCAAAACGACTTCAGGCTTGCGGTGTTGCGGGCTCAGCCCCAAAATAAACAGTATGCCGCCATGCAGGACCGCCTGCGCCAGTTGGAAGGGGTATACCGCGGCGACTGCTATGCTATCCCGGAAGAAGATGTGAGAAAGATAGCTATTAACATGGAAAGGCTGCGCTGGGCTGACATAGACGGTGCGCCTTTCTTGCAGATTAACATTCCTGCTTTTACGCTTAAGTTCTATTTGCCTGACACGGTTTATACGTTTAAAACGGTCGTTGGGAAAGTTTCGGCACCCACACCGTCATCGCTGAACAGCGAAATTACCTACCTGACCACGCTGCCTGAATGGAAAATACCGCACAAAATATTCGTTAGAGAAGTATTGCCCAAGGCTCTGAAATATCCGTCGTACATTGAAGACAGCCATTTTTCCATTTACGACAAAAACGGCAACTACATCAGCCCAAGCCGGAAAAATTTACTGCAGATAAGGCGCAACCCGGATTTCTACAGCGCCAAACAGTCAAACGGTTGCGATAATGCGCTGGGGCTGATCGTATTCCGTTTTCAGAATCCCTACGACATTTACCTGCACGACACGCCGGAACAGCAACTATTTAAAAGAGATGTGCGGGCTTTTAGCCATAGTTGTATCCGGGTGGAGAATGCGCAGCAGCTCGCCGAACTGGTACTGACTGCATCGGGCACCGAAAGCCAAATTCCTTTGTTAAGGAAGGCCGTAAAAGATCAAGTAACCAGGAATATCTCTTTCAAAAGACCGATGCCGATCAGGATCACCTATTTAACATGCGAGATAAACAAGGGTGAGATGGTTACTTATAAAGATATCTACGACCTGGATAAACGTCTCGAAATGGCGTTATACGAATCGACGGAAACCTTAGCGACTGAATAAAACGACGAAAATGAAAAAGATACTGATAGCTACCGATTTTTCGGCCAATGCCAGGCATGCCGCCGAATACGGGTATGCGCTGGCCACCCGCCTGAAGCAGGACGTGGTGTTGTGCAACGCATTTGTGGTGCCGGCCGAGATACCCGATTCGGGGATGCTGGTTTGGCCGAAATATGAGTACGATGAGCTTTTGAAGAGCAGTGAGCAGGAATTGAAGGTGCTGGGAAATTACCTGGAAAACAAATCTGAAAAAACCGATTTCACTCCTGGAACAACCTGTATCAGCGAAGATGGCGTGCTATCATTAGTAGTCAACCGCGCCGTTAAAAAATACGATGCAGACCTCGTAGTCATCGGGACACATGGCAATACTGGGCTCAGCAGCCTGGTGCTCGGGAACCACAGCCGAAAGATGATCGACGAAACGCAATGCCCTCTGCTGCTGGTGCCGGCTTCTGCTAAAATTGGCGCGATCAAAAAAGTCGCGCTCGCTACTGACCTGCACGAACCCGAACGCGACTTGCAGGCTATATTCAACCTGGTTCCGGTATTCAGAAAACTAAGTATTGAGTTGCTGATCGCCCACATCAACACAGGTGAGGACCCAACTTATAAGTTTAAAGGACATATCGACAAACTGCTGCTGGAATTGTCGAATAAGGTCGATTATCCGAATATATTTTACCGGGTTATTGATGCCGATAAACCCGAGCAGGGCCTGGACTGGCTGTGCAGCCACGGGCAGGTAGACATACTGGCCATGATACACCGCAAGCATGGTATTATCGATCAG
>JAFDZK010000330.1 GCA_018267005.1 Bacteroidota bacterium
CTTATCACGAGATGAATGAGGACTTTTTGTATGTATTGGGAGGGGTAGCGTGCTTAATATTCGGAATATGGCTAACCTGGAAACAGGTGAAAGTTTTTTCAAAGAGCGAGCAAGATAAGTTGGGATTCGATATTAAATTATTGGGGGCAGGGATTATAGGAGTAGTCATAGGCATTTACCTAATAACGAAATATTTATAGAAGCAACTCTGGTGAGCGGACAGACTAACCTCTATTCTCTAAACTCTAATCACTACCTTTGCCCCATCCCGGATAAAAACCGGGCATTAATATGGTCAAAGAGACAGAAATTGTCTGCCAGCCGGAGCAGCACGAGGATGAGGTTATTTTAAAGCGACTCGCCGCTTCATCTTTAAATATATCACCCAACCAAATTACAGGTCTGAAAATTCTGAAGCGCTCTATCGACGCTCGGGGCCGGCGCGTAGTTTACCGGATGCAGGTGCGGATTTATGTTAATGAGCCTTATGTTCCCGAAAGCTATACCGTTAATTATCCGAACGTAAAAAATGCAAAGCCAGTTATTATTATAGGTGCAGGTCCGGCAGGGTTGTTTGCCGCTTTGCAGTGTATTGAGTTGGGATTGAAGCCGGTTATCTTAGAACGCGGCAAAGACGTAAAGCAACGCCGCCGCGATTTGGCGAATATCAATAAAGAAGGCCTGGTGAACCCGGAATCGAATTATTGTTTCGGCGAGGGCGGGGCAGGGACCTATTCTGATGGTAAATTGTACACCCGCTCCACCAAGCGCGGCGATGTGAACCAGGTTTTGAAAATATTTGTGGCGCATGGCGCTTCGGAAGATATTTTGATCGACGCGCGGCCGCATATCGGTACCAATAAACTACCGGGTATTATTACCGCTATTCGCGAGACCATCCAAAATGCCGGGGGTGAGGTCCATTTTGATACCAGGGTAACCGGACTGATCGTGGACACAGGCCAAATCAAAGGCGTAAAAACGGCTGACGGTGAAATATGGAAATCGGATGCTGTTATCCTGGCGACTGGCCACTCCGCCCGGGATATTTTCGAAATGTTGCACCGGCAAAACATATTGATCGAAGCCAAGCCTTTCGCTTTGGGCGTACGTATAGAGCACCCGCAAGAGATCATCGACCGGGCGCAGTACCATTGCGAGCACCGGGGCGAAGACCTGCCGCCCGCATATTACAACCTGGTGGAGCAGGTGGACGGTCGCGGCGTATTTTCGTTTTGCATGTGCCCGGGCGGAATTATTGCACCCTGCGCGACGGAGGACAAAGAGATCGTGGTGAATGGCTGGAGCCCGTCGAAACGGAATAATCCGTATGCCAATTCGGGTACGGTGGTGCAGGTCGACCTGGAAGATGTAAAGGGCGATGATGCTGATCCTTTCAAACTATTGAATTTTCAAAGAGAAATCGAGCAAATTGCCTTTACCGCCGGCGGCGGGCATTTGGTCGCCCCCGCGCAGCGCGTGGTTGATTTTGTCGAGGGGCGAATTTCAACAGATCTGCCAACAAACTCATACCTGCCCGGCACAAAAAGCGTAGCTTTAACCGAAGTTCTGCCGGTATGGATAGCCGGCAGGCTAAAAAAAGCTTTGCCGGTGTTCGGGCAAAAGATGAAGGGTTATTACACCAACGAGGCGATATTGGTGGCAGTGGAGTCGAGATCCTCGTCGCCGGTGAAAATACCGAGGGATAAGGAAACCTTACAGCATCCGCAGGTAGCAGGATTGTTTCCTTGCGGTGAGGGTGCCGGTTATGCCGGCGGCATTATTTCGGCGGCGATAGACGGGATTAATTGTGCGGTGGCAGCGGCAAGGACATTGTAGAACTCTGTGAGCCTCTGTGAAAACCTTTGTGACCTCCGTGGTTAATAGAATAACCACAAAGAGCACAGAGATTTTCACAAAGTGCACGAAGAAATGACGATAAACTTATGACATCATCTGAAAAACTTCAGAACGAACTGCAAAGTGTGCTTTCCGGCGACCCGTGGTATGGGGACAACGTCTATTCTATTATAGAGGGCGTCACTTTCGAGGCAGCTTTTGAGAAACCGCCTGGCGCAGCGCATACCATCGCCGGGATCGTGCTGCACATGCTTAGCTGGACTGAAGAGGTGCTGGACAGGCTGAACGGCAAGGACGCAGGTCCGCCATTGAGCGGCGACTGGCCCGAAACCGGAACACCTGATGAACAAAAATGGCAGAACTATGTCAATGATCTGAAACTGGTGAATGTAAATTTGCAGCGCGTTATAAGCGAATTCCCGGAAGAAAAATGGAGCGATCCGATGAGTAAGCGCGAACCTTCTTTGGGCACGGATGTTACTTATGAAGAACTGGTGAATGGTTTGATACGGCATCATATATATCATTCGGGGCAGATCGCATTATTGACAAGGATTACGCAGATTTATGAATAATGATTACACCGATTATTATTTGACCCCACCGGTTAAAATCGGTGTAATCGTAGAAGAATCGGTGGAATCCAGCGAATAAAATGAGCAATAAAAAGACATTGGTATTAGGGGCCACGCCCAACGAAAGCCGCTACGCCAACCTGGCTGCCAATCGGCTCGTGCGCGACGGGCACCCCATAGTGAATGTGGGGCTCAAGACCGGCGAAGCGGCGGGCGTGCGTATCGAAAAGCCGGAAAAGATACACGACGATATCGATACCATTACTTTATACGTCGGACCCCAAAACCAAACCGCCCTGTACGATTATATATTGAAAACCCATCCGCGGCGTATTATTTTTAACCCTGGTACCGAAAATTCCGAGTTGCGCCGCATGGCTAACGAGAAGGGCATTGAGACGGAATATGCGTGTACGCTGGTACTACTTTCGATTGGACAATATTAAATAGGCGGTGAACTTTATGGCGGAATAATCGTTCCGATTTTAATTACAATATTTGTTTATGTTGTCATTTATCATGAACCAACATTACACCTTATCGTGGTTACAAAATAAATTTGATCGCGGCGAAACCCCTGAATTGCTATTTTTTTGGGGGCATAAAAATAATCAGAATCAACATGTTGGCCGATTTTGTTTTAGTCAATGGTTTGAATTACCATTTATTGTTGATGACGTAGCCTATCCAACCGCCGAACATTGGATGATGGCGAATAAGGCATTGTTGTTTGGCAATCAGAATATTTTTGACAAAATTATTAAGGCTACTAAACCAGGAGAGGTGAAGGAATTGGGGAGACAGGTATTGGGATTTGATGAAACAATATGGAATAACTATAAATATGAAATCGTTAAACAAGGCAATATTCACAAATTTAACCAGCATCCAAAGCTGGCGAGCTATCTAATTCAAACAGGTGATAAAATATTGGTTGAGGCAAGTCCTACAGATATTATTTGGGGAATAGGTCTATCACAAGACGACACGAAGGCCAATGATCCTCATCAATGGCGTGGAAGCAATTTATTAGGCTTTGTATTGATGGAAGTTCGAGACTTTTTGCACAGCTTTGGCCATTTTGAATATATAAAATCAACGAATGCATTGCCGTGGAAAATCAATTCCGACATAGACCCACGGGATTTTTTTTGGCAAATGGGGCATGGCGAAGAAATCATAGCCAATTTTAATACATATTACAACAACCTAACAGACAGGGACAAGTTGATTTTTAAGTTATCTAATCCGGCGCCATACAATTGGAGGGATCTTTATAACTGAAGTTAGAGAGTTCATTATTCAGAGCACCGACATCAATTTGCAGAACTTATTATCAAAAGCCGTGTTCAGAAGGGCTGGAAACTCAATATCCTCATCTCCTTCGGGTAATAATTATTGATCCTGTTCGGCAACAGTTTAGCCCATCCCACTGACTGCCCCTCATAATTCATCAGGCTCCAGCCTTTGGCATCCAGTTCAAGACAGGTAATATTATCACGCCGCAGGTATTGGATGGCTTGCTCTTTGGTCAGTTCAGTTTGCAGGAAGGCAACTTTATTGATGATAAGGCTCAGCGCCAGTTCATGGTCAGGTATCAATTCTTTTCCAGCCAGTTTTCCTAAGCGCACACCTGATTTTTTCAGGTAAAGGTTCTGCTGTAACGTGGCCAGGCTTTCTTTGTGTGTTTTATCAATCGCCAGCCAATCGTCCCCTACTTTAAAATAGTAATAGCCGTCAGCATCGGTAATATAAGGTTTCAGCAGGTCGATCTCTTTATAATTGGACTTTTGCTGTTCTTTATATTTGGTATTGGGGAGTTCGCCGGTATTTTCTTTTTTTCGAAGGCAGGCAGCGAATAAGCCTTCGCCTTCCACTTTGCCGGGATAAAAGCGATAGCCCCATGCCTTGTGTTTTTCAGATTGGCTTTCGACGATGCCCCAGGTTATATCAATAGGAATTCGGATGCTTTCCAGTTCAAACTCATCGCATAGCCAGCCGAGTATTTGCTCATCCTCTTCAACCGAATACGAACACGTACTATATATAAGGTATCCGTCTTCCTTCAGGGCCGGGTAAACATCAGCCAGTATGCGTTCCTGTCGCTGCTG
>JAFDZK010000331.1 GCA_018267005.1 Bacteroidota bacterium
GATGGATAAACTATGGGAAGAAAAAGGCTGGAATAACAACACAATGAATGAGTGGGCTGATGAACACTTAAGGAAAAAATAGTCCATGATAGTTGTTCTGGACGCCAATGCTCTCTTGGTTTCTATTCCTAAAAAATCAGTTTACCGGCCGATACTGGACGCGTTAATTGATGGTAAATACAACCTTGTCGTCAGCAATAATATTTTGTCAGAATACACCGAAATCATAGAAAGGAAAGCGAATTCGATCGTTGCAAATAACATTGCAGAAATGCTGCTTAATTTAGACAACCTGAATAAGGTTGAAGTTTATTTTGAATGGAAATTGATTCCCAGCGATCCGGACGATAATAAATATGTGGATGCAGCAATAGTTGGTTCAGCAGATTATATTGTGACTAATGACCAGCATTTTAAAGTATTGCAATCCATCGGCTTCCCTAAAGTCAAAACAGTAACTATTAATGAGTTTCTGAATATATTGAATGGTAGGTAGAATCTTAATTTTTTAGCACATCCCAAATCAAATCACTTTCAAACCCCCGGCTCAAAGCATACTGCTGCAGCTTGTAATTGCGCTTGTAAGGCATTTTTTCGGCGATTGTACCTTCTTTTTTTTGGATGACTTTTCGTAAAATCTCCAGATATTCATCCTCATCGATGCTTTTCAGCGCCTTTTTGATCAATGGCTCCGATACTTTTTTGAATTTCAGGCCCTGCTTTATTTTAATGCGTCCCCAGCCTTTTTGCCTTAATTTGCCCGTAGCATAGGCGGTGGCAAAGCGTTCTTCATTGAGGAAATTGCTCTCGATAAGCTTGCTGATAACATTTTCGACGATGGACGGATACAGGCCCCATTCGTATAATTTATCCCTGACTTCCTGTTGCGATCGCTCCTGGTAAGCGCAGTAATTTTCTGCCTTAGCGAGCGCAACCTTTTCGTCGGTTATTTTGTTGGGCTTGGGTTGGTCCATCAGACCAAAGTTGTTAAAAATTCTTCTATTGACGGAAATATAAGCAAATTCGTAGCATGCCGGATAACCATTACGCTATCAGCCAGATCAAGCAAATTACAGGCGCCGAAGGTACCATCGAAAAAGAATACACCATCAGCACCCTGCTCACCGATAGCCGCCGTATTACCAATGCCGCCGAAGGCTTGTTCTTTGCTTTGAGCGGTCGGCGAAACGGCCACGAGTTCATAGCCGAGGCTTATGCAATGGGTGTGCGGAACTTCGTGGTTAAGGATCATGCCGATATGAAAATGCCCGAAGCGAATTTTCTGCGGGTAGATGATGTGCTGGCTGCTTTACAAAAACTGGCCGCCTATCACCGCGGCCGCTTTAATCTCGAAGTGATCGGGATAACGGGCAGCAACGGCAAGACCATTGTTAAAGAATGGCTGTACCAACTGCTATCGGCCGACCGGACGATCGTTCGTAACCCTAAAAGCTATAACTCGCAGATCGGCGTGCCGCTTTCTGTCTGGCAGATCAGTGACAAAGACGACCTGGGCGTATTTGAGGCGGGTATTTCTACCACAAACGAAATGCCCCGGCTGGAAGCGATCCTGCGGCCTTCCATTGGTATTTTAACTCATATCGGTCCCGCGCATGATGAAGGCTTTAAGGACCGGGCCGAAAAAATAAGAGAAAAGTTAAAGTTATTCGATCATTCGCGGCTGCTGGTCGTAAATTATGAAGTGCTGAGGGACTATGAAGAAGCTGTAACGGCAACCGAAAAATTTACTTGGAGCACCAAATTCAACCAGGCCGACCTGTATGTTTTTGCCGAGACCGTTATTTCGCGCAACTACTACCTGCGTGCGATCTATAAGGGCAAAGAAGTTGAATGCCTTGTGCCCTTTACCGATGAGGCTTCTGTCGAGAATGCCGTCATCTGTTGGGCGACTATGCTGGCTATGGGCTATACCGCGGTCGAGACGGATAAAAGAATCGAAAAGCTAAGCCCGGTAAGCATGCGGCTGGAGCTGAAGAACGGTATCAACGATTGTTCGGTGATCGATGATTCGTACAATTCGGACGTGCAGTCGCTTGAAATAGCGCTCAACTTCCTGAATCAGCAGAATCAGCACCCTAAACGGACATTGATCCTGTCTGACATTTATCAGTCCGGCCTGCAGCCGGACGCATTGTACAAGCAGGTTGCTGAAATGATCGCCGCCAAAAAGGTTGACAAATTCGTTGGGGTGGGCGATGCACTTACGGCGCGGCAGGATTATTTTAATGTTCCCGAAAAGCATTTTTTTGATGACACAGCAACCGTACTAAAATACCTGAATGCGTTGAATTTTGATAATGAAACGATCCTGATCAAAGGTTCGCGAAGTTTTGAGTTCGAGCGCATCAGCCAGGCACTGACGCTGAAAGCGCACGAGACGGTTATGGAGATCAATCTTAACGCCCTGCTTGGTAACCTGAACTATTATCGTTCCAAACTAAAGCCCGGTGTAAAGGTAATGGCGATGGTAAAAGCTTTTTCCTATGGCAGCGGAACATTCGAGGTGGCCAATATGCTGCAATACAATAAGGCGGATTACCTGGCGGTAGCTTATATCGACGAGGGTATAGCGCTGCGGCAGGCGGGTATTACCCTGCCGGTAATGGTGCTTAATCCTGAAGCTTCAGCGTTTGATAAATTGATCGAATATAAGCTTGAACCCGAAATATTCAGCTTCCATCTGCTCGACGAATTTGTCAGGTATGCACAATTACGCGGGTTAAACAACTATCCTGTCCATATCAAAATCGACACGGGTATGCACCGCCTGGGTTTTGAGGATCATGAGATCGACATCTTATGCGATCTGCTGGAGGTCAACAATAACATTAAAGTAAAGTCAGTTTTTTCACACCTCGTCGCTAGTGATGCGCCCGAGCATGATGATTTTACCAAAAAGCAGATCAAATTGTTCGACCGCGCCTGGAAGAAGATCGAGGAAGCTTTGGGGTATAAGGTCATCAAACATATATCCAATACTTCGGGCATTACCCGTTGGCCGCAGGCTAATTACGATATGGTACGGCTTGGCATTGGCCTCTACGGTATTGATAGCGCCATACCGGAAGGCGCGGCCGGCCTTCAGCCTATCGCATCGCTTAAAACCAGTATATCGCAAGTGCGAAAAGTAAAGGCTAACGATACGATCGGTTATAACCGCAACGGCAAATTGACGCAAAACGGTGTTATAGCCACCGTCCGGATCGGCTATGCTGACGGCTATCTGCGTGCTTTCGGCAATGGGGTAGGCAAAATGCTGGTCCGGGGCAAGTTGGTTCCCACGGTAGGCAATATTTCCATGGATATGTGTACGCTTGACGTGACCGACGCCGATGTGCGTGAGGGCGACGAGGTGATCGTTTTCAACGAGCAGCTAAAAATTGAAGAACTGGCACGGCAAATAGGCACTATTCCATACGAAATACTAACCAATGTTTCCCAGCGAGTAAAAAGAGTGTATTTTTATGAATAAAATACCCTTTTACCATGAAACGACTTTTTGGAGCGCTGCTTAACTATTTTATTAAAGGAATCATCATTGTATTGCCCGTCGGTACTGCCTTATTCCTGTTATATTGGGGTGTTTTCAAATTGGACAGCGCCCTTAATCTGAGCGGATTTTTCCTGACCGACACCAAAGGCCGCCCTGTCTATGTGCCTGGCCTGGGTATCCTAACCGTATTTGTTCTGATCCTCATCGTCGGGGTATTGGTAACCAATGTCGTAACCGATCCCATCAAGCGCTGGCTCAACCGCTGGATCAACCGTTTGCCGCTTTTTAAATTCCTGTATTCATCTATTAAAGATCTGACCGAAGCATTTGTAGGCGAAGAAAAAAAATTTAATGAGCCGGTTTTGGTTGAAGTGAATGAGTTTGGGCTAAAAAGAATAGGGTTCCTGGTGCAAAAAGACCTCCGGAAGCTGGGCCTCCCCGGTGAGGTGGCGGTTTATTTCCCATGGTCGTATTCATTTGCCGGCCAGGTGGTGATCATCCCGGTTGACAAGGTAACAACGATCGACCGTAATGCGGCCGACATGATGAAGTTTGTAATCTCAGGCGGCGTTAGCGGGCTTGACGGCTGACCGCTTACGGAAATCCTTTACGACTAAAGCCGTGCTGACCAGCATCAGCACTGCACCAAGCAGGTAAGGCGCGCCCGGGAAATAGACGAGGGAACCTTTTGCCGTGAAATACCTGAAAACGTAGCTCATCAGCAGTGGGCCGATGACAATGCTCAGGCTCGACATACTGTTGAAAATCCCCTGCAGTTCACCCTGCACATCTTTGCCAAGCTGGTTGCTGATAAAACCCTGTAATGCCGGCCCCGATACGCCGCCAAGACAATAGGGGATCATATACAGGTAAACTTCCCAGCCGTGATTGGAAAAAAAGGCAATCAAAAACAGGCCCAGGGCATAGCAAAGTAAACCACCTATGATATTTTTCCGCGGGCCGAATTTGGGTATTAAGATGCGTATCAATCCGCCCTGTATTGCAACAAGCAGTACGCCTATGAAC
>JAFDZK010000332.1 GCA_018267005.1 Bacteroidota bacterium
CACGTTATCGGAAATTGGTTGTGAGAAGTTCAGGTCGATACCGGGGAAGAATTTTAGTTTTTCCTGCATTCGCTGTATCAGCTCTTCCTTGGTTTCCTTGCGCTTCCATTGGTCCTGCGGATAAATATCAACGTGGAACTCGATATTATAAAACCCGGTAGCGTCGGTACCGTCATTTGGCCGGCCGGTTTGCGACAATACCTGCTTTACCTCGTCGAAACTCAGGAATATCTTACGCATTTCGTTGGCGAGCTTGACGGACTGTTCCAGCGATGTGCTCAAGGGCCCGGTTGCGCGCACGTAGATAGCGCCTTCATTCAGTTCGGGCAGAAACTCCGTACCCAGCAGGCTGAAACATCCCAGGCACAGGATCAGCGTGGCTATTGAAAAAGGCAGCATCACTTTTCTGAACTTAAAGCAAAGCCCGTTGATGTACATGAGCTGCCTGGTGACGAATTCAACAAAAACGTTGTGCTTCTCCTTAACATTTTTGTTCAGCAGTACGCTCGCCATAGCCGGAACGAATGTGAAAGTGAGTATCAATGCGCCAAGCAAAGCAAAACCGAGTGTCCACGCCAGGGGCGAGAACATCTTGCCTTCTACCTTTTGAAAGCTAAAAATGGGCAGCAAACCGGTAATAATGATCAGCTTGGCGAAGAAAATGCCCTTTCCGTTAACCAAGCAAGCCTTTTTGATCAGGCCGAGCTTACTGAGCTTATTGAATTTCTCCATGCCCACTTCATGGGCTTTGTGATCGAGGACGACAAAAATACCTTCGACCATCACCACCGCCGCATCGATGATGATACCAAAGTCGATAGCGCCCATTGAAAGCAGGTTCGCCGACATGCCCTTCAGCTTGAGGCATATAAACGCAAAAAGTAATGCCAGCGGAATGATCAGGGAAACAGTAAGCGTTGTCCGCCAGTCGGCCATGAACAGGAACACGATAACCGTTACGAATATGATCCCCTCGAACATGTTGTGCAGTACCGTATGCGTGGCAAAATTCACCAGGTCTTCGCGGTCGTAGAAAGGAACTATCTTGACGTCGTCGGGCAGGATATTGGTATTCAGGTCGTGCAGCTTTTGCTTTAAAGCCTTGATCACCACGCTCGGGTTTTCGCCCTTGCGCATGACCACGATGCCCTCGATCACGTCCGGGTCGCGATCACGACCTACCTGTCCCAGCCTGGGCAGTGACGATTCGGTAACTTCACCTATCGTTTTTACATAGATCGGCGTTCCTTTAACGTTGTTAACAACAATGTTCTTGATCTCGTCGATATTGTTCAGCAAGCCTATACCGCGAACCACATAAGCCTGCCCGCTTTGCTCGATCACATCACCGCCGACATTGACATTGCTTTTCGATACGGCATCATACAATTCCAAAGCCGATACGCCGTACTGCAGCGCCTTTTGCGGGTCGACCGTGATCTGGTAGGTCTTTACCTCGCCGCCAAAACTGTTTATATCAGCTACGCCGGGCACAGCCCTCAGTTGACGGTCGATCACCCAATCTTCGATGGTTTTCAGGTCGCGTACCGAACGCTTGTTGCTCGTCAAAGTAAAACGGTATATCTCACCTGTCGGGCCGTATGGCGGCTCGATGGACGGATTTACGCCGTCGGGCAGGTTGGCATCACCAATGTGGTTGTTCACCTGCAGCCGCGCGAAGGCATAGTCGACATCATCGTCAAACGTTATTTTAACTACCGAAAGACCGAACAGCGAGGACGACCGGATACTGGTCTTCTTCTCGGCCGGGTTCATGGCAATTTCTATCGGGCGGGTAACAAACTTTTCCACCTCCTCCGCACTGCGGCCCGGCCATTGCGAAATGATCGTCACCGACGTGTTGGTCACATCGGGAAAAGCATCGATGCTGATATTCTTGAAGCTGATATAGCCACCGGCAGCCATCAAAGCGGTAACAAAGAATATGAAATACCTATTCTTTAATGAAAACGCCAGGACTGATTTTATGAATCGATTCATTTTAGTTTCGGAGTCCGGAGTACCGGATTCGGATCTGTTTTTTTGGTCTCTATTATTTTAATTGTTGACTCGCTTCTTCTCTTCAACCGCTAATCTTTCAGCGATTCAAAAAGATAGAGCTGCCTCGACGCTACGATACGGTCGCCAGGCTTTAACCCCGCTTTGACGTATGCCCTGTCCTCAACTCTTTTTGCTATCTCGATCTGCTGCACGTGCACTTTTGCCTTGCCGTCGACCACGATCACGTAATCTTTGTCGTCATCGAATATTAACCCGCGCGTGTTTACAAACGGAAGCTTCTCGCCCGACCTGGCTTTTATGGTCACGTTGGCGAACATCTGCGGTTTAAGCTTATTGCCGGGGTTCTCTATTTTCACCCGCGCCTTTACCACCTTGTTATCGGGGTCGAGCATATCATATATCTTATCTATTTTGCCGGTAAATACTTTGTCGGGATAGGAAAGCGTGGTGATCTTAACCGGGTCGCCAACCTGTACATTGGAAATGTCCGACTCGTACACGTTGATCAGCACGTAAACATCGGAAAGGTCGGCGATGCTGAACAGGTTGCTGCTGTTATCGGCGCGCACCTGCTGGTTTTCGGTTAAGTTCTTTTCGATCACATAACCTGAGATAGGCGCCTTAACCAGGTAGCCCTGGTCGTTGCCTTTATTGATACTTACCACCTCGCTCGCCCGCTTATTTTCGGCCACAGCTTTCTGGTAGTCCGACTGCGCATCCTCAAAATCTTTTTGCGAGGCGAGGCCGCTTTTGTACAGGTCCCGGGTTGACTCAAATGTGCGTTTGGCGCTGCGCAGGTCGGCTTCGGCAGAGATGTAATCCTTGGTATAACCGGCCATTTCCGCGCTCTTCAATATCGCCAGCGTCTGCCCTTTGCTTACAACGTCACCCAATTGAACGTGCACATCATGCGCCACGCCGCTAACCATCGGGTATATGTTCGCCATCTTGGTTTCATCGGCAGCGATACTGCCTGTAAGATTGATCTCCGAGAGCGCGCTGGCTTCCTTTACCGTGTCGATCAGCAAACTGTTCAGCAAGCTGTCGGTAACTTCAAATTTTTCGTCCTTTTGCTCCTCGGTCCCTCCATGGTGGCAGCTTTGCAGAGCAACCGATCCGAGGACTAAGGCCACGATAAGCGCTTTTACTTTATATTGATTTTGCATAGTTGTTACTGGTTAAAAAAAGGAGTCCCGGTGACATAATTCAGTTGCTCCAGCGAAAGCACACGATTCAGTTGCAGGTTGTTCAATTGGAGCGTATTGGTCTTATATGAATCGTAGAAGTCGAGAAACTCCAGCATACTCAGGTTCCTCTTTTCGTAATTGATATACACTTCCTGTATCAGGTGTGTAAAATCGTCTTTGAATTTGGGGTCGAAGCTGCTATAGAGTTGCTCGAGCCTTAAAGCCGTCTTGTAGCTGGTAGCAACATCGCTTTCCACCTGGTCCTGCTGACTTTGAAACTGCACCTTACTCTGGTCGACCGCAAAACGCGCCTGTTTGATATTACCCTGGTTACGGTTAAAAAACGGGAGGCTGAACGCAATACCGGCGCCTACAAAATTGTTGCTGTAGCTTCCCAGCTTGTCGTAATTGAGCGAAAGCGATACGTCGGGTATGGCAGTGGCCTTTTGCAGTTTCAGGTTCATATTGTTATAATCAACCTGTGTTTTGCTGTATTTCAGATCGTAGCGGTTGGCATAAGCGGAATCGAGCAAACGCTGCATCGGCACGGCAGCGACCAATTGCTGATTGGTATTGTCAATACTTACCTGCGGATCGACATAGCTGTTTACCGGCGCCTTGATCAGCAGCTTCAGTTCGCTTTCCGTTGTATCGATGCTGCTTACCAGCGAATTATATTCGGTCTGTAATGAATAAAGCTGTGATTGGATACGCAACACTTCTTTTTCAGCGATGTTGCCTTTTTGATACTGTTCTTTGAAAACTCCCAAAGTTTTTGATAGGGAGCTGATCTCTTGATTATAAACTTTAGCGGACTGCTGCTGAAAATAAACCGTATAAAAGTCGCTGTGGAGGGTAAACTTCAGTGTACGCAGCAGATCGAAAAACTGGTATTTGGCTTGTTCAACGCCTATTTTAGCTAGCTGAATGCTTTTGTTGCGCTTGCCCGCAGTATAGAAAAGCTGCGATATCGCGAACGACTGTTCTTTATACGCTGGGCCCTGGGTTACGTCGCTGGCATAGATACCGTTATTAAAACTAAAATCCGGATTTTGAAACAGACGCGCGGTAATTACCCCTGCGCTGGCGATATCGATATTGTATCGCTGCGCTATGAGCTGTAAATTATTTTTCAGGAATTGGTCGTCGGCCTGTTTGAGCGTGAGCTTTAAAGTATCGGCATTAAGACCCTGTGCAGAAACCCGGAAGCCGGCAGCTATAAAGAAAAGCAACGAACAAATACGGATAAGCTTAAAATACATATCAATTTATTGGGGCAAAGGTAGAGGGGTGCTATTAAAGCAGAATTAAAGCCA
>JAFDZK010000333.1 GCA_018267005.1 Bacteroidota bacterium
TTGATAGAAATTGGGTAGGCAAACTCATCCTCAACTAAATACTCAGGATTGAATTTGGGATATGGCGCGTACGATAGACTACCTGCTTCATTGCCCAATAACACCCAAAGCTCCTCGCAGATATGCGGCGCATAAGGCGACAGCGTGATCACCAGGTCGTGCAGGATAGCACGTTTGTTGCATTTCAGGTCGGTCAGTTCGTTCACCGCGATCATAAAACTCGATACCGAAGTGTTGAACGAGAACCGCTCGATATCTTCCTCCACTTTGCGGATGATCTTGTGAAGCGACTTTAATTCAGCCTTTGAGGGCGTATCGTCCGATACCCGGAAGTTAAATTGATCGTCGTGGAACAGCTTCCAGAATTTGCGCAGGAATTTAAACACTCCTTCGATGCCGTTGGTATTCCAGGGTTTGCTTTGCTCAAGCGGACCGAGGAACATTTCGTACATACGCAGCGTATCGGCGCCGTGGCGGGTAATGATGTCATCGGGGTTTACCACGTTGTATTTGGATTTCGACATCTTTTCGATCTCGACGCCACAATGGTATTTTCCTCCTTCAAGAATAAATTCGGCATCATGGTATTCTTCGCGCAACTTTCTGAATTTTTCGATATCTAAAATGTCGTTTTCGACAATGTTGACGTCTACATGCAATTCGGATGTCTTGAATTGTTTGATCAGCCCGTGCGACACGAATGTGTTTGTTCCCCGTCCGTCGTTGTCAATCAGCCGGTACACAAAATTACTCCGCCCCTGTATATGCCCCTGGTTAATGAGCTTTTTGAACGGCTCTTCTTCAAAAGCCAGGCCCATATCCACCAAAAACTTATTCCAGAAACGGCTGTACAGCAAGTGGCCGGTAGCATGTTCGCTGCCACCGATGTACAGGTCGACATCTTTCCAGTATTCAATGGCTTTTTTGGATGCAAACGCTTTATCGTTATGCGCATCCATATAGCGGTACCAGTACCAGCTCGATCCGGCCCAGCCGGGCATGGTACTCAACTCATACTCCAACCCGTTGTAATTCCAGCCATGAGCGCGACCCAACGGCGGCTCTCCCGTTTTTGTCGGCAGGTATTTGTCGATCTCGGGCAATAGCAGCGGCAGGTCTTTTTCAGCGATCAAATGCGGCAGGCCGTCCTTAAAATATACCGGCACCGGTTCGCCCCAATAGCGCTGGCGGCCAAAGATGGCATCGCGCATACGGTAATTGATCTTGGCCTTGCCCATGCCTTTTTCTTCCAGGAAGGCGATCACTTTATCGGTGCCGTCCTGGTAGTTCAGGCCGTTCATGAAGTCCGAATTGATATAGCGTCCTTCTTTGGTGGGGTCGGCCGCGGTCTCGATATTTTGTATGTCGATGATCGGCACGATGGGCAAGCCGAAGTGTTTGGCAAACAGGTAGTCACGCTGGTCGCCTGATGGCACAGCCATTACCGCGCCGGTTCCATAGCCTGCGAGCACATAATCGGCAATATAGATCGGCACCTTTTCGCCATTGACCGGGTTGATCACATAGCTTCCGGTAAATGCGCCCGAAACTGTTTTGGCATCGGCCATACGGTCGAGCTCCGACTTCTTTTTGGTTTGAGCGATGTAGGCGTCTATTTCCGCTTTCTGCTCCGGTGTGGTCAAAAACGGCACCAATTCGTGCTCCGGTGCAATGACCATAAAAGTCACCCCAAAAATGGTATCGACTCTTGTAGTAAAAACCTCTATGTAATCTTGGCTCTTGGCTCTTGGCTCCTGACTTTCTACCCGAAATCTCACACTCGCTCCCACACTCTTTCCTATCCAGTTCCTTTGCATCTCCTTCAAAGGCTCCGGCCAGTCGATAGTATCTAATCCCTGCAGCAGGCGTTCGGCATAGGCCGTAATGCGCATGCTCCACTGCATCATTTTCTTTTGCTCTACCGGGTAGCCGCCGCGTTCGCTGAAGCCGTCTTTTACTTCGTCGTTGGCCAATACCGTTCCCAAAGCCGGGCACCAGTTAACGGTGCTTTCGCGCAGGTAAGTAAGACGGTATTTCAGCAATTCCTCCTGCTGCCGGTTGCTGCTCATGCCCTTCCATTCATCGGCGGTAAAAGTCAAAATATCTTCGTCGCAAACCGCATTGATGCCGTTGGAACCATGCTTCTCAAAATGCGCGACCAGCTTTTCAATACTTTCGGCTTTATCAGTGAACTTATTGTACCACGAGTTGAACAACTGCATGAATATCCACTGCGTCCATTTATAAAAATCGGGCGAGCTGGTGCGTACTTCGCGGCTCCAGTCGAATGAAAAGCCGATCTGGTCCAATTGCCGGCGGTAGGTATTGATGTTGGCCTCGGTGGTTATAGCCGGGTGCTGCCCGGTTTGGATGGCGTACTGTTCGGCCGGCAGGCCAAAACTGTCGTAGCCCATCGGGTGCAGCACGTTAAAACCTTTCAGTCTTTTGTAACGTGCGAAAATATCAGAAGCAATATAGCCGAGCGGGTGGCCCACATGTAGTCCCGCGCCCGAAGGGTAGGGGAACATATCCAGCACGTAGTACTTAGGTTTGGTCGACTCATTATCAGCCTTAAAAGTCTGATGATCGGCCCAAAATTTCTGCCACTTGCGCTCTATCTCTTTAAATTGGTAGTCCATCGGCTATACTGCTTTTTTAGAGGTGGCGAAGTTACGAAAAAGCGGCGATTAGTTAACCGGTATGGGTGAATACTTGAGGCTAAGGCATTGAACCCGCTGCGGCACGATTGTTGGCCTATAAGATTGCCTTTAACCGGGTTATAGCGTAATCGGGAAAATTAACGGATTTATAATGTGGAAATTATAGCCCGTTGAGGAATATTTTCCTAATTTAGGTACCAACCCTATAGTAAATTTTGAAATTATCACAAAACACAAATCTTAACCATTATTGACAAGTATGAAAATCAAAGCAAGCCTTATCCTTGTGCTGTTGGCGGGTAGCGTATTTACCTTCACAGGATGTAAAAAATCAAGCACCAATCCCTCGGGCCCTGCGCTTACGCCGAAACAGGTAACCAGCCAGCTGGCGCTGAACCTGAACGCGGTACTTTACGACGGCTTTGGAGCATTTAACCTGAACGGCGGCTTGGGTGCGCCGGGCAACCTGGGTTTGATCAATACTCACGGGCTGAAACTGAATGATATTGGCGATCCGCTTTGCGGAACCATGGCCGATACCACGTTGAACTATTCCGTATCCGAAAACGGCGTTCAGGCTTCGGTAAAGGGCAATATCAAAATCAGTTTTATTTGCGCCAGCGGTATCCTATCGGGCTTTAATATTACCGATAACCTCGCCGTCGGCGAATCGAGTTCCGACTACTCCCTGGCCGTTAAGCTTATTGAAGACCTGACACTGGCCGCGCAGAATCCGCAGAACGACAATTCGAACCTGACACTGAACGGCACGTTTACTTATGACGGAACTTACAATTACAAATCGGGCAACTCGACGCAGAACTTCAGCTACACCTTTAACTCGATCGTACTCGATTCAAGTGGTGAGATATTGAGCGGATCGGCCACTTTCGCCACCAATGGCAATGGCAAAAACGGCGTATGGAATTATTCCGGCTCGATCAAATTCCTTGGCGGCGGCAATGCAACCGTAACCATCAACGGCGCTGTTTACAACGTAAATATCGAGACCGGCTCGGTTTCGTAAAATCAGTGCGTTTTATGTTTTTGAAGGGCTTTCCCATTTCGGGAAGGCCTTTTTTTGTGGGCACGAACGCCACTCCGGATTCAGATCAAATCCCAATGGTGTCTTTCGGACGTTCGGACTTAAGCGGACTTTCGGACTAAACTCGTATACTTGTTTACGCATGAAAAAACTCCTGAGCAATCTCACTTTCCAAGTTATAGTCGCTATTATTTTAGGAATAGTTGTTGGACTGTACTTCAAAGGTTTTGCTCCTGCGGCAAGGCTGATCAGCGATAAGTTTATCGACCTGATAAAAATGCTGATTGCGCCCATCATTTTCCTCACCATGGTGTTGGGCATTGCGGGGATGGGCGACATGCGTAAGGTTGGACGGGTAGGCGGTAAGGCCATACTCTATTTCGAGATCGTAACCACATTCGCACTTGTAGTGGGTATCGCCATCGCAAATATCATCAAACCCGGCAGCGGGCTCCCCACACCCCATAGCGCTGACATGGCTAAACTGCAGACTTACCCAAAAGCTGCCTCCGATATGAAATGGGGCGAGTTTTTTGCACACATTATACCAGCAAATATATTCGATGCTTTTGCCAAAGGCGATATTTTGCAAATACTGCTTTTCGCCATTTTATTTGGTTATGGCCTGAGCCTGTTAAAAGAAAAAGGCAAGCCTGTCATCGAGCTGTTTGACAGGCTAAATAAAGTGTTTTTCAACATCATGGATTTTGTGATGCGTATCGCCCCGGTAGGCGCATTTGCAGGCATGGCTTTTACGGTTGCCACCTACGGCGCGGCTACGTTAAAGCCGCTGC
>JAFDZK010000334.1 GCA_018267005.1 Bacteroidota bacterium
GATTACCCTGAAAGCAACGAGGCGCAAAGTATGGATGCCTATATTGCAAGGGTTAACGCGAAGCTGTAGCTAAAGAAGACGTTGGAGAGGTTGTAAAGGTTAAAGAACTTGAAAACAATAACTATCTTTAACCATTACAACTTTTTAACTTTTATAACTCTTACAACTGACAATGGCTACCCAGTTTAAAAATCTTTCCGATTTCTCGAATACGGAGATACCCTCGGCGGCCAACTACCGCTTCGGCATAGTTGTGGCCGAATGGAACGCCGAAATAACTAATGCTTTATATGAAGGAGCCTGGCAAAGCCTGGTAAACCACGGCGCCTTACCCGATAACATTCTTACCTATTCGGTACCCGGCAGCTTTGAGCTGACCACCGGCGCAGAACTGCTTTTGCAGAACATGCACGTCGACGCGGTTATTTGTCTCGGCTGCGTTATACAAGGCGAAACCCGCCATTTCGACTTTATCTGCGATGCTGTTGCCAACGGAATCACCAATGTAGCTATCAAACATTCCAAACCGGTCATTTTTGGTGTGTTAACCACTGATAATCAGCAGCAGGCGCTGGACCGGGCCGGCGGCAAACATGGAAACAAAGGCGACGAGGCGGCGATAACCGCTATTAAAATGGCTAACTTAGCTGAAACATTGAACGGATGATCTGCGTTTAACAAGCAATTATTGTACGATGAAAAAGATAGTTTACATAGCTCTTGTAGCCCTGGCCGTTGGAATGCTGGCCTCATGCTCGAACAAACTCTGCCCGGCTTACGCTTCATATCCAAAAAACAGCCGATAGTCATTTTTTCCGTTCTTTAAATCTATTGTGCTGCCTGCTCGTTATTTTTGCAGCCATTTTATTATTTGTTCAAACATGGATTGGATAGCGTTGGAGTCTGCAGAGCAGGTGAAAGAGATTAAACAACAACAAGGTTACAGCATTATTTTTAAACACAGCATCCGCTGCTCCATCAGCCTAATGGCTAAACGCCGGGTCGAGATGGACAAGGACCATTTGCCAACCGGGCTCAAACTTTACTTCCTCGACCTGATCAGGTTTCGGGACATATCCAACCAGGTAGCACACGATTTCCAGGTGCACCACGAATCTCCGCAGCTATTAGTCATCAAAGACGGCGAGTGTATACTCGACCAGTCGCACGGACATATTTCGCTTGAAGAAGCGTTGTCGGTACTCAACTGAAATTTTGCCCGGGTTATCTTTTTTGTGTAAATTCGTATAAACGTTACTGTTATGAGCGTATTAAATTATCCTTTGACTAATGTTCAGATAGAGTTATTAAAGCTATTTAATACAAATCTTTCTGACCAGGAGATTATAGAGCTAAGGAAACTGCTTTCGAAATTTTATGCCGATAAGGCGATAGCATACGCAGATAAAATATGGGATGAGAAGGGCCTCACAAATGAGGATATGGAAAAATGGCTCAATGAAAAATCCTAAACATTGTGATAGTTATTGTAGACACTAACGTGCTATTAGTTTCAATTTCCAGCAGGTCGAAATATCATTGGCTATACCAATTAATCCTAAACGAAAAGATAAAAATTGCTTACACTAATGAAATATTAGCTGAGTATGAAGAGCAGATAACTTCACATTGGCATTCAGATGTAGCTACCGTTGTCATTCGGTCATTAACAGAACTTCCTACCGCGCTGCCAACCACAATCTATTATAATCTTAGGCTAATCGCTTAAGATGAAGATGATAATAAATTTGTCGATTGTGCTTTTGCAGCCAATGCTGACTACATCATTACTAACGATAATCACTTCAACGTTTGAAAGAAGTTGATTTTCCGTCGATACCAACACTCGGTATCGAAGAATTCAAAAACTTGTTACTCGAGAAAAAGATTCTTTGAATCTTACACCAACACTTCCCATCCGAAGTCCACTGTCTTTACCATATCCGGGTGCAGGCTTAAGTATACCGGGCAAGTAACGCATATTTCTTCGATACGCTTTTGTTGTTCTTCCGAATACCGTCGCGGCCACTGCATTTTGATCTGTATCTCGGCAACCTTGCGTGGCGGGGCCGATGTCATGACTTTGGTAACCGAGCACTTGGCGCCGTCGATATTAATGCCGTCGTTACGTGTTTTGATCGCAATGGTGGTCAGCATGCACGTGCCGAGCGCCACAGCCAGCAAGTCGGTCGGCGAAAAAGCCTGGCCTTTGCCCTGGTTGTCGGTCGGTGCGTCGGTCAATATTTGAGTACCCGATTGCACGTGGGTGTTTTCTGTTCTCAGATCGCCGATGTATGTGGTTTCTACGGTTGCCATTTTACCCCCCTCCCCAGATGGGGAATGATTTTTAGTGATTTTCCAAATTTAGAATTTTTTATACGAAATGGCGTTAATTGGTCCTCCCTTTTTCATCCTCGGCGCTGCCCGTAATATTTCTTTTACGCGCGTTGGCGGCTTTCCCGAAGCGATAGCTAAAAGATAGCCCTACCCGGCGCGTATCGGTGGCCCGTGTGGAAAACGCTGTCACCTGGTCGATGCCGATCGTTTGCCCGCTGAAATTAAAAGTGCCGAAAATGTCGTTTACGTTCAAGCTAATGACGCCCTGCCCGTCCAAAATACTTTTCCTGATGCCGGCACTTATATTATACCCTGCTTTGTTGCCCTGGCTTTGCCCGAATGCCTGCTTGCCCGGGAAGAAACCATCTATTTCAGCGCTCCAGTCTTTCGCAATCTGTAATTCGTTCGTTGTCTCGATCTCGTGTTCGTTGGTTTTTTGCCTGATTGTGACGTCCCCCGCAGCTCCGTTATTCGATATGTACAGCAGCACCGCGTTTATCCGTAACGTCCACCACCGGGTCGGATCGATCGAAAAATAAGGTATAAAAGTATACGTGCGATTATTAATAAAATTATACGGCCTGGTTATCAGTACATCACCGACAGCCTCGGTAAGCGGCTGACTTTCGTTATTGCCAACCCAGTAACCGGCCGTTATGCCTACATATTGCTTGTATGAATACTTGAGCTCGTAGTATTCATTATAGTACGGGAGGAGGTCGGGATTCCCGGCCGAGTAAGAATATTGGTCGTGATAAAACAGGAAAGGATTCAACTGCTGGTATCCCGGACGTCTTATCCGTTGGTTATAACTTAAAACCAGCGTATTGTTGCCTGTCGTATCGAGCTTGTAGGACAAATAAACCGATGGAAATAAATGCGTATAGCTTTTGGTAAACGATGAATCACTTACAGCAGGATTGCTGAACTGGCGGCCTTTTGCGTTGGTGTTTTCAATCCTTAAGCCGGCCTGTACACCCCACCGCGCCCACGTCTTTTTCACATTGATGTAAGCCGAATTGATGTTCTCGTTATACCGGAAATGATTGCTTTTTCCGTAGTCAGGCAATTGATCGGCACCATTAAGCCAGTTTAACTCGTTATCGTTGGTCACGTAGCTCGACTTTATACCTGCATCAAATTCGCCTTTGCCCGAAAACGGATGTACAAAATCCGACTTGGCTGAATAGATATTGATTCCCGATGGCAAAAGAAATCGTCGTTGCTGTGCGTCGGATAAGCTTCCGTCAGTACGGTGTACATAAACAGGCGATACCTGGTCGCCATAAGAATAGAAATGAACATAATCTGCTTCGGCGGTTAACTGCGTGCTCGAATTATCGAATTTATGCTGCATGTTCAGATTTATGCCTGTGTTCCTGTATTGGTATTTGCCGCTGGTGAAACCTTCCCCTGAAGAATCCAGCGCCATATTGCCACTATATTGATTGTTGCTGTAATTTAATAGGTCCGTCCTGGGCCGGGTGGCTCCGGTAAGCATGAAACCCAGGGTTGTTTGCTGATTGATGAAATAGTCCATGCCCAGCCTGCCGTTCCAGCCGTTCGAACGGTATTTATAATAGCTGTTTTGCAGCGCAGCGGTATTCAGCGAACCGTCGGTATTATAGAAATAGCGCGAAAAGCTTTCCTTGCTGTAATTCTGATCGAGGCTGTAGCCCAGGTTACTGAACAGGTTAAATTTCGCGGTTCGATAATTGATGTTTAAGGCGTCGTTGCTGCGGCCGTAAACACCTTGATTGAATCCGGCATTAACATTACCGTTGAACCCTGAGGCTCGATTTTTCTTCAGGACGATGTTGATCACCGCACCGCCCGAAGCATCATAACGCGCCGGCGGGTTGCTTATCAATTCCAATTTATCCAGCGTACCCGCGGGCAGCGACCTTAAGTACGCGGCCAGGTCCTGGCCCGACATATAGGTGGGCCTGTCGTCGACCAGCACCAGTACATTGTTTTTGCCATTCAAACTGATATTATCATTCACGTCCACCATCACGCCCGGGCTTTTAGCAAGCGCGTCGAGCGCGTTGCCGCCTGCCACTGTTATCATAGCGTCGACATTAACGATGGTCCGGTCGGTCTTTTGCTCGATCAGCGGCTTTTTAGCCATGACCACGACTCCCT
>JAFDZK010000335.1 GCA_018267005.1 Bacteroidota bacterium
ATCGGCGGGCATTTGCATTCGGGATCCTGTGCGCGGCAGATACCTGGCAGGCTCAAAACCATTACGAAGGTTAGTAACTTCAGATTTTTCATAATGCGTGCTGATGTGTCATTTCCCGCCGCTTGCACAGCCCAGAAGATATACCTGGTTGTCGCAATTGACTTTGTTTACATAATCATCCGAGCCGGTTTTCTGGTTCTCCTCTACGATGGCTGCAGCGGTATCAAATGCCGCCGAGAACGCGGTCGACTGTGAACTGGACAGCATGCGTTTGTAAGTTTGCGTGCTCACATCGTCGCCGCGGTGCAGCTTCGCTATGTTATCCTCTATTTGCCCTACCAGCGCTTTAATGCGGGGCAGGTAGCTTTCCAGCAGCGCATTTTTCTGGGCGATATAGCGGTTGTCAATGGCAATTATTTTCCCCCAGTAAGTACCTGCTATACCATTAATGCATCCGCAGGATGGCAGACCGATTTTATCCACGCCCGGACAAGGGGCATAATTGGGCTGTGCAACCTGGGCTTTTTCCTTTACTTCTTTTTCGATCAATTCGCGGTATTTAGCCGCAAATTCATTGTCCAGCGGGACGAGTTGCGTGGCGGCGATCGTCTGCGTTTGTCCCACCAGCTTCGCTATTTGGGGATTTTCGGCCATCGCCGGCGAGCGGGTGTACGAATGCTGCATGTTTTGCGCCATTTGCATGGCATAAGCCTTTTGCTGATCGGGTGTCATACTTTGCATTTTTGCCGCAAGGGCCTGGGCATTTTGTACCTGCGAAGGATCGGGCCCGGTGGCTCCCATGCCGGCCATCGCAGCGCCGTTAAATGCCTGCATATTGGTTTTCAGCATATTGTCCAGGTTAGTATAAGCAGTCCCATAATTGACGATAACCGACTGCCGGTCACTATTTTTGGTGGTCTGGCAGTTGCCATAGGCACTGGCTGCGCTTGCCGGCGGCTGCAATTGTCCCATTAACGAAACGATATTAATATCCAGGCATTTTTGTGCGAACGCGCCGGGCGTTGCCGCACAGCAAAACATAAAAAAGATGATCTTTCTCATAACAGGTGGGTTAATTGTGATCTATTGGACGGATAATTTCTCTAAAGCCCCGGTATCCAGTTCGTTCAGCACTTGCCTGATGTAGTCGGGCCTGCCCTCCAGGTGGATCGCGAAGTTTTGCACTTTGTCGCACTTGACGGGTTTTATCGTCGTAAGGTTAGTGTTAGCGCTGTTTGCACGATAAGCGGCCTGTACCAGGTTAAAAGATGTTCTTTGGCTAAGCCATTTTCCGTAAAGCACGGTGGCCACGTACGAAGGATGATCGTAAAGATAATCGTATTCGTTGACCAGGTACGACTGCCTGTCGGAAACTGATGGATTTTTAAGCAAGCCGGCATAATACGCTCCCGCAACTTTGAGCACATGCTGCGGGCTGATACTTCGCTGACCGCCATCGCTCAGGCCGAATCCAACTAACGACTGGTTGACTGCGAAGTGAACCAGCAGCACGGACGCATTGACAAATTGTTCGGTTTTAGATATCTGATCTTTTTGAAGCCTATCGTAAGAATTCGCCGAGGCTGAATAGTCAGCGTTCGAGCGATCCTGCATCTTTTTCATGATGGCATCCTGCTTTTTCTGATACATGGTTATTTGATCGTTGTACCGCTTTTGGGCTTTCTGGTCATTATTTTGTATCGCTGCCGCAAACTCCGTATAGTGATCCTGCATATATTTTGCGCTTAGCTGCGCGTAGTATTGTACCGAGTCGGTGAGTGATTGTAAAACTTTGTCGTCACCTGTTTTCTGCTGGTCGTTTTTAATATCCGAAACTGCCTGGTTTGCCTGCTGCTGAAGATCGCCGGTATACCAGTCGCGCCAGGCTTGCAGCGAATCTTTGTTAACGATGATCATAAAGCTGATCTCGTAGGCATGCGGCGGTCGTTTTTCATAAGGTGTAGCTTCCCACCGGGTAAAACCGATAAAGGAATCCGGCCTGTCATAGCTCGATTCCGTAAGTTCGTACACTTGCCAGTGGTGCTTTCGGCCGATGTTTTGCAGCAGGTCTGTAAACGTGTTACGCAGGCTGGCCTCCATATTTATTTCCTGTTCTGTAACCTTATTATCCGCCATACGGCCGGCCGCGTTCATCGCTTCAGTTATTTGCGCGCTATGCGGACAAGGCGCGGGGAATTGCGGGCAATCCGTTACCTGAGCCTTCAATGCAAAAGGCGCAGACAACATTAATGCTGTAACGAATAAACGTACGCGGGATCTTTTCATCGTCAGTCTATTTTGTTTTGACGCGGTAGATACTCGTTTTGCTGTCGCCGACACGCAGGTAATTCCCGATAGCGGTCATGCAATAAAAGGTGACCGGCAAGCTCAGACCCTTATGAAATGCCTGCCAGGTCGACCCGTTATCGCTGCTTTTGTAAACAGCACTGTCTTTTAATGCGATATAGATGTCGCTGCCGACAACCGCGATATCATTTACATTGGTGGTAAAGCCCAGGTTACATTGCGTCCAGTTATGGCCGCCGTCGGATGAGCGGAAAATGCCTTCGGTTGTGCCCGTGAACAGGTAATTGCCAATCCTGGCCATTCGCTTTACGTACGAAGTACCAGCGTTGGCAAATGTAATTCCGGTATCACTGCGAGCGTATTGATGGCTTTCGGGGTTTGAGCTGCGATACAATGCCGGGTCGGAAACGCCCCCCATAAAGAGCACGCCATTGTCGGCGAACAACCTGTAACCTGATATGATCGCTGGCGACGAGGTGCAGTTGGTCCACTGGCCCGAGAAGTCGTCCGTGCTGCTTAGCATATATTCCGGCGGGGCAGGCGAAACGCCATTGCCTATCACCATATAGGTTTTATTGTTCATGAACGCAAAGTCCCAGGGGGCGAACACATTCGGGTTGTTGGTCCAGTTCGCGCCATCGTCGGTAGATGTGAACAATCCCTGCAGTTGGCTGGAGTTGCAGCCCATCAGCAGAGTGCCGGTTACCGGGTCCTGCTTTATGCAATATACGTTGCCGTTAATGTGGGCGGCATGCAGCGAGTCGGCCTGGTGCCAGCTTTTACCGCTGTCGGTCGAGAAGAACAACGGCGCATTGCCGCCCGTTCCGCCACTGTTCAGCCCGGCGAATATTTTCCCGCCCGAGGTAACCGACAGGACCCATATTCCGCTGCTCGACTGCCCCTGGAAATTCAGCTTCGACCAGGAAGGCGCGCTGTTGCCCGTTGGCGTGGGTGTTACTGGTTTTTTGTCCTTTTTACACGCTCCCAGCCCTATGGCAAGGATTGTTGTTATTAAATAGAGTTTGATTTTCATAGGCATAATTTTGTAACATCCATACCACGATCATTCAGGCACGCAATCCAGGCTGACCCTGAAGTCGCGTTATCGGCCGAATGATCATTCATCTCGTCCTCGTACCTCCGCAGTTTTTCATTCACCGGCCCCATCAGCCTGACGATCCGGTCAACCACCTGGTTTACCCTTCGCAGGTTGCCCGTTTCGAGCGTTCTCTTGTAAACAATGCCCCCGGTGCGCGCGTCTATTATCTGCATGGCTACCTTGTATTTCCGCCCGGCTGTGTGTATCGCCTGTGTAACCTGCACGTAGCTTGCAAAGTCGGCGCAGCCGGCGTCAGATGGATATTTACACAACCTAAACTGACCTGTCTGCTGTTTTTGGAAGGCCGACGCGAGCCGCTCGGCTGAAGTCCTGACCGAGTCATACCTGGCCGGCGTGATGCTGAAATTTGTACGGGTATCGTACACGCGAAGCGTCACAACGGCGGTTTGTGCATAAAGGCCGGCAGCGATTGCAAAGAACAGGAGGGCAAAAGCCGTTTTTCTCATCTGCGCAAGGCTGCGTTACATGGTCTTGATCAGTTCCACCCTGCGGTTATTAGCTTTCCCTTCCGGCGAATCATTTGGCCCCAGTGGTTTGGTATCGCCAAAGCCTTTAGTGGTCAGCCGCGAGGCGTCGATACCCATCGATACCAATTGCGCCTTCACCGCGTCGGCCCGCTGCTGCGACAGTGTAAGATTATGTGCCGGTTCGCCGGTGTTATCGGTATGCCCGTCGATCTCGAACTTTAGCGAAGGCGTTTTAACCAGGAGCTGATAGATGCTATTGATAGTACCCATTGATTCAGGCTTGATGGTCGACTTATCTACGTCAAACAAAATACCGTGGGTAACAATTTTGCTGTCGGTTGTTACTTCTTTATAGATATCGATACCGCCCGAGGCGATCCTGATGTTTTTAACATACGAACCCTCGTACCCATTAAGGTCGATGGTTACGTTATTGGGTTTACCGGTTAAGTTGTTCACATTGGCTACCCGGTACTGATCGACGTAAACCTTGCCTACTGTTTTATTGATAGCTATTGCTATGTGGTGCCACTGGCCGGGCTTGTCGACATGCAT
>JAFDZK010000336.1 GCA_018267005.1 Bacteroidota bacterium
TTTATACAACGCCTGGCCGTTCGCATCGTAAGCCTGTATATCCGTCGCGCCGAAAGTATATCCGGCCACGGGCTCGGCGTAAAAACCATAATCGTTGTAGCCGGATAATAAATGCCTGAAGCCAACCATTGCCGGTACAAGTAGTACATGGCTGTCGCTGTTGCTAAAAACATAACCCGCACCTTCTACGATGCCGGCGTTATTGTCGTCGATCGGGATCGCAACGTTAAGAAATCCGCCAAAGCCGATGCCGGGACCCAGGCCTGAAGATGAGGAGAAGCCTTTTGACGAAAGATGTGCCACCTCGATCTGGGCATACGAGGTGGAAAAAAGACCTACCAGTGCTGCCGCTAATGACAGTTTCTTGATAACGTGCATTGTGATAGCCATTTAAATCAATGTGTTAAGATCGAATAATTTTTTTATTCTATAACACATCATCGGGCTGAAGATGCAAAACGTTGGGCAGGGAAATTATTTTTTAATTTTTTTCGGGGAGACATGATAAAAGCGCCAACGATTTCTATGGGAAAGTCAGAAGTCTTAGGTACTGAGTCTTAATTCAACGATTCATTGGACTCAGGAGTTAAGACTCCCGACTCTGGTCTAATAAATCCTCGCTTTACAAGCTTTCTTCACCAGCCTGCTTTTGCGGGTGAAGTAATAATCCCAATAAATCCTTACCATGCTCATATCTGTTTTTTTGGTATTATTTCTGTTGTTATAAGATAGCGTAACGCGCTAATGGTTTAATTATTTTGCGTATATTTATATGAAAAACAGCCTTTCGGGTTTCAAACGCCAATGTTTTAAACTTGTTTGCCTTGTACCCGAAAAACTTAGCAAAATTAACGGAAAATCCTATTAATTTTTTTCAATTTTTAGTTTTCCACAGTTGCAATAAATTGTAAAACAGCCTTTTATAGCAGGTAAATCGTAACAATCGCATTCAACCCAACACGCTGTGGAAAAAACTGAATTGAATGGCGTTACCCCGAACAATAAATTTGATTAAAAACCCCTAAGGATTTTTTAACACTGTAATAACTTATTTGACACATAGATATGGGCAAGCACACTTCAAAAAAAGCGACCGGGCAGCAAGCCGGCGGCACAGGGCTAAAGGTACAGCGGCACTTTAGCAAAGACGGGAAAAATGTATACGACCTTTTCAAATACGAGAAGCGTTCGTCGGTGATACGCAACCCTTCGGGCGACGCCGTTTTCGAGATGAACGACGTTGAAGTGCCTGCTTCATGGTCGCAGGTGGCTACCGATATCCTTGCGCAGAAATATTTCCGCAAGGCCATGGTTCCGCAACCCGATGGCACCACCGGTTCCGAAAAAAGCATTAAACAGGTTGCCCACCGTATGGCCAATTGCTGGAAGGACTGGGGCATGCGCTACGGCTACTTCGCTTCGGCAAAGGATGCTGAGATATTCTATGATGAAATTGTTTATACCATTGTCGGTCAGCTTGCCGCACCTAACTCGCCGCAGTGGTTCAATACCGGCTTGCACACATCGTACGGCATTACCGGTAAGCCGCAGGGGCATTATTTTGTCGACCCTGTTACCGAAGTGCTGAGCAAATCGACCTCGGCTTACGAGCGCCCGCAGCCGCACGCCTGCTTTATCCTGTCGGTTGAAGACGACCTGGTGAACGAGGGCGGCATTATGGACCTATGGGTTCGGGAAGCACGTATCTTTAAATATGGCTCGGGTGTTGGCACCAACTTCTCTAAGATCCGCGGCGAGAATGAAAGACTTTCAGGCGGCGGTTATTCTTCGGGCCTGATGTCGTTCCTGAAGATCGGCGACCGCGCTGCCGGCGCCATCAAATCGGGCGGTACCACCCGCCGGGCTGCGAAAATGGTTTGCCTCGACCTGGATCACCCCGAAGTTGAAAGTTTTGTAAACTGGAAAGTTGAGGAGGAAAAGAAAGTTGCTGCTCTGATAGCAGCAGGCTATTCTTCGGATTACGAAGGCGAGGCTTATCGTACCGTGTCGGGCCAGAACTCGAACAACTCGGTTCGTATACCTAATGCTTTCTTCCAGGCTTTGAATGAAGGCCGGGACTGGGAACTGAAGGGGCGTATGACCGGAAAGACAGTGAAGTCAATCTCCTCGCAAAAACTGTGGGACGATATCGCTTTCGCGGCATGGGCTTGCGCCGATCCAGGCGTACAATACGACACGACCATTAACGAATGGCATACCTGCCCGGAAGGCGGCCGCATTAATGCCTCGAACCCCTGCTCGGAGTACATGTTCCTGGACAACACGGCTTGTAACCTGGCATCCATCAACCTGGCGCATTTCTTTGATAAAGATACCCGCACTTTTGATGTAAAAGGTTTTGAGCATGCCTGCCGCATCTGGACCATTGTACTGGAAATATCCGTACTAATGGCTCAATTCCCGTCGAAGGAAGTGGCGCAACTATCATATGACTACCGTACGCTTGGCTTGGGTTATGCCAACTTGGGCTCGGCGCTGATGGTAAACGGCATACCTTACGATAGCGACAAAGCCCGCGCCATAGGCGGCGCCATTACCGCTATCATGACCGGTACTGCTTATGCTACTTCGGCCGAAATAGCGAAAGAGCTTGGCCCTTTCCGCCGTTACGAAGAGAACAAGAAACACATGCTGCGGGTAATGCGGAACCATCGTTATGCCGCTTATAACTCGACTGAAAATTACGAAGCGCTGGATATCCATCCTCCGGGCATCGATCCGAAATATTGCCCTGATTATTTGCTGTCGGCTGCATGCAACGCGTGGGACAAGGCGGTTGAAATGGGCGAACAATACGGCTACCGCAACGCGCAGACCACGGTTATTGCGCCTACAGGCACCATCGGCCTGGTAATGGATTGCGATACTACGGGTATCGAGCCTGATTTTGCGCTGGTGAAATTTAAAAAACTTTCGGGCGGCGGGTATTTCAAGATCATCAACCAGGCTGTTCCTGAAGCTTTGCAGAACCTGGGTTATAAAGAGCATGAGATAACGGCTATTGTAAATTACGCTAAAGGCAGCGCCAGCCTGAACGGTGCGCCGCATATTAACCCTGACAGCCTGAAGGCCAAGGGGCTAACCAATGCTGATCTTGAAGTGCTGGATAAAGCAATTGTGTCGGCCTTCGAAATAGGCTTTGCCTTCAACGTATGGACTTTAGGCGAAGACGCGATGAAACGCCTGGGCTTTACTGCCGAGCAATATAATGCACCCGATTTTAACTTGCTGCGCGCATTGGGATACACGCGGAAGCAGATCGCCGAAGCTAATGAGTACGTGTGCGGTACGATGACTATCGAAGGTGCGCCTCACCTAAAAAAGGAGCATTACCCGATCTTCGATTGCGCCAACAAATGCGGTGCTAAAGGCGAGCGTTATATTCATGCCCACGGTCACATCAAGATGATGGCGGCAGCACAACCTTTCCTTTCGGGCGCTATCTCCAAAACCATCAACCTGCCGAACGAGGCTAAGGTAGAAGAGATCAAGGATTGCTATGATCTTTCGTGGAAACTGGGCTTAAAAGCTAACGCGCTTTACCGTGATGGCTGCAAATTGTCTCAACCGTTGTCGACCAAGTCTGACAAAAAGGAAGAAGCCGAAGAAAAGCTGGAAACCGTTGAGGAGGTATTGGGCGAAGCGGCGAATGTGAAGCTGAGCGACCTGACCCCTGAACAGGTACTGGAAGCGGCTATGGCCATCATCGAGAAATCGAAAGATACGAATTTTATGCGCCAGTTATCGCGCGTGGTGCAGAAGAAGAGCCTGCCCTATAAACGCCGGGGCTATACCCAAAAAGCCAGCATCGACGGGCAGACGGTATTTGTTCGCACCGGCGAATATGAGGATGGCACTTTAGGCGAGATCTTCGTCGATATGCACAAAGAGGGCGCTACTTTCCGCTCGCTGATGAACTGCTTTGCTATAGCAGTATCCGTTGGCCTGCAATATGGCGTTCCGTTGGAAGAATACGTAGAAAAGTTCACGTTCACCCGCTTTGAGCCTGCCGGTATGGTGATCGGTCACGCCAATATCAAGAGCGCAACTTCGATCATCGACTATATCTTCCGTATGCTGGGTTATGAATACCTGGACCGCACCGACCTGGTACACGTAATAACCGAGCAGAAAGGTGTTGTTGGCAATCCACAAATGGAGGACGATGCGGATTTCAATACCGACGATACCAACGTTTATGAACCTGCAAAAGCTACAAACGATAGCGGCAGCACCAAAAAGCAACTGAGCGTCGACCTGAGTATGGGCGTACAAAGCGACGCTCCTGCATGCAACGTGTGCGGCCATACTACAGTTCGTTCCGGCACCTGCTATAAATGCTTGAACTGCGGCAACTCGATGGGTTGTTCTTAAGCTGAAAGCAGAAAGGCTAAAGCT
>JAFDZK010000337.1 GCA_018267005.1 Bacteroidota bacterium
CCGCAGGAGATCAAAGAACTGCAGGATTACGGTATTGCACGTATTTATTCTCCTGACGATGGCCGGAAGATGGGTTTGCAGGGCATGATCAACGACATGCTGCAGCAATGCGATTTTGCGACCGTCACGCAATTGAACGGGGAACTGAAGCATTTGCCGGAAAAAGATCAGAAGGCGATAGCGTCGCTGATCACGCTGGCGGAAAGGGGCCTCACCCCTAACTCCTCTCCAAAGGAGAGGGGAACTATTCCCGTCTTAGGAATCACCGGCACGGGCGGTGCGGGTAAATCCTCGCTGGTGGATGAATTTGTGCGGCGGTTTTTGATGGAAACGGATAAAACGCTGGCCATCATTTCCGTCGACCCATCCAAACGAAAAACCGGCGGCGCTTTGCTGGGCGACCGCATCCGGATGAACTCGATCAATAACCCGCGGGTGTATATGCGCTCGCTGGCGACAAGGCAGGCTAACCTGGCACTGTCGAAACATGTGGAAGAGGCAATAGACATTTGTAAAGCGGCAGGATACGATCTTATTATTGTCGAGACTTCGGGCATCGGGCAATCGGACACGATGATCACCGATTATTGCGACGTTTCGCTTTATGTGATGACGCCTGAATTTGGCGCAGCCACCCAACTGGAAAAGATCGACATGCTGGATTTTGCCGACCTGGTGGCCCTGAACAAATTCGACAAGCGCGGCGCACAGGATGCACTGCGTGATGTGCGGAAACAATATAAACGTAATCACCAGCTATTCACGGCAAAAGATGAGGACCTCCCGGTTTTCGGCACCATGGCCTCGCAATTCAATGACCCCGGCATGAACAACTTGTTCGAGGCCATCATGCGGACCGTCAATACCAAGACCGGCGTGAACTTTATCGGTAAACAATACGATGAGGCCAAATTACATTGGGGCGAATCGGAAAAGATATTTATCATCCCTCCCGACAGGGTGCGCTACCTGGCCGAAATAGACGAGGCAAGCAAAGCCTATGATGAATGGGTGAATGAGCAGTGCGGGTTGGCACAAAAGATGTATAATGTTCAAGGAGCGCTGGATGCTTTGAAAGAAACCACCTTTGCAGAGACGCAAGATTTTGCGTCTCTGCAAGATATTTATAAACACCTCGAACAGCAACTGCACCCGGATTGCAGGCGCCTGTTAACCGAATGGCCGGAAACCGTTAAGAAATACAAAGCGGAGAACTTTATTTACAAGGTTCGTGATAAAGAGATCAAACAGCCGCTGTTTTATACTTCGCTTTCACAATTGAAAGTGCCTAAGATCGCTTTACCTCGCTACGAGGCCTGGGGTGATATTTTGCGCTGGCTGCTGACGGAGAATGTACCGGGTGAATTCCCTTACGCCGCCGGGGTGTTCTCACTGAAACGCGAAGGCGAAGACCCAACGCGCATGTTTGCCGGGGAAGGCGGTCCGGAGCGGACGAACAAGCGTTTTCATTACGTCTCGTTAGGTCAACCAGCTCATCGTTTATCAACCGCTTTTGACTCAGTAACGCTTTACGGTGAGGACCCGCACATCCGCCCTGACATTTACGGCAAGATCGGTAACTCGGGCGTAAGCATCGCCACGTTGGACGACGCGAAGAAATTGTATTCGGGCTTTGACTTGTGCGACCCGGCTACTTCCGTTTCGATGACCATCAATGGCCCCGCGCCGATGCTGCTGGGTTATTTCATGAACGCGGCGATCGACCAGCAATGCGAGCGATACATTAAAGAACATCAGTTGGAGCATTTGGTGGAGGCAAAGTTTAAGGAAGTTTATGATGATAAGGGATTGTCCCGTCCTCATTATAACGGCAAATTACCAAAGGGCAACCAGGGCCTCGGCCTAATGCTTTTAGGCCTTACTGGCGACCAGGTACTGCCGCCCGATGTCTATAAAAAGCTGAAGGCAAAAGCCATCTCGACCGTCCGCGGGACGGTGCAGGCGGATATCCTGAAAGAGGACCAGGCGCAGAATACCTGCATCTTTTCAACCGAATTCGCCCTGCGGATGATGGGTGACGTGCAGCAATATTTTATCGACCAGAAAGTCCGAAATTTTTACTCGGTGTCGATTTCTGGTTACCACATTGCCGAGGCAGGCGCTAACCCCATTTCGCAACTGGCATTTACATTGTCGAACGGTTTCACCTACGTTGAATACTACCTCAGCCGGGGTATGCATATCGACGACTTCGCGCCGAACCTGTCATTCTTCTTCTCAAATGGCGTTGACCCGGAATATTCGGTGATCGGTCGCGTTGCGCGGAGAATATGGGCCAAGGCCATTAAGAACAAATACAAAGGCAACGACCGTTCGCAAAAACTCAAATACCATATCCAAACCAGTGGCCGTTCGCTGCACGCGCAGGAGATCGATTTTAACGATATCCGTACCACGCTGCAGGCGCTGTATGCCATTTATGATAACTGCAATTCGCTGCATACCAACGCCTATGACGAAGCGATCACCACGCCTACGGAAGAATCCGTTCGCCGGGCGATGGCGATACAGCTGATAATTAACCGGGAATTGGGATTAGCCAAAAATGAGAACCCGCTGCAAGGCTCGTTCATTATCGAGGAACTGACCGACCTGGTGGAAGAAGCGGTATTAATCGAATTCAAACGCATCAACGACCGCGGCGGCGTACTGGGCGCCATGGAAACCATGTACCAGCGCGGCAAGATACAGGAGGAATCGCTGTATTACGAAACGCTGAAACACGACGGCGAATACCCTATCGTCGGGGTAAATACTTTCCTCAACAAAAAAGGTTCGCCCACCATCGTCCCGGCCGAAGTGATCCGCGCGACGGAAGACGAAAAGCAATTCCAGATCGCCGCGCTTGAGGCTTTTCAAAACCGCAATAAGGACAAAGCCCCCGCCCTGCTCAAAAAACTGCAGCAAACGGCCATTGCCGGCGAAAATATCTTTGAAACGTTAATGGAGGTGTGCAAATACTGCTCGCTGGGGCAGATATCGCATGCACTGTATGAGGTTGGGGGACAGTATAGGAGGAATATGTGACCGCTAATTCGTGCGATTGAAAAGATTGCGTTGATTATGGTAAATTCACGCACTCTAAAACGTCAATCTCTAACAATGGAAGGCGTCGAATCAAAGAAAGATCTAGCTAATTATTTAAAACAGCATTTCAACGGACTTGCACTACGCGAACCTCTTTTTTTCAGTTGGACTAATGCGTTGCGTTTCGATTTACAAAATGGAGAACCAAGTTCTGAGGATTACTTTAAAGAAGTAGATAAGAGATCCTCGGCATTATTTGAGGCTATATTCAGGCAGACGGAAGATGTTTTTGTAATCTACATAGAATACAAATGGAAACGACGGAAAATCCGGTTTTCAAATTATTGTTTCAAGCAAATCAATGCCCTTAAACGAACTGACATTGACTATTTTGTTGTTCGGCACCTTTATGAAAAACAGAAAGATGATATATACAACATTGCAATAACAAAAGTTAAAGCAATAGATATAAATCACAAGAATGTACTAAAAGCAATTGCAAATACTGACTTTCCCCCGCGGGAGCCGCGATTTAAATTCTTAAATAACCCCAACATATATTTTATAAACATTTCGCGAAATGTTATTTTCCATATGTATGATGACAGGGGCTTGGACATTATCGCTTCGGACATCAATATTTTAAAGCCAATCTATCAAAAGTATAACAGTTGGATATTGAATACTAATAGGGAACATATAGATAAAATCATGGCCTGACGACGTCGTATCAGGGTCCTCCCTAATTGTTTACGTTAAATCTATTTCTTAAATTTGTGTATGGACAATATGCTGTTGAAATATAATTCTCTTGACCCTGAAGCTAAAAAACAGGTGCAGCATTATATTGATAGGTTGGTTGCCAAAATGAAAAAGCCAAAGAAAACACAATTTGAATACAAAAAGAGTATTCTTTCTATACCCGTATGGTCTGAAGAAGATATTAAACCAATAACTGAAAATTCGGCATTCAATTCATTCAAACCAGAAGAATGGTAATTGATACCTCCTTATTCGTCGAGTTTTTGCGGGCAAAGGAAAAAACTAAAACCCGTCTTTATAATCTTCCAGACAATATTTCTTACTATTTATCTACGGTTACTCTATTTGAGCTTTATATGGGTGCAACTTCCCATGAGAAAGAGGAAAGCATTAAACTTTTAATAAACGGGATAAATATTCTTCCGTTTGACGAGGAAATTGCTTTATTATCCGGCAAAATATATCAAGCTTTAAAACGGAAAAATCAGATGATCGAGTTTCGCGACATATTGATTGCTGCCACTTCCATCGTCCACAATTTTCCTTTGGCAACCCTCAACAAAAAACATTTCGAAAGAATCGAAGGCCTA
>JAFDZK010000338.1 GCA_018267005.1 Bacteroidota bacterium
ATCTGCGACCAGTCTATGGTTTGAAATGGTATCCCGCTTGTGCCTGTCATTTGCTTTTTACCTCATCGTAAAGATAAGGAAACCGCATATAACGATCACATTGACCAGTATAACAACAGACCAGGCGTTAAGGTTGTGCCGGCTGAGGCGCGCCATCTGCATGTTCAGGTTTTTAAGCCATTTGTTGTTCAGGAAGATCAGGTGATTGAGGAATACAAAAAACAAGGCAGCCAGAACCATGCCCGTTACGGTGTAAACATTTACGGTAAGCAGACCGCTTTTTAGCATAAGCTGCGTGAGCAGTAAAACCGTTGTGATCAAAATAATAAGCAGAAAGCTCACATTGAACAACGATTTGAACAGCGGCAATTTTCCCTGGCCGAAATTTTTGAACATCCACCTGTAAGACGATACATAAATGGATTGATACGACTTTAACATGGCTATCAATTTAAAAGGTTCCCGGTTACGGCACATCAGGGGTCATGTGCCGGATTGTTTGTTATTTAATTTAAACGTAACCAACCAAAGAAAAGTATAATATTTTGAAAAAATAAATTTTTCAAAATATTGTGTGAAAAACAGCATAATTGCCGGAACTAAATTAGTCCACGGCTTTAACATCAAATCGTGCCAGCAAGTTCACGTTGGGGTCGGCAATCACGGCCGATGGTTGTTCGGAGACGGCTATTTCGAAATGCGTGGTTTTGTTCTTTATCGACAATGTGTGCACTTTCCCGCCGACAGACAATTCGAGGGGGAATTCGAATGCGGTTTGCTGTTTTTGTGTAACGTCAAGGCCGACGGCTTTCTTGTTGGCGTCGTATTTCCAGCTTATTTCCAGGTCGGGAGTGCCCGTTGTGTATAACCACTGTTTGAAAAACGGCTCCAGGTCTTGGCCGCTGGCTTGCTCGAGCATGTGCCGGAGATCTTTCGTGCCGGCATTGCCGTTTTTGTATTTGGCATAGTAATTCCTGATACCGGTCCAGAATGCTTTGTCACCCAGTTTTTGATTTAGCATATGCAACACCCAGCCGCCTTTTTGGTAGCTGTTGGGATTCAGCAACTGCATAAAATTGTCTTTCACCGTGGTATCGACTACCGGTGCAAAATGCTGCTTTTCAAATTCAAACACCGTTTTGCGGTCATCTTTCAATCGTTGTTTTAATATATCCTCACCGTATTTGTTTTCAAGGTACACGTTGGTCATGAAGGTAGCAAAACCTTCGCTCAGCCATAAATGCCCGAAGCTTTTTTCGCTGGCCGCGTCGCCGAACCACTGGTGCGCTATCTCGTGCGCCATCAGCTCCTCGATACCTTTATCGCCAACCGAATTCTCGAAATAGAAGATACAGCTCGCATTTTCCATGCCGCCAAATATGGTCTTTGACTGCACATTGGCCAGCTTTTCGTATGCAAAAGGTCCAATTTTACCGATATAGTAAGCCAGTATTTCCTTTGCTACAGCATAACTATTAAAGCCCAGCTCCTTATTCTCGGGGAAGACATAGGTATATACCGGTATGCCTTTTACATCGCCGGTATGATCGATCGCAAAATCGGCCACGCCGATGACCATTACTTTTGTCGACAGCGGCGCTGATTCCTGCCAATGCGTTTCTTTCAGATCGCCGGGCAATATTTTTTCGCCAGCCTTTGCTCCGTTAGCCACCACATCGTAGTGCTTTGGCGCGACGACGTCAAAATCCACCGTGGCTTTATCGGCGATATTGTCCACGCAGGGCAGCCAATTGTGCGCGCGGTTGGGCCAATTGTCGCCAAAAAAGGTGCGATGCCCGAATTTGTTGGTGGATATGATCAGCCCGTCGGCGGGTATACCGGCGTAATTGATGGTATAGGTGTGTTCGCTCCCCGCTTTACCCGACGCACTGATGTTTACAGCATCATCGCCTTGTTGAAAGGGCACATCCGCGCTATTTTCCGTAACGCTGCTTACCAGCATCCCTTTGCCCTTATCATTTGGTTTTACAAGGTCGATCGTGAACGAATCGGCATCTTTCAGAAACCTAACGTCAATATCCGCTTTGCCTTTAATAGTATCATTTTGATCGTTCAATCGGATAGAAAAGTTATAGTGCTGCACATCAATCGCTGAACCGGGAACCTGGCCGTTTGCAACTAAAAAGAACACGGTTAATAGAACGAGCGGGAGAAAAGTTTTTCTTATCATAAATTAATCTTGCTGAAGGGTAAAGGACACGGGTATATCATATTCACAGGTAACCGCTTTGCCGTTTAGCTTTCCCGGTATCCAATCGCCCTCAATAAGCTTGACAACACGCAAAGCCTCCCCGTCGCAACCGCCCCCGACGAATTTTTTTATCCTGTAATTTGATGGATGGCCAAGTGTGTCGATAGTTATCGCTATCACAACCTTCCCCTGGATATTTTTCTCTTTTGCTTCCGCCGGATACCTGAGGCTTGAAACAAACAATTGTATTAGCTTTCCATTTCCATCCATTAAAATTGGCGGCTGTTCCAGCGTCGTTTTTAGGGTATCCGTGCCGTTAATGACATTATATTGCGAGGTTTTGTTGAAATTCTCAGGCGCTTCGTATGCAAGCAGCTTTTTATGTGTGTAATCGTATCTAACCTGTAATTTCCCGTTATAATTATAGCTGCTCCAGATACTGTCTCTGACATTATTTTTATAAAACCCCTCACACAACAGCGTACCCCGGTATCGTGCGTAAGCAGCGTAAGGGCCATCTTTTATGCCGGTGTCTGATTTCAAGACATAATATTTTTCTTTTATGCCTTTCGCACGTATATCCCGGGTAACTTTTACTGTCTGCGCAAAAACATGGCCCCAAGTGAGGGAAATGACCAGTAGTGATAAGCGTTTCATACCCTAAATATAACCAATTTTAATAGCTGATCGGAACAAACCAATCCGAAATCGAACATCCGAAATTACCTCGGCATTCTTCGCATCATGCTCGCCATGGCGGCCGGGTTGCTCATCTGCTTCATCACCTTGCGCATATCCTCGAACTGTTTGATCAACCGGTTCACCTCGTTAATGTTGGTTCCCGAGCCTTTGGCTATGCGGTTACGGCGGCTCTGGTTGATGGAATCCGGGTTTTCCTTTTCATAGGGCGTCATCGACTGGATGATCGCTTCGATATTTTTGAAGGCATTATCGTCAATCTCCACGTTCTTCATCATCTTGCCCACACCGGGGATCATGCCCATCAGGTCTTTCATGTTACCCATTTTTTTGACCTGCTGTATCTGGCTGTAGAAGTCGTTAAAGTCGAACTTATTCTTGCGGATCTTCTTCTGCAGTTCGGCGGCTTCTTTTTCGTCAAATTGCTGTTGCGCGCGTTCCACCAGCGAGATCACGTCGCCCATGCCCAGGATGCGTGATGCCATACGGTCGGGATGGAATACATCCAGTGCCTCCATCTTTTCGCCGGTACCGATAAACTTAATCGGTTTATCCACTACCGATTTGATTGAAAGCGCCGCGCCGCCGCGTGTATCGCCGTCCAGCTTGGTCAGCACGACGCCGGTAAAATCCAACCGGTCATTAAATACCTTGGCCGTATTCACCGCATCCTGGCCCGTCATGGCATCCACTACGAACAAGATCTCGTGCGGGTTGGTGGCGGCCTTAACCTGCTCGATCTCGCGCATCATGGCCTCGTCGACGGACAAGCGGCCCGCAGTATCGATGATGACTACATTATTGCCCTGTTGTTTGGCTAAGGCGATGCCTTCCTTTGCGATAGCGATAGGGTCTTTCGACTCCAGGTTGGCATAAACCGGTATGCCTATCTGTTCGCCCAAAACCTTCAATTGATCGATAGCCGCCGGGCGATAAACGTCATCGGCAACCAGTAAAGGCTTCTTATTTTTTTGTGTTTTGAGAAAATTGGCCAACTTACCGCTGAAAGTGGTTTTACCGGCGCCATTCAAACCCGCAATCAGGATCACCGTCGGCGTAGCCGGGAAAGTGAGTTCGGCAGCGCTGCCGCCCATTAGCGCGGCAAGCTCGTCGTTCATGATCTTGGTAAGCAGTTGGCCGGGCGAAACGGCGGTAAGCACGTTCATACCCAAAGCTTTTTGCTTCACCTCATCGGTAAAAGTTTTGGCGGTTTTATAATTTACGTCGGCATCCAGAAGGGCTTTTCGTATTTCCTTCATGGTCTCGGCCACGTTGATCTCGGTAATGGTACCCTGTCCCTTCAGTACCTTGAACGCCCTGTCTAATTTATCGGAAAGATTTTCAAACATCCTCTTTGTAACTCAATTAAGGCTGCAAAGTTAAGATTTTGGAGTGATATAAATAGCTGTAAAACGGTTGTACGCTATCATGGAAAGATATAAGCGACCCCCATGGAAATGCCCT